>JAYVPN010000238.1:0-10998 GCA_043757365.1 Gemmatimonadota bacterium | reverse complement strand
TCGCGATTGTCACGCTCAATCCCGAGCGCGTCGCGGAATCGTCCGCGCGGCACATCGCCGCGTGATGCTTCATGCGACAACTACCTTGACACTCACCGCACCGCTCGTGCGACGGTGGTCGAGTCGTGGGCAATCAATATAGTCGTGAATGTTCCGCAGGTCGGACGCGGCCGTCTCCGTCCATCGGATTGCGGTCACAAACCGAGGCGGCGCTTCACGTCCTCGTGCGATACCAGCCGGCCGGCATCGGCGTCGGCCTTCCCCCGCTCAATTTTCGAGAGGAAGAGCAGTCGCTCCATTGCGTCTTCCACCGACGCATTCTCAGGCAGCTGTGCAGCAGTTTCCCGGAGGAGGTCCTTAGTAGTCATAATCCTGAATCTATATTGGCCTGACTTCGGGCGCACCGGGCTCCCGGTGCTGGGGACCTTATGAAAGCAACTACCCCGCGCGAGGATCGGGGCCGACGCGAGTTCGTTTGATGCGGCGTCGCGGCGAGCGCGGCCGATTCTTACCGCATGCTCGCCTCCATTCGCTCCGCCGCAGTCCTTGGTATTGCCGCCTACGACGTCACCGTCGAAGTCGATGTCGCCGCAGGACTTCCCGCGTGGACAATCGTCGGCCTCGCCTCGAGCGCCGTCAAAGAAGCGCGCGAGCGCGTGACTGCCGCGCTCAATAATTCAGGCTTCTCGATTCCGTCGCGCCGCGTCGTTTGCAATCTTTCACCGGACAACCATGCAAAAGGAAAGACGGTGCGGCCCGCGATTGTTCTCGCGGATGCGACACTCGGCCGCCGAAGCGCCCCGCGCAGAAGTAGGTACAGATCATGTCAGCGAGTGTCTCACGAATCAGGGAGCACACAGCGATCGAGCCGTGACAGCTGTTGCCTCGCGAAGCGGGGCGACGAACTCCGCCCGCTCAACTCTCGACACACTCCGCTAAGGATTCACCCGTATGTCAGTCAACTCCGCAGAATAGTGCCGGCCGAAGCTACCACGAACCGTATAGGATCCGGGCGGTGTTCGAAGGTGGGCTAAATCGTTCCCGACCACGAAATCGAAGAGCTGCCGTTTCGTCTCGTATGCTCCGAAAACAACCTGCGATGTATCGAAGACCACTAGACCACCTTCGATTCCGCCGCTTGGTCCCCTCACATCGTACGAAAATATCGACTGACTTGGTAATCGCACGATGACCGGCGTCGGCCGAGGATTCCGCGCGGTGACCGATACGTTGAAGAAACCATCGTCCGTGCCAGAACCAGGAGAAACGGGATCGACCGCGACGCTGACGTCAATCGAATCCGGCGCGACGACGGGCACGGCACCTCCGAATCCGACAAAGGGATCCGTGCTGGAGATGCAATCTTGATCGCAGTGCACTACGCCGGCACACGAGCCGAGGAACGACGCTCGAGGATGTCCATCCACCTGAAGGAGCGCATGCAACATTTCGTGCCGGACGAGGTCGCCGTAGGGCACCCAGTTCGCTTGGAGGACGATTCGGTTACTAGCCGGATCGTAGTATCCCGCGTACCGCTCACGCCCGAGCGTCACGACGGGCGCCGTGTACCACGTCAGCGATTCGAGTGGCCTCGACTTCCCAGAACACTGCTCGGTCCACGCCCACCATTTCGCGAACACGGCGGGTGGATTGAAACGCGTCGCGTTCTCGGGGAGCGGCGGGCTCGTCACCCCACACGCATCGCACGTCCACGCTACGAGGGCAAGAACGCACCGTGTCCACGCGTCAATTCTCGGGCGGCGTACTCCATGCTTCTGTCGTACATGCAGCACACTTTCATCCTCATAGTCGGATCGACGGCGCTTCCGAATCGATGCGCCTGCGGAAACAGCGACAGGGCCATTCAATGCGCGGATGTCCATCGTGCGTATCTGGAACTGCATCGAGCGTGGTGGCCCTTCGCACAACCACGCTCGACGACACCAAGCTGTTTGACCAGACTACGTGCTGAACGCGCCTCTAACAACTGATTTGCGTACCGCTGCATGCCACCACGGTTGAATACGCATCGTGCGACTGCGACAAGCCGTTGGCATCTATAGCAGTCGCATGGATACTCTGTGTGGCACCCGGGCTCCCACTCTGCCAATTGAACGATCTACCGGCGGTGGACCGCAGAACTCCATCAACATACCACGACCAACTGACCGGACCGACAAATTTCGGGTTATCGGTGCTACCGTCCACCGTATAGGAAGCGCCTGATGCCACTCCTGTCGATGGCCCTTGGAGGTTGAGGCCTGGAGTTCCATAGACGTACTCGAGTGCGACTGCGGCCGACGTCCATGCCATTTGACGTCATTTCCGCTGGTATCGCGTGCGATTCCAGCGGACGTGCGTTCATCCTCACCGCCCTGAGTTCCGCGCGCAATTCCCGCGGAGAGCCGGAGCATATGGCAATCGACGTGCTGAGTCCGGATCGCGAAATTCCGGATCGCCGACTTTCGTTCGACGGGTCCGCGACGCACATTGGGGTATCGCCTGACGGAGCCACCATCTATTTGGTGAATGCCCGCCGACGAACCATCCGAGCGCTTAGGAAAGTGTCATGAACTGGTGGGAACACATTCCTCGGTACCGAACGGCGGCACGTGCGGCAACCGTGTTGCAGTTGACGGACTGGCGGCGGTCTCGAGCTCCACTCGGATTCCTGGCCTTCGTCGGCGCGCTGTGCTGGTTCGATGCTGTCTCGCAGCGTTCGCCGGCTGGAATACCGTGGTCGAGCACCTTGGTGTTCGTCGCACTCTGGACAGGATTTCTCGCGGCGTACGACACATACGCGCGTCTGCGAGCCGATGGATCTCTCCGCCTCATATTATTTCACAAAGCCCCGCGAGCGGCCTTGGCGCTGGGCTTTGTGGGTGCCGGTGTGGCGATCGCGATTCCCGCAGCGGTGCTTTGCCTCGGCTATCTCGTTGTCAGTGGGCGCGTTCAGCTATCGACCGAGCTCGCCATTCCCCTCGTCACGGTCGCCGTCGGTATTTGCAGCGTCGTGGCGTATTCGCAGATCCTGTCGCTGATTGTTCCTCGGGACACCGCGGCCGTGCTCGGTGTGATCGCCCTCGTATTCGGCTCGGGCCCGGTCGACCGTTTTCTTCCCGTCGGAGTTCCGTCGCTCGTCCGGGATGTCCTGCTCGGCCTTTGGTGGTCAATCCCCACGTCGTTCAGTCTTGGAGAGCAATTCTCGACGCCAAGCAGTCCACGATACCTTGTGATCGTGCTCGCGCAACTGGCAGCTGGCCTGCTGGGCATTTGGCTCTTACTGGGCACGTCAAGACTCCTCCAGCGTTCGAGGGACGACGCGTGACGGTCGAATCGTACCCCCGGCCACTCGATCTCGCGCAGATCTCCGTGACGTACCCGGCAGTCAACCGTCGGAAACGGCCCGTCGAGGCGCTGCGTGAAGTTTCGATCGCCCTTCAGGCCGGCGTGATTACGGGTCTCGCCGGGCCGAACGGCGCCGGGAAGACGACGCTGCTGGAGGTCTGTATTGGCGCGGTACGACCCAGCGCGGGCCGCATCTCGTGGTTTGGTCATGGCACATTGGATCGTGGACGACGCGGCGCTGTGGGATTCTGTCCGGATGTGCCAGCGTTTCCACAACGCGTCACTGGACGCGAGCTCCTCTCGTTCTTCGGCGCGATCGACGGGGTACCCCGAGGCAAACAGGAAACGCGAATCGCGCACCTCGCGGACCGGCTGCGCGTTGGCGAGGTGCTCGACCAACGTGTCGGCCTCCTCTCGCGGGGTACCGTGCAGCGACTGGGTATTCTTCAAGCGCTGATCTGCGAACCCTCGGTTCTCCTCTGTGATGAGTCCTTTGCGGCACTGGATCCGGTCGCGCAGATGGACCTGCGTCTACTCCTCCGCGAGGAAGCGGACCGAGGCGCGGCGATTCTCTTGTCCTCCCACCAACTGGACCAACTGGGGAAAGTCGCCGACGATATTGTGATCCTGAGCGCCGGGCAGGTCGTCGCCCGCCTCGGTCCGGATGTCATACGGTCACGACGGATGCTGGTGCTTGGCGTGGAGCGTCTCAATCGCGACGCGCTGTCGGTGCTGATGACCGTCTTTCCGAGCGGCGTCCATACGGGGGGGATTGTGCGTGTGCCGTGGCCGGATGAGCGCGTCGACGCGGACGCGTTGCGGCAGACGTTTCCACCGACGCTGGCTGAGGTGCGCGTGATCGGACTTGAAGACTTATCGCTCGAACAGATGTTCTTCGATGCGATGAGGCCCACCGCATGATCCGGTCGTCGTCGAAGGTGCTGGTACGAGTCGCACTCACATGCTGTCCCTGGGTTGGGTCGACACAGCCAAGTGTTGTCGTCCGATCCTTGGGTCCGGTTGTACGTATATCGCCGCGCGGCGTGTTCGCAAGCGTTTCGGCGGCACGCCGACTGCAGGATGGACGTGTGATGGTCAGTGACCTCGTGGGACAGCAGGTGCTGCTCCTCGACTCTATGTTGACCACCGTCGCGGTCATTTCAGATTCGACCAGTGTTGCGGCGGACATGGTGGGTCGGCGACTGGTCGGCCTGATTCCATTCCGCGATGACTCGACTTTGCTCGTCGAGCCCAGATCGCTATCGATCCGGGTGCTGGATCCTTCCGGCAAGGCCGCGCGCGTCATGGCAATACCGACGCCGCGAGACGCGATGAATCTAGTTGGAGGACCCTTCGGTACGCCGGGATTTGATGCCCAATATCGCCTCGTCTATCGCGGGTGGGCGCGTCCTGTCGCACCGCCGACGCGCGGGTCTGGAAATGCGGGGCTTCAGATGCCTGCCGAACCGGACTCGGCGCCGATTGTTCGATTCGACCTCATGACGCGGATTCTTGACACCGTCGCGTCGGTTCGGATTGCGAAGGTTGACACCAAGATCGCGCAAACCGAGAAGGGCGCTATCAGCGTGCTGATGACGATCAATCCGATGCAGTCAGTCGACGACTGGGCGGTGCTCGCCGACGGAACGATTGCGATCGTTCGCGGTCGGGACTACCGCATAGATTGGCTGATGCCGGATGGTGTGCGGCGTTCAACGACCGCGATTCCGTTTGGCTGGAGGCGAATGACGGACGAGGATCGCGTGGCTGTCCTCGATTCTACCCGAGCGGCGATCGCGGTCGCGCTCGCCGCCGCCGCGGAGAAACTCCGCGTCAGCGCCGGCACCTCGGCTGGAATTCCCAAGAGTCCTGTGGGGCAGCCGATCATTGGGGTCGTGTCAGCCAGTGAACTTCCGGACTATCATCCCGCGTTCGAGCCCGGCGGGGTTCGGGGTGATGCCAGCGGAAATGTTTGGATTCGCACCTCACGCGTCGTCGACGGCGGAGCGGTGTACGATATCGTCAACCACACGCGCGGGCTCGTCGACCGCGTGCGGGTACCGCACGGACGCGTCATCATCGGCTTTGGTCCGGGCATCGTCTACATGGGAGTTCTCGACGGGACGAGTGCGAGACTCGAGGTCGCACGCATCCGATAGTTGAGTTGCACTGGGCTCCATGGACGGTGACGCAAGCTACTGCTGCTTCCCGCTCGAACTCGTCTGGACTGCGATTCCCGAGCGTCGAGTGCCGCACGCATCGGGACTGACGTGGGTTCGTTTGATGCCGCCCGTCGCGGCACACGCCCTATTCTCCCCGCGTGCTCGCCTCCATCCGCTCCGCCGCCGTACTCGGCATCGCCGCCTACGACGTCACCGTCGAAGTCGATGTCGCCGCAGGACTTCCCGCGTGGACGATCGTCGGCCTCGCGTCGAGCGCCGTCAAAGAAGCCCGCGAACGCGTCAGCTCCGCACTCAATAATTCCGGCTTCGCGCTGCCGTCGCGGCGGATCACGATAAACCTAAGTCCGGACAGCGACGCGAAAGAACAGACGAATGCTGACTGGCGCGACGCGGCGAAGCACGGCGCCGATGAATGAGTCTTCTCACACGTTAGTGAAGTCGCTGAATTCGGTCAAGGCGTGCCTCGTGAACCGGGGAGCACTACAGGTCTGACTTGCGTCAGAGGAGCAAGAAGCGCTCGGCCGAATTGCCGAGCGCTTCTCGTGAGGTAGCGCATCACCGCGATCGCGATGTCACCAGGCGAAGTGCAGTCCGGCTCCAAAATTCCACTTGCCGGCGGAGTCCACGAATGATTCGAGGCGCGACGCTTGCAACTCTAGGCGCAACGATCGACCGGTTCCAGGAATGAGAACTCCAAGTCCTATGAGACTAGAAAGTCCGGATGGGCCAGCGCCCGATACGGTCGTCGGGGGAACAACGCCCTGCGAGGATGTGTACGTGCCGCCCTTCCATTGCGAGGCGTACCATCCAAGTCCAAGGAACGCAAACAACGGTGAGCCTCTCGCCGCATTCTCGGGACTCCCAACGGTCGCAACCGCTGTTATGTCCATCAGCGATGCCAGTTTGCGTTGATCGCAGACTCCAAAACCGCTACACAACTCATTTTGGGCGTGACCAGCGATCGCGCCGCTCGCCTGCAGTCGAACACCGAATACTCCACTCGTCCCTAAAACACGCGACACGGTGAGCCCGACGAATGGTGTCTGCCCACCAGGAGCATCAACAGCCTGCACCTCGACGCCCGCAGCCCAAAGCTTGCTGCCTTGCTGCGCCGCGAGCGTCCGAGTGACGCCGACGCAGAGCAGGACCGTGATCGCTAGTAAGCCTCGTCTCATCTGATCATTCCAGTGGATTAATGGTCCGTTCGGGTACAGGCACCACGCTTACGGGGGTGCGAGTCTGAAGTATCGAATTGAACTCGCCGGACCGATATCGGTCGCATTGCGCGCCCAGATGTAGTACGCCGCGTACCCCTCGGTACTGAAATTGGGGACGGTTCCACCATAGTAACTATCGGCGTTCATAGAAGGATCCGTCCATCCGCTCGCCTGACAGCTCATGTATTCCCACGGACTCGATCCGGTCTCTGTAGTGCTCCCTGATTCGTGAGACACTCGCTGACCTAATTTGTCACAATGTCCTGCGCTTGGCGGTACTCGATCGGACTCCGCATTCCGAGGCTGGAGTGCGGGGCAAAGTGATTGTAATCGGCGATCCACTGCGGGAGTTGCTCGAGGACGATCGCCGCACTGCGAAGATCCGCGCCCGCGAGATAATCCCGCCGGAGCGTATGATGAAAGGCTTCCGAGATGCCGTTCGATTGCGGACGGCTCACTGGCGTCGTGATCGGCGTGAGACCGACACGCTCCGCCGCGATCACGGTCTCGAGCGCGGTGTACATGCTCCCATTGTCACTCAGCCACTGCAGCGTCGGCGGCGCACCGGCGTCGCCAAAGCGCGACCGCACCGCGGCGGCCAGCAGGGTCCGCACATCATGTCCCGCGAGGGCGCGGTTGGCGGCGACGTCTGCGAGGCACTCGCGATCGCAGCAGTCGAGCGCAAACGCCGCTTCGACCACGTCCCCGTTCCAGCACGCGATTTCCATCGCATCACTCGACCAGCGTTCGTTACTGCGCGGTCGCGCGACCGTGCCGCGATGCGCCCGGGTCCAGCGTCGCTTCGCGGGCCGCGGCAGCGTCCACGCATGCAGCGCCATCACGCGGCGGATGCGCTGCCGATTGTACGTCGTCCCAAACGACCGATTCACGACGGCCGTCACCCGGCGATACCCAGAGCGCGCCCGCTCGCGCACCACCGTCGTGATCTGCGCCGCGACGGCGCGATCGTCGGCCTTCGTATAGTGGCGCGCCCGGGTCGTGAGCGGCCGATACGCCGTCGCGCGACTGATGCCGAGCGTCTCGCAGATCATTCTCACGGGGAGCTCCGTCCGCGCTTCGACACGCCGTACCAATGCGGCTTTTGTTTCACCTCATCCTGAGCGGCCTCGAAGATCTCGAGGGCCATTTGTTTGCGCCCCAGCGCGCGCTCGAGGTCGCGCATGCGCTGCTGGGCGGCCCGCAACTCGCTCGCCGGCACGACATCATCGTCCGACGCGACGGCCGTCTCGCCGCCCTTCGTGAGCAGATACTTCCAGCGCTGGATCAGCGACCGCGCGACGCCGAGCTCACGGCTCAACGCCGCCGCCGTCATCTCGCCGCGCATCACTCGCTCAACCTGCTCCCGTTTGAACTCGGCGCTATACCGTCGATAGCCCGAAGACTTCGCCATGGTCCCCATCCTCCACCTCCTCGACTCTGAAAGTGTATCCTATTCAGAGTGTCTCGGCGAATCGGGGAGCACTACACGACGAGCGGGCAGACTTCAAGAGGGGGCCTTCGCACGAGCGTAATTGGCTGTCCAAAAACGGTCAGCCGGACTTAGCGTGTTTTGTCGTGATAGTGCGCGCGCCGTGGCATCTCTAGCGCATCCGCACGCGAGGAGCGTACGAGCGCCGCGCGCGGGGCTGCACAAAGTACGAACAGGCAGACGCGTGGCAGCATCCCGGAAAATTCGCCGACTTCCTCCGAGTCAGCTGCGAGTTCGCGGCTGTAGTGATCCTGTTTCGTCAGACACTCGCGGACCAAATCTGGCGCAAGCCCCAGCTCACGGCGGAGGCGGAATCGTGGCGATCTGTGCGCCGTCAGAACGCCGAGTCCTCACGAGAGACCGACGCCTGATTGCAGAAGGTGAGATGTCGAAGGACGCTGGATGCCTGCAATAGCATCTCGCGTCTTTTTTCTTGAATCGCTCGGCGCGCAAGGATCAGGGCTGAGGCGAGTTCGTTTGATGCGGTCTGGCAGCGACCTCGACCTATTCTTACCGCGTGCTCGCCTCCATTCGCTCCGCCGCCGTGCTCGGCATCGCCGCCTACGATGTCACCGTTGAAGTCGACGTCGCCGCCGGCCTTCCCGCGTGGACGATCGTCGGCCTCGCCTCGAGCGCCGTCAAAGAAGCGCGAGAGCGCGTGACCGCCGCGCTCAATAATTCAGGCTTCTCCATTCCGTCGCGCCGCGTCGTTTGCAATCTCTCACCGGCCGACGTCCGTAAAGACGGCACCGCATTCGATCTCCCGATCGCCCTCGCACTCCTCACTGCGCTCGGTCAACTCGACCCCGACTGTACGACCGGCATCCTCGTTGCCGGCGAACTCGGCCTCGACGGCGCGATCCGCCCGATCCGCGGCGCACTCTCACTCGCACGCGGCGCGGCGCGCAGCGGTGTACGCGCGCTGGTCATCCCCGAAGCGAATGCCGCCGAAGCCGCGCTCGTCTCAACAGTTCGAGTCTCGGGTGCGAAGACACTGCGCTTACTCGTCGACGCACTGCGCGCGCGATCGCTCCCCGATCCGCCGCTGGCAACAGTAAGCACTCCATCGCTCGAAACACTCGACTTCGCCGACGTCGTCGGCCAAGCCGCTGCGAAGCGCGCCCTCGAAATCGCCGCGGCCGGCGGGCACAACGCACTACTGATGGGCCCGCCAGGAGCAGGGAAGACGATGCTCGCCCGCCGTCTCCCGGGAATTCTCCCACCGCTCGACGACGACGCGATGCTCGAAGTAGTTGCCGTTCATTCGGTAGGTGGTGTGCTGGTGCCTGGCGCACCTCCATCGCGCACGCCGCCATTTCGTGCGCCGCATCACACGATCTCGACGGCCGGTCTCATCGGCGGCGGCCCGGGCCCGCGCCCAGGCGAAGTGAGTCTCGCCCATCGTGGCGTTCTTTTTCTCGACGAACTGCTCGAGCTCCCGCGCCACGTCCTCGACGCGATGCGTCAGCCGCTTGAAGACGGCCGAGTCGTCATCGCTCGCGCCGCGCACGCGGTCGCCTTTCCGGCGCGCTTTCAACTCATCGGCGCCGCCAACCCGTGCCCGTGCGGTCGGCTCGGCGATCCCAGTCTCACGTGCCAATGCTCGGCGGCCGACGTCGAACGCTATCGCGCGCGGCTTAGTGGTCCGCTCGCGGATCGCATCGACTTGCACGTCCATGTCGGTGCCGTCGCGATCGCATCACTCGGCACGGAGAGTTCCGAAGAGAAATCGGAAGTGGTCCGCGCTCGTGTTGCCGCAGCGCGCGAGCGACAGACGGAGCGATACCAACGAGTCGAGGGCGTGCACGTCAACGCGCACGCGGCGGGTCGATGGATTCAGTCGCACGGCGGGCTCACGGCCGAGGCGCGCGATCTGCTCAGCGAGGCGGCGACGCGGCTTGGATTGAGCGCCCGCGGATTTCATCGAGCGCTCCGTGTCGCGCGGACGATTGCCGATCTCGACGGCGCGTCAAACATCGAGCGCGGCGCTGTTGCGGAGGCGCTGCGCTATCGCGCGGCGCCGATCGCCAACGTTGGTACGCGTTAGTCAGCGGGCGATCGGGGTGACAGCGCGCCTACCATTTCCATCCGGCGCGGAGGCCGATCGCCATGACGTCGCCGACTGTAAGCGCCGCGTGGTTGTAGACGGTGGCCTCCAGCGTGAAGCCGCGGTTTCCGGGCGGGAGGAGGCCGATTCCGACGCCGAGCAGCACACCGTGCACAACCTTCGGTGTGTGTGGATCGAAGGGGCCCTCGCGTTCAGCCTGTGCGATGTAATAGCCGCCTGTCAGCGCGAGTGACGGGCGCCAGCCGGTTGGCGATGCACGCGTGCTGAGCCGGAGCATGAGATCGACCGTATTCGAGATCGGCGGCCAGTACTGGCACGGGCTCGCAACGCACGCATATCCGGTATTGTCCTTCGTCTTGAGGAACCCGTCGATCTCGGCGGCAAGGACGAGCGGTCCAACGGCCAAGACGTTTCGTGAGAGGTACGCGCCGATTGCAGTCGCCGGTAGCGGACTGGACGCAATTCGTATTTGCGGTCCCGCGGCCCACTTGCTCGGCTCCATCGAATCCTGAGCCCCCAGCCGGACGGCGACCATCAGCATCAACGCAAGCGCTTTCATCCGCGTGCCTCCGAGGCGTTGTTCAACCCTACCTCGCACGTATGTCCAAATACACGCTGCAAACAACCCGTCGACGCGATCCGGCCACAAAGGTCCGCTCGGAGTAGACCGCCTTTCCGCGACCGGGTAGCTTT
>JAYVPN010000237.1:0-11000 GCA_043757365.1 Gemmatimonadota bacterium | reverse complement strand
ACGATGATGGTGCTGGGAGCGATGACGCTCGTGACGGCGGCGGCCACGCCGGGCGCAGCGCAGGACACGACGACGAGCGGCGTCCGCATCGGCCTGACGTATACGCCCGGCACGCGTCCCGGCGTCCTCGTCGTTCCCGTAGCCGGCCCGAACGCCGATTCGGTACGCGCGATCCTCGCGCGCGATCTCGATTACGGCGATCGCGTCACCGCGATCGATGGCGGCCACGGTGATGCGCCGGTGAGCGCGCTCAACTACGCGCTCTACGCCAAGCTTGGCGCTGCGGCGCTCGTGCAGGCGAGTGTGACGCCGTCGGGTTCGCTGCATATCGCCCTCCACGACGTCGGGGCGGGAAAGGTCATGAACGTCGGCGATTTCGTCCTTCCGCAGCCGGCCCTCAGTGCGGCATGGCGCCTCGCGGTGCACGGTGCCTCGGATGAAATCGAACGCTGGATCACCGGCCAGCGCGGCATCAATCAGACACGTGTGCTGTTTGTGCGCGATCAGCGGCTCTGGACCGTGGATGCCGACGGGGCGGGGCTCAACGCAGTGGCCGGCGTTGGATCGGCGCTCTCACCGACGTGGCACCCTTCGGGGCGCTACATCGCCTACATGGACCTCTCGAACGACGGCACGCACGTCAGCGTCCGCGACCTCGTCAGCGGCTCCTCCCGCCGCATTCCCGACCGCGGCGGCTCGAACATCACGCCGGCCTTCTCACCCGACGGCAGCACCCTCGTCTTCGCCGCGGGCAACGACGGGATGGACCTCTTTGCCGTTCCCGCCTTCGAGAATGAGGCCCCGCGTCGCATCACGAACGGACGGGGGAGCAGCAACTCCAATCCGAGCTTCAGTCCGGACGGCCGGAGCATCGCATTTACCTCGGGTCGCCTCGGCCATCCGGAGGTTTATATTACAGATGCGGACGGCACGAATCCCGACCTCCTGACCTCGACCGGTTTTGGCGACCAGCTCTATCGCGCCAATCCGGACTGGTCGCCGGATGGGCGCCGGGTGGCGTTCCAATCGCAAATCGCTGGTGTATTTCAGATCATGACGATTAACCTGCGCGACCGGAGCGTGCAGGCGCTGACGAGTGAAGGGCGCAATGAGGATCCGTCGTGGGCGCCCGATGGACGGCACATCGTCTTCACCTCGTCGCGGTCGGGAGCGAAGCAGCTCTGGGTTTTGGATACGGAAACGTTTCGGATCCGGCAGTTGAAGACGGGCGGCGCATCGCGTCAAGCAGCGTGGTCACCGCGACTGGATAGTGCGAAGTAATCGTAGCCTCATTCTTTGACCCCTATCGGTGGAGCTCTTCGTATGAACACCACGCGTAACGTCGCCGCCCTCATGCTCGCGCTCACCGCCGTCGCGGCCTGCAAAAAGAAGCCCGAGGTCGTGCCGGCCCCGGCGCCCGCGCCGACTCCGGTCGCCCAGCCGAAGGTGAACACCGATTCGATCAACGCCGCCCGCGCCGCCGACGAAGCGCGCCGCAAGGCCGCCGCCGACGCCGAGGAAGCGCGCCGCAATGCGAGCGCGATTGCCGCCGCCAAGGCCTCGATCGCGCAGGTGATCTACTTCGACTACGACAAGGACGAGATCCGCGACGACCAGAAAGCGGCGCTCGAAGCCAAGATCCCCGTGCTCACGCTCAATACGAACATTCGCATCCGCGTCCTCGGCAACACCGACAACCGCGGCTCCGACGAATACAACCTCGCGCTCGGCCAGCGCCGCGCCGCGACGGTGAAGCGGTATCTCGTGTCACGCGGCATCGCCGAATCGCGCATCGAGACGGTGAGCTTTGGCGAAGAGCGTCCGGCCATGCAGGGTGAGAACGAAGACGCCTGGGCGAAGAACCGCCGCGACGAGTTCGAAATCATCGCCGGCGGCGACGCGATCAAGGTGCCGCGCGAATGAATCGCTTGCGGCGAGTGCGGCGCGCGATGGCGCTCGCCATCGTCCCCGTCGTCACGATGACGACGGGCGCGTGCTTCGCGACCCGCAACGACGTCCGCGTCCTGCAGGGCGACATCGCAGTCCTCCGCGCCGAAGCGACGCGAGCGGACTCGATGCATCGCGAACAGCTGCGGCAGCTGTCGCGGCAGGTCGGCGTGGTGAATGATTCGGTCCGGACGGTCGCGACGGTATTGTCGCGCTTTCAGGGCGATGTCTCGCTCTCGCTGCACAACATCGGTCAGCAGCTCATCACGCTGACCGAACTGGCGGGGGCGAGCCAGAAGAAGTTGCAGGAAATGCGCGCCGATCTCGAAACGCGCTCGACCGAGGCGGCAGCGGCGCAGCAGGCCTCCGCTCCGGTCACCCCGGCAACCGGTGCGCCACCGGCCGGCGGTGTGAAACCACCCGCGCCGACGCCCGGACAGCCGGGACCGAATCAGCTTTTCCAGGCGGCGCAGGCGCAGTTACGCCGCGGGGCCGCGCTGTCGGCGCGCGCCGGCTTTGAGGATTTCCTCGCGGCATATCCGAAAGATGATCTCGCCGCCGATGCGCAATTTGGAATCGCCGAGACGTATGCGGCCGAAGGGAAGGGAGCGGCCGCCGATTCGGCGTACGCGCTCGTCGTCAACCGCTATCCGAACAGCGATCGCGCGCCGACGGCGCTGTACAAGCGCGCCGCCGCACTCCGCGACACGAAACAGACGGCCAAGGCACGCGCGATGTTCCAGCAGATCATCGACAAGTATCCGCGGTCGGACGAAGCGGATCTCGCTCGCGACATTCTCAAGACGCTGAAGTAACGGCGCGGTTCGCGCCGTCAAGCGTAGCCAAGGCACAGGACGACGTGGCACTCGATCAGCAAGGCGTACCCGCAGCGGAAATGCCGTTCCTCGATCATCTCGAGGAACTGCGCTGGCGCATCGTCAAAAGTCTGCTCGCGCTGATCGTCGCCTTCGCGGTCGCGTTCTGGATCTCCAGTAACTACGACGTCTTCGCGATTCTTGCCGAGCCGATCAAGCCGTATCTGCACGGCAAGAAGCTGATCTATACGCATCCGATGGATCCGTTCACGCTGCTGATGCAGGTTTCTATCGGCCTGGCCCTCGTGTTGGCGAGTCCAGTGATCTTCTATCAGATCTGGGGCTTTCTCTCGCCGGCGCTCACGAAGCGCGAGCAGCGGGTGATCATCCCCGTGCTGATCGGTGCGGCGGGCCTCTTTCTCGCCGGTGTGGCGATGGCCGATCTCGTCTTCCTCCCCGTCACGATGAAGCTCATCGAGGGGATTCAGACGACGGCGTTCGAATCGATGATCTCGGCCAGCGACTATTACGGCTTCGTCATCATGATCTCGCTGGCGTTCGGCATCACCTTCGAACTGCCGATTCTCATCCTCGCGCTCACCGCGCTCGGGCTGATCACGCCGAAACTCCTCGTGAAGTATCGCCGTCATGCGATCGTCGCGACGCTCATCATCTGCGAGATCATCACGCCGGGTGATCTGATCATCTCGACGCTCATGCTGTGGATTCCGGTCTATGGTCTGTATGAGGTGAGCATCGTCGTCTCGTGGGTCGTCTATCGGGCGCGTCAGAAGCGTCAGGCGGCAGCCGAGGCGGAAGCCGCGGCGGCAGCCGCGGCGGACGGGACGATCGGAGTCGAGGCGTCGGCGTGAGGTTGAGCTGGCTCGGCCGGCGCGCGGCGCGGGCCGCGTGGCTGAGTCTCTGTCTCATCGCGATGCCGGTTGTCGTGCGAGCGCAGGTCGCGCCGCAGCGGGAACCGCGCGGTGCCGGAACTGCGGGAGCAGCCGGTACAGCGGGTACCCCCGGCCGCGCGAACCAACGCAACAGCGCCGGCATCGATACGGTAAAGGCGCGCCGCGACTCGCTGCGCGCCCTCCCGCTCGTGAAGTGGGAGCCCGCCGACTCGGTCGGTGAAGCGCTCCTGCGGCGGCCCGGCTTCAACATCGTCCGCTACAAAGCGAACAACGTCCAGTTCGGCGCGACCGACCGAAAGATCATTCTCACCGGCATCAAAGGCGAGCGCGCTGCCGTGCAACGCGACCCCACCGTGATGGTCGCCGACACGATCGTCTACAGCGACGAGAAAGCGTCGGTCGTTGCGGCCGGCGACACGATCACGCTGCGCGATCCGTCGCGCAACGACGACGTCGTCGCGCTCTGCGGCCTCGTCTATGATTTGCAGAGGAAGGAAGGCACCGCGTGCGACGTCTCGACGTCGACGAAGAGCGGCGAAACCTGGTTCGTGACGGCGCACAAAGCCGCCTTCTCCGGCGATACGACGGCGGCGCAGGCGAGTGCGTTTTACGGTCGCAGTGGTACGATCACGAGCTGCGACGACACGATCCCGCACTATCACTTCAAGGCCGGCGAGCTGAAGCGCATCGCCGGCGGTGTGATGGTCGCTCGGCCGGCCGTCCTGTATATCCAGGGCGTTCCCGTGATGTGGCTCCCGTTCATCTTCCAGGACGGCCGCAATGGCCGCCGCAGCGGTATCCTCACGCCACGCTTCGGCCTGACAGAGCTCGTGCGCAACAGTCCGACCTACCGGCGCACCGTCGAGAACGTTGGCTATTACTTCGCACTGAGCGACTATTTCGATCTGTCGACATGGATGGACTGGCGCAGCGCCGCCAATGCCACCGACGTCGATCCGGGATGGGTCCGCTACGGCGGCACCATGAACTACCGGTGGCTCAATCGGTTCATCTCCGGTCGCCTTTCGGTCACCGAGCAGAAGCTGAGCAGCGGTTCGAGCAACTTCCAGTTCTCCTGGAACCACAGTCAGGATTTCTCGGCGCGCTCGCGCGTCGTCTCGAACATCAACTATTCGTCGAACACGACCGTCCAGCGCCAAACGGTGCTCAATCCGCTCGCCGCCGTCGCCTCCATCGCCTCGGCGCTCAACTACTCTCGCGACATGGGCTACGTCCAGCTGAGCCTCGGCGGCACGCAGCGTCAATATCCCGGCCGCCAGCAGATCGATCGCGACGCACCGAATCTGAACCTCACCTCGAAGCCCATCAATCTCACGAGGTGGCTCCTCTGGACGCCAACCCTCTCGACGAGTTCATCGTCGAGCCAGCACCTCGATGCGCAGGGCGATTTTTCGAAACGCTATTTCGCGAAGTCCGACGGCACGCTCGACAGCACCAAGACCGACCGGAACACGCGCACATCGAGCCTCACCTTCGCGACGCCCTTCAAGCTGACGCTCTTCAGCAAGTATGACTTCGCGATCACCACCGGGCTGCGAGCGCAGGACCGGGAGAATGATTTCCCGGAGATCCGGACGATTGTCGATCCGGTCGACACGGCGAAGCGTTCGACGCGCGTCTATGCGCGCACCTATCTGACGACCGTTGATTTCGATTTCAATGTTGCGCTGCCGAATATTTTTCAGGGCGGCTGGAACTTCGTCCCGAGTTTCTCGATATCCAATATCGATCCGGGCGCCTACTTCGTGCGCAGCGAGCGCACCGGCTCGCGGTGGGCGTCGCAGGGAAAGCGCATCACGACCGGCGCGTCGCTCAGTCCGACCTTCTACGCGTTTATCAAAGGCTTCGGGCCGCTCCAGACGATTCGTAATTTCATTACGCCCACGCTGTCGTACGGCTTTTCACCGGCCGCGAACGTCAACGCCGACTATCTCACCGCGCTCGGAAAATCGCCCGTCGGGTATCTCGGCTCGCTCGCCCAGAACCGGGTTACACTCACGCTCATCACCGGATTCGAAGGGAAGCTGAAGCAGGGCGGCGATTCGATGACGACGCACCCCGAACTCGCGCGGAAAGTGAAGATGCTCAATCTGAACTTCACGTCGATCACGTACGATTTCGAGCGGGCCCGCGCCACCAAAGGCTCGGGCTTCGCCACCGACCAGTTTGGCTACTCGCTGCAGTCCGATCTTCTCCCCGGCTTCGACTTCGGCTCCGATTATTCGCTGTTTCAGGGAAGCGTGCTGAGCGACACGGCGAAGTTCAGTCCGTATCTCACGAGCGTACGCGCGAGCATGAATCTCAACGCGCGCTCGCCGATCGTGCAGGCGCTGGCCCGCCTCTTCGGCATGGTGCCGGCGGCGCCGGTCAAGCGTTCGGCCGCCGACAGCGCCGCGGGTCCGCCGTCGCTCTACGATCAGACGTCCACGCAGTCGCTCAACGCGAACGTCGCCGGCCAGCAGATTCGTCAATCGCAGCTCGAGATCCCCACCGGGCGCGGCTTCGACGCCTCATTCTCGTTCTCGAAAACACAGCAGCGCCCGCCGGTCGGTGGACGGATCATTCAGTACGACGCGTCGCTGCAGTGTCTTCCGCTGAAAGATCTCAACACCATCCTCTATCAGACCTGCGTCACGAGTTCGCTCTCGACGCCACCGCAGAACGTCACCAACACGGAAACGACACAGGGCGGTTCGTTCATTCGCTATCCGCCGCAGACGAACATTCAGTTCCGCACGAACTTCAACCTTACGCCGAAATGGGCGACCTCGTGGTCGACCAACTACGACGTCGAGCGCAGTGCGTTTGGTTCACAGACGGTCTCGCTCCAGCGCGATCTCCACGACTGGCGGGCGGTCTTCGGTTTCACTCAGGCGCCGAACGGTAATTTCGCCTTTACCTTCTTCGTCTCGCTGAAAGCCGAACCGGATATCAAGTTCAATTACGATCGCTCCAGCTTCCGCGGACAATCCGGCTCCCTGATCCCCTAGTCCCCCAGTCCCCTAGGCCAATGACCGCACCGCACCTCTCGCTCGATGGCCGCTCCCTCACGCTGCAGGATGTGCGTGCCGTCGCCGAGCGCGGTGCGACGGTGTCGGTGGCCGAGTCGGCGGTCGAGCGGATGAATCGCAGTCGCGCCGTCGTCGACGGAATCGTGTCGCGCAACGAAGTCGTCTATGGCGTGACCACAGGCTTCGGCAAGCTTTCTGAGTACGCGATTCCGCCCGACAAGCTCGCCGCGCTTCAGGTGAATCTCGTGCGCAGCCACGCCTCGGGTGTTGGTCCGTTGCTCCCGAAACGCGAAGTGCGGGCGATGATGCTCCTCCGCGCGAACGTCATCGCCAAGGGCTTCTCCGGGGCGCGCCCCGAGGTGGCCAATCTGCTCTGCGCGATGCTCGCCGCGGATCTCTGGCCTCCGGTGCCGGAGCAGGGATCGGTCGGCGCCAGTGGCGACCTCGCGCCGCTCGCCCACCTCGCACTCTCGCTCATCGGCGAGGGCGAACTGTATCGCGGCGACCAGCGCGGCGATCGTCGCGGCGATCGTCGCGGTCCGGCCGCGGCGATGCTCGCCGAAGCCGGCCTCGCGCGGCTCACGCTCGCGCCGAAAGAAGGGATCACGCTCATTAACGGCACGCAGGCCCACACCGCCGTCGCCGCGCTCGCTGTTGCCGATGCGCGGGCCCTCTGGCACACGGCGCACGTCAGCGGCGCGATGTCACTCGAAGCGCTGCTCGGCACTCCGGTGGCCTTCGACGCGCGCATCCAGGATGCGCGCGGTCAGGAAGGGCAATCCGAGTCCGCCGCACTCCTCCGCGCCCTCCTCGCCGGGAGCGAAATCCGCGAATCGCATCGCACCGGCGATCCGCGTGTTCAGGATGCCTACGCGCTCCGTTGCATGCCGCAGGTGCATGGCCCAGTCCTCGACGCGCTGAAGTTTTGCGAAGGGGTGATTTCGCGTGAACTGAATGCCGCCACCGATAATCCGCTGGTCTTCGACGACGGCACGATGCTCTCCGGCGGCAACTTCCACGGCCAATCCGTGGCGATGGCCCTCGATTTCCTCGCGATCGCGATGACCAACCTCGCGACGATGGCCGAACGCCGGATCGATCGTGTCGTCCACCCCGATCTCAATCAGGGGTTGCCGCCCTTTCTCGCCCGCGACGCCGGCGTTCACTCCGGCTTCATGATGGCGCAGGTCACGGCGGCCTCACTCGCCAGCGAGTGCAAGGTGCTCTCGCACCCGGCGAGCGTCGACACCATTCCGACCGACGGCAACAAGGAAGACGTCGTCCCGATGGCGATGGGCGCCGCGTGGAAGTTGCGTCGAATTATTCGCAATGTGCAGCATATTCTTGGTATCGAGCTGATGTGCGCGGCGCAGGGGATCGATTGCCGCCGCCCGCTGCGCGGCGGCGTCGGCGTCGAGCGCGCCCATCTCACCGTGCGCCGTCACGTCGAAACACTCGGCGACGATCGGGTGCTCTCGGGCGATATCATCGCGCTGGCCGATGCGATTGCCCGGGGGGAGTTCCAGTGAAGCGCGAAATCCGCGCCGCTCGCGGGAATACACTCTCGTGCAAGGGTTGGCAGCAGGAAGCCGCCCTCCGGATGCTGATGAACAATCTCGATCCCGACGTCGCCGAACGTCCCGACGATCTCGTCGTGTACGGTGGCACCGGCAAGGCGGCACGCAACTGGGAGTGCTACGACGCCATCGTTGCCTCGCTCCGCGCCCTCGAGCACGACGAAACACTGCTCGTGCAGAGCGGAAAGCCGGTCGCCGTCTTTCGGACCCACACACACGCGCCGCGTGTGCTCATCGCGAACTCGAATCTCGTCGGTCGCTGGGCGACGTGGGATCAGTTCCGCGAACTCGAGAAGATGGGACTCACGATGTACGGGCAGATGACCGCCGGCTCGTGGATCTACATCGGCTCGCAAGGGATCGTGCAGGGCACGTACGAAACGTTCGGCGCCGTCGCGACGCGGCACTTCGGCGGCTCGCTCGCCGGTCGCCTTATCCTCACCGCAGGGCTCGGCGGAATGGGCGGTGCGCAGCCGCTCGCGGCGACGATGCAAGGTGCGGTGATCATCGGCGTCGAGGTTGATCCCGCTCGCATCGAGAAACGCCTCGCGACCGGTTACTGCGACAAGATGACCGCTTCACTCGACGAAGCGCTCGCGTGGGCCGCCGACGCGCAAAAAGCGCATCGCCCGCTCTCGATCGGTCTCGTTGGAAATGCCGCCGAGGTGCTCCCGGAGCTGGTGAAGCGCGGCGTGACGCCCGATGTGGTGACCGATCAAACGAGCGCGCACGATATGCTCACCGGCTACGTGCCGGCCGGCATGACGCTCGCTGCGGCCGCTGAGCTGCGGGGGATGAATCCCACGGCGTACGTCCGGCGGTCGACCATGAGCGCCGTCGAGCACGTCCGCGCGATGCGCACGCTGCAGGATCGCGGCGCGATCACCTTTGACTACGGCAACAACATTCGCACGGTGGCGTTCGACGCCGGTCTCACCGACGCCTTCACGATTCCCGGCTTTGTTCCGGAATACATTCGTCCGCTCTTTTGCGAGGGAAAGGGACCGTTCCGCTGGGCCGCGCTCTCCGGCGATCCCGCGGATATCGCGCGTATTGACCGCCTCGCGCTCGAACTGTTCCCGCACGACCAGCAGCTCAAAACGTGGATCGAGAAGGCGCGCGAGAAAATTAAATTCCAGGGATTGCCGGCGCGTATTTGTTGGCTCGGGCAAGGGGATCGCGCGACGTTCGGCCTGGCGATCAACGATCTCGTCGCGAGCGGCGAAGTACGTGCGCCGATCGTCATCGGCCGCGATCATCTTGATACGGGCTCGGTTGCGTCTCCCTTTCGCGAGACCGAGGGGATGAAGGACGGCAGCGACGCGATCGCCGACTGGGCGATCCTCAACGCGCTCCTCAACGTCGCGAGCGGCGCGACGTGGGTGAGCTTCCATCACGGCGGCGGCGTCGGCATCGGCAACTCGCTCCACGCCGGCCAGGTGATCGTCGCCGACGGAACGCCGGAGATGCGGCTGCGGCTCCAGCGGGTTCTCACGAACGATCCCGGCATCGGCGTCGCCCGTCACGCCGACGCCGGCTACGCGATTGCGATCAAAACAGCAGGGGAGAAGGGACTGAAGCTCCCGATGGTCTGCGTGTAGTATTCAGGATTCGCCGTTGACTCCCGCAACTCCTGAGCCGTGCTGTCCAAGAAGTTCAAGTTCTGGCATCTGATTCCGTTCTCGTACAAATACGCGAAGCTGCGGCTGCTCCGTCGTCCGGTGCTGGTGCATTTCGACGTCACGATGCGCTGCAATGCCGGCTGCGCCTTTTGCGACTACTGGCAGACGCCGTCGTCGGAGAAGGCGAACGAGCTCGCCTCGTTCCTCGACGCCGCCAACAAGTTCTCGCCGATGATGATCACCTTCACCGGCGGCGAGCCAACACTGCGGCGCGATCTCGAGCAGATCGTCGGTGAGATCGCCAAGGCGCAGCCGTACACGTACCTCACGATGATCACGCACGGCGGGATGCTCACGCTCGACCGCGCGCAGGCGCTCTGGGACGCGGGGCTCGTGCAGTTCAGCATCTCGCTCGACTATCTCGACGAGCGCCACGACACGGCCCGCGGCATTCCGGGACTCACGCAAAAAATCCTCACGCTCGTCCCGCAAATGACGGCGCGCGGCATGACCGTGCGCTTCAACACGGTCATCAAGGACGACAACCTCGATCAGATCATGCCGATCGTGCGTCACGCGCAGTCGATCGGAGCGGGGGCCAACGTCTCGGTCTACACCGACTTCAAAAATGGCAATCCGGATCACCTGATTCGCGACGAACAACGCACCGCCGTCGACGGCGTGATCCGCGAGCTCCTCGCCTTCAAGCGCGCCAACCGCGGCGTGATCAGTAACTCCGATTGGTATCTCGAACAGCTGCCGCGCTACCTCCGCGGCGAGATGACCGAACCGTGCCGCTCGGGCGAGACGACGATCCACATCGGCCACACGGGACTTGTGCGCCGCTGTCCCGATTTCCCGTCGGATCATCACTGGAAAGACCACACGCCCTACACGCCGATCGCCTGCAATAGATGCTACTACGCCTGCCGCGGCGAAGCGCAGGCGCCATTGACCATTTCGAGATTTCAGGATTTGATCGCGTGACCCATTGGTCGGCCCGCGGACTTTAACCACGGGTCGGCCCGCGGACTTTAACCACAGACCACACAGAGCACACAGATGAAGCCACGGTTGCTTGCGGGAGCATTTT
>JAYVPN010000236.1:0-11015 GCA_043757365.1 Gemmatimonadota bacterium | reverse complement strand
CGAGCGTCTCGGGGTCAAACGTGGGGTACTCTTTTGCTTTGGCCATCTCCCCTCCTCCGGGTGAGTATGGCCCCACACACAGAATTCTGTACAGGCCCCTCGCACGCAATCTACTACTCGCCGCTCGCACTAGAGCTCCCACTGAACTCCCACTGAACTCCCACTCGTTACTTGATCACCTTAATCCTAAGCGGCGCGGTGAGCGCAACATTCAAGCTCGAGCCATTTGCCACACACCCATCATAGTCTGCCGTCCCCGCCGCCACCGCCCCACCAGCTGCCGCTCCGACCGCCGCCCCGATCAACGTCCCTTTCGTATTCTTGCCGATGATCTGACCGGCTATCGCGCCAATCGCAGCGCCAGCTCCGACCTTCTCGGCCTGCTTGGTTGTGCTCTGGGCGCGGACTTTCTCGAGCGCGGCCGTCTGGGAAACACTCCCCAAGACTTCGTACGATTCATCGCCCAGCTTCAGCGACACAACGTCGAACGACAGTTTGATATTGTCCTTCGAATCTTCGCTGCGCGCTGATTCGACGACGCGGAGCACGACCGGCGTTCCGGCGGGAATCGTCGCGCCGTTCGAGCCGCTGATGGTCTCATTGAGCGCCGTCGTGAAGCGGTCGCCGGCTTTGAACGTGTTCGTGCAAATCTGCGCCGACGGGCGCACCGAGAAGCTGGTGCCGGTCGCGAGCGTACCAATGTTTGGCGCCGATGGCGCGGCGGGCTGCCGAGTCGGCTTTGGTGCGGCCGGCAGCGGGTTCACCACCACATCGCGCGGCTGAACCACCGGCTTCTTCACCGGTACCGGCTTCGGCGTGGGAACAGGCGCCGGAGCCTTCAGCTCCGGCGCGTCGTTGAGTTGCGGCTGGGCCGTGGTCGTCGGCGCGAGCTGGATCTCGCGACCGGCACCGGCAGCGGCAGTCTGATCGGCGTCCTTCTTCCCGCACGCGGCGACGCCAACGGCAACGAGGCTCAGCGTGATACCCATGCGGCGGATATAATTCGTCTTCATGCAAGCTCCAAAAAGGGTTCTGTGATGATGAAATCACTGCGACGGCTCCTACCATATTACCACCCTTATCGCCTCCAGGTTGCATTTGGATTGGCGTCGGTGGTGATATCGGTCACGCTCTATAATATTATTCCCACGCTCCTCCGGAATGCGATCGACGCACTGCGCACCGACGCGCCGTCAGAAGTGGTATGGACGATCGCGAGCGAGATGGTCGGAATTACGCTCGTCGTCGGGGTCTTCCGCTTCACGATGCGCGAGATTCTCAACGGCGTCAGCCGCCGGATCGAGAACGACCTGCGCAACGACCTCTTCGCCCATCTCGCGACCCTCGACGCCGGCTGGTACGGCCGGACGCGCACCGGCGAGATCATGGCACGCCTCACCAATGATCTGAACGCAGTCCGCATGGCGGCGGGTCCCGCGATCATGTATCTGACCAACACGATCTTCGGCGGCGCCGTCGCGTTGGTGTTCATGGTGCGCATCAGTCCACGACTGACGATGCTCGCGCTCATCCCGATGGTCCTGCTGCCGATCGTCACGATCAAGCTCGGCCGGGTGGTCCACGACCGCTTCGAGGCGGTCCAGGAATACTTCGGCGACCTGACGACATTGGCGCAGGAAAACCTTTCCGGCGTCCGCATCGTGCGCGCCTATCAACAAGAGAGCGCCGAAGAGGCCCGGTTCTCGGCGATGAGCAACGAATACGTCCGGCGGAACATGCGGCTGGCGAGCATGTCGGGGTTGATGAATCCGATGTTCGGCGTCCTCGCCGGACTCGGCGCCGCCGCCGTCATCGGCATCGGCGGCTCGATGGTACTCTCCGGCGCGCTCTCCGTCGGCGCCTTCGTCGCGTTCGGCTTCTACCTCTCGAATCTCACTTGGCCGCTTATCGCGCTCGGATGGGTCACCAACCTGTTTCAGCGCGGTGCCGCATCGATGGCGCGCCTCAATGAACTATTCGAAGCGAAGGCAACGATCGTCTCACCACCCACCCCGCGCGCGTTGCCGGCGGCGGCTGGTGGCCGATCGATCGAGTTCCGCGACGTCTCGTTCGCCTACGCCCCGCGCGGCGACGAGACGCCGCGCGAGGTCCTGCAGCAGCTGTCATTCATGATTCCCGCTGGCGGCACCCTCGGCGTCGTCGGCGCGACAGGGAGCGGCAAGACAACGTTGCTCGAGCTCATTCCGCGCGTGCTCGATGCGACCGCCGGAGAGATTCTCATCGATGGCGTCCCAGTGACCGCGCTCGACCTCAACGCGCTGCGCCACGAGATCGGATTCGTGCCGCAGGAGAGTCTGTTGTTCGGCGACACCATCGACGCGAATCTCGCCTACGGCGGCACGTCACAAGATGATGCCCGGTGGGCGGCGGGGGTCGCACAACTGCGCGAGACGATCGCCGACTTCCCCGCCGGCTATCAAACAATGCTCGGCGAGCGCGGCATCAATCTCTCGGGCGGTCAGAAACAGCGCGCGGCGATGGCGCGCGCACTCGCCAAGAAACCGGCAATCGTGATTCTCGATGACGCGCTCTCAGCGGTGGATACGCACACCGAGGCGGCTATTTTGCGTGGGCTACGCGAAGCGCTGAGTGGAAGAACAGCGGTCATCGCGTCGCACAGGATTACAGCGATTCGGGATGCGACGCACACGATCGTGCTGGATGACGGGCGAATCGTCGAGAGTGGGACGCACGAGGAATTGCTGGCGCTCAGGGGGAGATACTGGGCGTTGTTAAGTAGGCAACAGCTGGAGGAGGCGGTGGAGGCGCTCTGAAGTTCAGAGCAATCGCCTGATGAACTCCGGCGTCATCGCCTGCATCATCGAACTCAACGCCGCCATATATCCCGTCACCATCAACACACCCACACCGAGCAGCAACACACCGGCGATCCGTTGCACCCACACCATCTGCGTCTTGATGCGCGCGAAGATCTTCAAAAAGCGTTCGACCATCAGTGCGGCCAAGATGAACGGCACCGCGAGCCCCATCGAGTAGGCCACCAGCAGCAACAATCCACGATTCATGTCGGCTGAACTCGCCGCGACAGTGAGAATCGCCCCCAGAATCGGTCCGAGACACGGACTCCATCCGGCACCAAATGCGATGCCGACGATCACCGTCCCGAGATAGCCAACCGGTTTATCGGCAAGGTGAATCCGCCGGTCGCGCATGAAGGCCGTGATGTTGAGCGCGCCGATCAAATACAGTCCGAAGATGATCACTAAAATCCCGCCGACCCGCGAGATCGCGTAACGGTACGACAGCAGCAGTCGACCGAATCCCGTCGCGATCGCTCCGAACGCAACGAAAATAATCGTAAATCCCAGCACGAAAAGCAGCGCGTGCACCAGCGATGCGCGGCGCGACTTGCTCACGTCCTCGAGCGAGAGCCCGGTGATATACGTGAGATAGCTGGGGATCAGCGGCAGAACGCACGGCGAGAGAAAACTCGCGAGCCCGGCGCCGAATGCCGCCGCGAGACCGACGCCGGAAGACAGTTCGGTCATTTCGGCTCAGCGTCCCGCAACGGTGCCGCGTTGGCACTCACGGCACACGCCATAAATCACGAGGCGATGGCGCTGACGAGAAAAGCCGCGCGCCTCGGCGGCGAGTGTGGTCATACGTTCGAGTCGCTCGTCGCGAAACTCTTCGACCTTTCCGCAGACCGTGCAGAGCAGATGCTCGTGCTGTGGGATATCGCGGGCCGGTTCGAAACGGCGAAAGCCTTCGCCGAAATCGCGCTCGACGACCAGTCCGCTGTCAACGAGGACGTCGATAGTCCGATAGACGGTCGCGGTGCCGATTTTTGCGCCGCGCGCACTGAGTTCGGCGGCGATGTCCTCGGCGGAGAGATGCCGGAGGGAGGCGAGCAACACATCCGCGATCGCGAGCCGCTGCGGCGTGACCGGGAGATTGTGCTCTCGAAGCCACGCGCGGAAGCGATCGGTTACGGTGTCGTCTGCCACTCGGGTTCGCTCAGCAAGGCCTGCAGCTCGGCGTTCGTGATGCGCTCCGTCTCCATCGCTTCGCCAGCGCGCTCGTGAACACCGCGAACGACGATGTCCACCGTTGGCAGCGGCGCGTCGGCTTCGGCGGTGAGATCAACTTCCCACTTGCCGCGCTCGGGGCCTTTGCGCGTCCAGCGATAGGCGGCGGACCAGACTTCAAAGCGTTCAGTCGGGGGTGCAACGGGTTCCGGCGCGCCCTGCTCCGGCACTTCGTCGACGATCGGCGATTCCGCGAGAGAATCACCGGCTTCCGCTTCCGCCTCCGTTGCCACCGGCAGTGGCGGCTCCGGGACGACCGCGAGCACGGCGACGCCTGTCTCGATCTGTCCCTGACGGATCTCGGGAAAGAAGTGAATTTCGGCGATTCTCTCCGCCGGAAGCTGATCGAGGATGGCCTTGAGAAAGCGGGCGCGGACTTCATTCATATCCGTAAACATAGCCTCCGGAGCCCGCCAAGGCACCCGGCGAGGCACCCGCCGGATGCGGCCTAAGGCGCGGTTGGCGCCGACTTCGCGTCGCGCCTCGTGCTCTCAGTCGCTTCGGCATGGGCCTCATCGAGCGCTGTTTCCTGCGAGGCAATCCGGCCTTCGAGTGTGACCTGAGCCTCGCGCAACGCCGCCTCGAGCGCCTTGGCCTTACTCACGTCGTTGAACGTCAGCACGACGCCGTCGATCCGGTCGTCGAGCGTGCGATACGGCATGATGCGGACATCGAACCATCGGCCGTCACGCGCCACCACCTCGCGTTCGCGGATCGCCAGCGTACGGAGTACGCCGCGCACGTCGTCGGCCATCTCGTTGAAATTCAGTGCACTGACGATATCGGTGATCGGACGGCCGATATCACCGGGAATCAGGTTGATGACCTTCGCCGTCTGCGTGGTGAATCTCCGGACGAGCAGATTGCGGTCGAGAAAGAGCGTCGCGATGCTCGTGCTGTTCAGCAGGTTGCTCATGTCGGTGCTCGCCAGCGCGAGTTCATCGAGCTTCGCCTGCAATTCGTGGTTGACGGTTTGCAACTCTTCGTTCATCGACTGCACTTCTTCTTTCGACGTCGTGAGCTCTTCGTTGGTGCTCTGCAGCTCCTCATTGGTCGACTGCATTTCGCGGATTGCCGCCGTAAGCTCCTGCTGCGACGCCAACATCTCGCTATGCGATGCCTGCAGTTCTTCCCGGGCAATGTGCAGTTCCTCGGTCAGTGCCGCCGCCCCGAGGCCCACTTTCGCACCCGTTCGCTTGCCCGTTGTCTTGCCGGCCGTGGTGCCGGGCAACTCCGAAAACACGACCAGTACCATGCCGCGCATGTTCTCAGATTCCGTGAGCGGTTGCATCGCGACGCGCACGAAGACCGGCGGCGTTCCGTCGATCTTGGTGTCGATCGAGACGGTCTCCTTGTTCCGGACGGCGCGCCGGAACCCCTCGTGAATCGCGTGACTGAGTCCGTCACGCGCCATCGCAAACAGATTCCAGTTGGCCTTGCCAGCCGCTGGCTCGAGGAACCGCCCAGTCTTACCGGTGACGTTGAGAATGTCACCCTCATCGGTGACGAGCACGGCAGACGGTGCGAAATGCTGGAGCAGAACACGATCGGCCATCGTTTGCAAATTGACCGCGGCAGTCATTCGCTTCTCCGTCCCGCCGGTCATCGCGACGGCGGTCGTGCGGACGAGTGGCGACGAGAAACCGAGGTGGTCGAGCTCGATCGGGGAATCAAGGCGCCGGTAGACTCGCGTATTGCCGCTCAGCGCCGAGAACAAATTCGTCGCCGATCCCACCGTCTCGGCGGTGCCGAGGACGAGAACGCCACCCGGATTGAGTGCATAGTGGAAGAATGGCAGCAACTTCCGCTGGAGCGTCGCCGTCAGGTAGATCAGGAGATTGCGACAGGTGAGGATGTCGAGTTTCGAGAACGGCGGATCCATCACCATATTCTGCGGAGCAAAGACGAGGAGTTCGCGAATCTCCTTCGACACGCGATAGAAGCCGTCGTCTTTTACGAAGAACCGGGCGAGCCGTTCCTCGGAAACTTCGGCGGCGATCGTGGCCGGATACCGACCGACCCGCGCCCGATCGATCGCGTGCTTGTCGAGGTCCGTGGCGAACACTTGAATCGAGTACGGCACGTTCGGCTTTACGCGATGCAATACTTCCTTAAAGATTATCGCCAGCGAGTACGCCTCTTCGCCGGTCGAGCAGCCGGCGACCCAGGCGCGCAGCGTTCCGCCATCCGGGTGAGCCGCCAGGAGCGCCGGGATGACTTCGGCGGCGAGCTGTTCCCAGACGGCGGCGTCGCGAAAGAAACTCGTCACGCCGATGAGGAGCTCGTTGAACAGCAGATCCCCTTCAGCCGGGTTCTCGACGAGGAACTTGGCGTAGTCGGCAAGAGTGGCGAGGTGATGGACGGCGATGCGGCGCTCGATCCGGCGCGAGAGCGTGCTCTGCTTGTAGCTCGAGAAGTCATGCCCCGCCTGCTCGCGGAGGATCCGGACGACCTCGTCGAGGAGCGGCTGCTGCTGTGGATCGATATCGCCGACGACATTCGACAATGCGTTGACGACAGCCCGAGGCGCGTCGGTGCCGGTATCAGTCGGTCCGGATTCCGCCTTCAGCGTGTGAGCCTCGATCAGCGCGTAGAGTTTTTCCGCTGGCGCGACGTCACTACAGAAGCCCGCGTCAATCACGCTTCGCGGCATCGAATCGAATTTCGCCGACGCCGGATCCTGCACGAATACGGCGCCTCCAACCTCCCGCACATGCTGCGCCCCGAGCGTCCCGTCAGCGCCCATGCCTGACAGCACCACCGTGACACACTTCTCCATGCTGTTGTTCGCAAGCGAGCGGAACAGGAGGTCGATCGGGAGGCGCATGCCACGCGGTTCATTCGGCTTCGCGAGATGCAGTGCGTTACCAGTAATCGTCAGCGCCGTGTTCGACGGCATGACGTAGACTCTTCCTCCCTCAATCCGCATCGCTTCGGTCGCCGGGACGACCGGCAACGCAGACGCCCGCTGCAACAACTCCGGAAGCATCCCCTTCACCGTCGGATCGAGATGCTGCACGACCACGAAGGCGAACGGCGTTTCCTTCGGTATTGGCTTGAGAAATAGCGTCAGTGCCTCGAGACCACCGGCGGAGGCGCCCACACCGACGATCGTGAGCGGCCGGGGTGAGGTCGATAAAGGCTGCGGAGCCGGCGGACGCTGGCACCGAGGTGGACCCTTCCACCCGAGCGAGCGCGACTTTCACGCGGCGGGCAGAATCGGCGGCCTTCTTCTTCATATCGATTTTCTTCCGATTCGGGCAGGACGACCGGGCGGAGTCGCGCCGTCAGGTGAGAGGCATTCCGTCCCCTTTCTATCAACTAAGCGACGGGACAGCTCCAAAAGGACTCCCGCAACAGGAGTAGACCTTTTGCGGGGGATGACGGGCGGCGGGCGCCAGCACCTTCCTGGCTACACCGCCGCCGCCACCCCGTCTGACTGCGTCCTAGAAACCGATGCCGGCGAGCAGCATGAACGAGCGGGTCTGATAGTTCGCCCGCGTCGTCACTGTTCCCATGTTCAGATCGTTCAACCCGTACACGTACCGTCCTTCGATCGACGCGTTCATCAGCATGCTGAACTTGAGCCCCGCGCCGATGATGCCGGCGTAGCTCAGCTTGTCGCGCCCCGAGGGGCACGCGCCGTTACCGGAATCGCAGTTCAATTCGAACGAGAGCTGCGGTCCAACGTAGCCAAACGGCGTCACCGTCTCATTTGGCAGCGCAACGCGGAGATACGCCGGCACGTCGATGTAGCTGAGCTTGCGCGACGCGCCGAGCACCGAGCTCGTGAAGCCGCGCTGGGCGTAGAGCGCTTCGACACCAAAACCGATCACACCGCTGGTGGCGACGCCGACACCGATGGCGATCCCCGAGTGCGCCGAGAGCGTCCCCGGAAACACACCACCGTTGTTCGGTACGGAGCCGTAGCTGTAGCCTCCCTTTATGCCGAAGCCCTGGGCCCCCGCGATCGACGGTAACGCCGGAATCGCCGCGAGGAGCGACAGCCCGAGCAGCGTCCTAAGGCGACGCATCCTACTTCGCCAGATCGGAGATCTTCTCACCGGCGGCAATCATCGCCTCGCCAGCTTTCGCGGTCTGCTCGCGCGTCTTCTCGACGACCACGTGCGCCGCTTCGTTGGCCTTATCGACGATCTTGCTCACTTCTTCCTTCGCCGTCACCGCGATCTCGTCGATCTTCTGGTGGGCCGTGTTGGCATCGATGGTCATATGTCCCTCAGTCCTGCATGATGGCGCGCGCACACGGCAACACAGTGTGCGCGGCCTGGTTGGTGTTCAGCTACCCTGTTTGCGCGCTGCTGCATTGGCGAAGATCGCCACTTCGACGCGGCGGTTCGCCTGCTTCCCGGTTTCCGTGGCGTTCGACTGCACCGGCTCCATTTCGCCACGACCGGACGTACGGAGGCGCGATGTGGCGATTCCCTGCCCGATCAGATAGTTCGAAACGGCAACCGCTCGGCGCTGCGAGAGCGCCTGGTTGTAGTCAGTGGCCCCGCTCGCGTCGGTGTGACCGACGATCATGAGGTCGGTGTTTGGATACTGTGTCAGACTTGCCGCCAGCGAGCGAAGATTCGCCGCCGCTTCCGGACGGATCCCTTCCGAGTTCACATCGAACATCAGCCCCGACGCGAACGTCGTCTGGATGCCTTCGCCGACGCGCTCGACCGTCGCTCCCGGAATGGCGGCCTTGATCCCCTTCGCCTGCTGGTCCATCTGATTGCCGATGATGGTACCCGCCACACCGCCGACCACCGCACCGATGATCGCGCCGCGCGCGGTCGATCCGGTCTGGTTGCCGATCACGGCGCCGACCGCGGCGCCGGTACCGGCGCCGACCGCGCCACCGGTCGCCTTCTTGCTCATCGACGCGCACGCCGAGATGCCGAGGGCGAGCGTGACGATCGCGAACGTGCTACGCGCGTGGGACGGGCGCATCATGGCGCCGATCACTGGAGGTAGTTCCACAGACCCACGAGACCGATGATACCGCCGGCGATCATGACGATCGTGCCAGCCTGTCCACCAACGACAGCGCCGACGATCAGCGCGGCACCGCCGACGATCATCATCGCCGGGTTACGGCCCGGCGACTGAAACTTCGGCGGCGTCGCGAGCGGCGTGTTGCGGGCATCGAGGCGCACACCGACGGCGGCGTCTTTCATGAGCGGGCCGCGGGCGACGTCGGACGTCACGGCAACAGGAGCGTCAGCGACGACCACAGCGGTAACGGCGACCGGGGCGTTCTGTTCGGCAGCAACGGACTGGGCCGCAATCGGTGCCGCGAGCAGTGCGATGGCGAGCGCCGACGCGAACAGGGAATAACGTGACATGAATGACTCCTATTGAAACGGGATACTTTCGGGAGACGAATAAGTAGAGCACGTCGCGTTGCGGAACCATCGCTCCGACGGGCTACTCCCTTTGAGGTCAGAAGGCGTACGTCGCGTCTACCTACTATTTCGTTCCTGTGAGTGATGGTTCGCCACTGGTGAAACAGGGAGTTTTATCGCATCGGCCCGCAGAAGTACGGCGCGCCGAGGCAGGAGCCCGCTGACGGCTTAGTCAGCACCCAGTAGCCACCCCAAGATGGAGTTTTCTATGCACGCGCGCTTCGTTCCACGTCTCACCGCGCGACTCGTCGCCGCAGCGTTCATAACGCTGCTTGCCGCGGCTTGCGAACATCTTCCTACAGGACCCGGCACCGTGAGAAGCATCGTGGTGACGCGGAATCCCGACACGGTCGTGGTGACCGGTCGCCGTAACTTCACGGCGACGGGATACGATAACGACGGCACCGTGGTCGGCATCACGCCGGTCTGGTCGGTCGCCGCGGGCGGCACGATTTCCGCGGCGGGCTCGTTTACGGCCGGCAACGTCCCGGGCACGTACGCGAATTCGATCAAGGCGACCGTCGGCAGCCTCTCCGGCACCGCGACCATCGTCGTCATCTCCGGTCCAGCCGCCACGCTGACGATTACTCCGGCCACGACGACGCTCTCAATCGCCGGTACGCAACAGTATACCGTCGTCGTAAAGGATGTGGGCGGCAATGTTGTCCCCGGCACTCCGATCTGGACGGCGCAGGTTGGCGTCGGCACGATCTCGGCGTCGGGCCTCTTCTCGGCCGGTAACGTGGCCGGAACGTTCCCGACCGCGATTACCGCGAGCTTGGCCGGCTTGACCGGTACGGCATCGGTGACGATCACGCCGGGCGCGATTTCGACCGTCACCGTGACACCGAATCCGTCGGTGCTCCCGATCGGCGCGGTGCAGCAGTTCACGGCCACCGCTCGCGACATCAACAACAACACCGTGCCGTTCACGGCGTTCTGGAGCGTGCAGGCTCTCGGCGGCACGATCGACACGGTTGGCAAGTTCACCGCCGGCACGGTTTCCGGCCTCTATGCGAATACGATTCGAGCCTGCAGCACGCTGGCCTGCCCAACGGGTAGCCTCGCCGGCTTTGCGACCGTCACGGTCACCGCCGGTGCATTGGCGAGCCTCACGGTCACGCCGAATCCGGTGACGGTCGGTACCAATGCACGTGTGCAGTTCACGGCGATCGGCCGTGATGCGAATGGCAACATCATCCCGGTGCTTCCGGTACCGACGTGGAGCGTCGTGAACGGTGGCGGCAGCATCGACGCGACCACCGGCCTCTTCACGGCTGGACCGACGGTTGGTGTCTACCCGAATACGGTGAAGGCAACGAGCGGCGCGCTCTTCAACTTCGCGACGGTCAACGTCAACGCCGCGCCGATCGAGTCGCCGAACTACCTCGGCAGCGCCGCGACGTACGGTATTACGGCAGGCGCTTCCGTTACGTGTGCGGGCGCTCCGGCCTCGATCACCGGCGACGTCGCTATCAGCCCAGGGAGCACGATCAGCGGCTTCCCGCCGTGCACGATCAGTGGCGCGCAGCAT
>JAYVPN010000235.1:0-2973 GCA_043757365.1 Gemmatimonadota bacterium | reverse complement strand
GGAAACGCGTGCTCATCGGACCGGCGGCGGTGGCTCGTTAACCGCGCGGCGAATGACGCCGCCAACTTCATGCAACGCCGCGACCGCCTCATCGGCCGTGAGGCCAAGTTTCTGCATGACGATCGCGAGTTTGAGATTGCCGCTGGCGCGTTGAAGCAGCGCGCGCGCTTCGTCCTCACTGAGATCGCAGACTTCGCGCGCGATACGCAGCGTGCGGTCGCGCAGCTTTTCGTTCGTCGCTTGCAGATCGACCATCAGATTTCCGTACGTCTTGCCGAGGCGGATCATTGCGCCGGTGGAAATCGTATTGAGAATCAACTTGGTGGCGGTGCCCGCTTTCATACGCGTCGATCCGGTGACCGCTTCCGGCCCTGTGACGGCGACGATGGCGATATCGGCAGCGGCGAGCATGTCAGCCGGCGGCGGCGAGCAGGCGACGATCGCCGTCTTCGCGCCGACGACACGCGCGTGTTTGAGCGCGGCCCGCACATACGGTGTGGTGCCGCTCGCGGCGATTCCGATGACGAAATCAGCGGCGCGCAGCCCCGCCTGGTCGAGATCATCGCGTGCGCCGCCCGGCCGATCCTCGGCCCCTTCCTGTGCGCGCGTGAGCGCCGCCATCCCACCGGCGATGATTCCCTGAAAGAGTTCAGGTGAGGCGCCGAAGGTCGGCGGAATCTCGCTCGCGTCGAGCACGCCGAGTCGTCCCGAGGTGCCGGCGCCGACATAGAAGACGCGCCCGCCGTTGCGCAGCGACTCTTCGGCCACCGCCATCGCTCGAGCGATCGGTTCCCGCTGCGACGCGACCGCGTCGGCGACGGAGCGGTCCTCGGCGCCGATCAGATCGACGATCTCGAGTGCCGATGCGAGGTCGATCGCCGCGGTACGCGGATTCCGGTGTTCGGTGATGCGTGGGTCGAGCGGAGCGGGCATGGTCCCTTGGTGGCGGAGAAGGGCGACCAAGCTAAGTTATGGGTTGAGCGTCGTCCGGCCAACTGATCGGCACCGGAACGACCGCGCCACCCCACGGAGAAGACTCGTGTCCACTGCCCTGCCCCGTATTCGCAATGTCGTTGTTGGTGTCGTGCTCGCTGCGTCCTGCCGCACTCAGCCGTCGTCGACGCCGGCGCCAGTGGCGACGCCGACTGTGATGATCGACCGCCGCGATCCGGCGCGAGTCGCCGGCGCACAGAGCAACGAGTTAGCGGCCTTTCCGTCCGGCTGGCGTTTTCCGCAGGGCACGAAGGCGACGTTCGCGGTCCATGACATGGTCGTAAGCAATTCGCTCCTCGCGAGTGAGGCCGGGAACGAAATTCTGAAGCAGGGCGGCAACGCCGTCGACGCAGCCGTCGCGACGGGCTTTGCGCTGGCGGTGACCTATCCGTTCGCCGGCAACATCGGTGGCGGCGGTTTCATGAATATCCGAATGGCCGACGGACGCGCTGCCGCGATCGACTATCGCGAAGTCGCGCCGCTCGCGTCGACGCGCAATATGTACATCGACGCGACCGGCAAGCTTACAAACAAAAGCACGCTCGGCCATCTCGCATCGGGAGTCCCGGGTGCGGTTGCCGGCATGGCCGAGGCGCTGAGGAAGTACGGCACGATGCCGCTCTCGGCGGTGATGGCGCCGGCAATCCGACTCGCCGAGCAAGGTTTTGTCGTCGACACCCAGTTCTCACGTGGTATTGCGTCCGACAGGAAACTGCTCCAGTTCGAAGGACGAGCACTGTTCTTCCCAAACGGCGAAGCGATCGCACCCGGCGCGCGGCTCGTGCAGCGCGATCTCGGTCGGTCGCTCAAACTGATCGCCGCCGACGGACCGAAGGCGTTTTACGAGGGGGCGATCGCCGATTCGCTCGTCGCCGAGGAAGTGCGTGGCGGCGGCATTATTACGAAGGAAGATCTCAAGCGGTACAAGGCCGAGTGGCGGGTGCCGGTGAAGAGCACGTATCGCGGCTACACGCTGTTCACGATGCCGCCGGCGTCGAGCGGCGGCATCACGATGACGGAGTCGCTGAACATTCTCGAGAATTTCGCGCCGCTGCCGCCGTTCGGGAGCACGCAGTATGTGCATCTGCTGGCTGAGACGTATCGCCGGACGTTCATGGACCGCAACAGCAAGCTGGCCGATCCGGCGTTCATCAAAGTGCCGATCGACGAGCTGACGAATAAGGCCTATGCGAAGCAGCTCGCGTCGCAGATTGATCGCGCGCACGCCTCGAAGACGCCGGCGTTCGATGCGAAGCCCGAGCCGATGCATACGACGCACTATTCGGTCGTCGACCGGATGGGGAACGCCGTTTCGACCACGACGACACTGAATGGCGGTTTTGGCAGCGGCGTGTGGGTGCGCGGCGGCGGATTTTTCATGAACAACGAAATGGACGATTTCGCCGCGCAGCCCGGGAGTCCGAATATGTTCGGCCTCGTGCAGGGGGAGGCGAACGCGATTCAGCCCGGCAAGCGGATGCTCTCGGCGATGAGCCCGACGATCGTGCTCGATCCGAAGGGTGATGTGATCCTCGTGACCGGTGCGGCCGGCGGGCCGACGATCATCACGGCGACGATGGAAGTGATTCTCAATGTGATCGAGTACAAAATGTCATTGGCCGACGCGATGCGCGCGCCGCGATTGCATCATCAGGCATTGCCGGATGAGATTCGCGTGGAAGCGAATGGGTTCAGCGGCGCGGTCGCAGATTCGCTCAAAGGGATGGGACATTCGGTGAAGCCGCAGAATGGGTTGGCGAATGTCAATTCGATTATGAGGGTGACAGGAGGGTGGAACGGAGTATTCGAGCCGCGGTCGGTTGGTGGGGCGGTCGGGAACTAGACCGAGTGTGAGAACAGTGGGAGTTGAGTGGGAGTTGAGTGGGAGTTGAGTGGGAGTTCAGTGGGAGTTCAGTGGGAGTTCAGTGGGAGTTCAGTGGGAGTTCAGTGGGAGTTCAGTGGGAGTTCAGTGGGAGTTCA
>JAYVPN010000234.1:0-11190 GCA_043757365.1 Gemmatimonadota bacterium | reverse complement strand
GGCGCTCGAAAAGATCAAGGCGCTCGGTATGGAATTGAAAGAGGTGACCCTCCCCGACTGGCCGTACGGCTCGCTGATGACGATACTCTTCGCCGAAGGCGCGGCGGCGTTCGAGGAGCTCGCGCTGAACCATCAGATGGATTCGCTGAAAGTTCAGCTGAAAGACGCGTGGCCGAATCTCTTTCGTCAGGCGCGCTTTCTCTCGGCGGTCGACTTCGTCCAGGCGGATCGACTGCGCCGCAAAGTCGCCGGCGAGATGGCACGCATCTTCTCCGAAGTCGACCTCGTGCTCGTGCCGAGCCTCCGCGACGAGCAGCTCACGATCACGAACTTCACGGGCCATCCGTCGCTCACCTTCCGTGCCGGATTCGTGACCGTTGGTGAGGCACGCAGCGACTGGGCTCCCGACCCGAAGCAGCCGTTGCCGAAGTTCAATCCCCCGCGTCGGGTGCCGCACGGAATCACGCTGCTGGGCCGTCTGTTCGACGAGGGAACGGTGGCGCGGGCAGGACTCGCGCTCGAGCGAAGTTTCGGCGTGGCAGCAGAGCGCCCGTCCGGCTTTTAGCTGCCGAACGGGCGCCCTGTGACGGAATGACTGGAACGAACCTTACTTCCCACCCTTTTCGTCGTCGTCACCAAAGGACGAGAACGATGCCTTGATGTTCGCCTTGACCAGCGACTCGTTCGCGCCACCGGCGAGCGCCGTCATCGGATCGATCACGACGCCACCCGCGGTGAGGAACCACTTCGAGATATCGATGTTGAGCGTGATGTTCTTCGACGTCGCCGTGACGACGACCGGCGGCACCAGTTTCATTTCAAATTCCGCTTTCACGTTCGATGTAAAGACGAACGGCACGCCCTTATAAGTTCCCTCGATACGAACGCTGCGTCCGTCGAACTCCGGATGACCGGCGATGCTCTTTTCGGGAGCCTTGATTTCGACTTCGATCGCGCTGTACGTTCCGGCCGCCACCGGTACCTGGACGACGGTGTTGAGCGCAGCGCTGGTCGGCAGATCGACGATCATTGCATCATACTCGAGCTCCTCGCAATGATTCGTGCCCGTGCCATTACAGTTATTACCTTCCGTCGGCGACAGCTCGAGCTGGTCGAGCACGACCTGCGCCTTCGTGATCACGAGCTCTCCGGTCGCGCCGAATATAAGGGCGTACGACGAACCGCCTCCGAACAGCGTAGACGACGCCGACGACATCGACGCCGATGCGCCTGCCGCCGTTCGGCTGGTCGTGCTCACGGAAAGCTTCATCGGATACTTCGTACTCGGAGCCGTTGAGTTCGAACAGGCGCCGACAGTGGTGATGCCAAGCAGAACAACACCGAACATCAGTCGTTTCGATACGCGCGCAGTGGAGCGGGCGTCGGGGGGTACAGTCATGATGAGCTCCTCGAGAGATGGTGCGCAGGCATTCAAGGACGATTTCGTCCTGTCGCGCCGCGGTGCGATGCCGGTGCGATGTAGCTGAATATACACGTCACCGCGATCAACGATCCGTCGTTTGACGCGAAGTTTTCAGAGGGGAAATGCGAGATCCGACTGCATCACATCGGGCGCGTGATGCAGCGCACATGCCGTGTCGACGAGCGCGGTCACGCCCGCGTCAACGATCGACCATCGCCGCCGACTGCGCGAAGTACCGGTCACCCGAGATCTTGTCCGGCGCGAGAGCGGCGTCGAGGAACGTCATATCTCCGGCGCTCAGTGCGAGCGACGCAGCGCCAACGTTCTCGTCGAGATAGCGCCGCCGTTTCGTGCCGGGAATCGGCACGATATCGGTCCCCTTGTGCAGCAGCCACGCGAGTGCGACTTGACCGGGCGCGGCTCCGCGCGATACCGCGAACCCACGCACCGCTCCGGCAGCCCGCATGTTGGCATCGAAATTTTCGCCATGATACCGCGGATCGTTCTGCCGGCGAAAATCCGATTCTGCGAGATCCTCGGCGCGCTTCGTGGTTCCGGTGAGAAAACCTCGACCGAGCGGACTGAACGGCACGAGACCGATCCCGAGCTCACGCAGTACCGGAAGGATCACGGGCTCGAGGTTGCGTTCCCACAGCGAGTACTCGCTCTGCAGCGCCGAGATCGGATGCACCGCGTGCGCCCGGCGGATCGTCGCCTCGCCAGCTTCGGAGAGGCCGAGATAGCGCACCTTCCCGGCGCGCACGAGTTCGGCCATCGCCCCAACCGTCTCTTCGATTGGTACGGCGCGATCGACGCGATGCTGATAGAGCAAATCGATGTGGTCGGTGCCGAGCCGTCGCAGCGAACCTTCGACGACGGCCCGAATGTGTTCGGGCCGACTGTCGGTCCCGGTGATTTTCGTGCCGTCAAAAGCGAAGCCGAACTTCGTAGCGATCACAACCTTGTCCCACCGACCGCGAAGCGCACGTCCGAGCAGTTCCTCGTTCGTGAATGGTCCGTACATCTCGGCAGTATCGAATAACGTGACGCCAAGATCGACGGCGCGGTGAATCGTCGCCATCGACTCCGCTTCGTCGCGCTCTTCCGGCGTGCCATAGCCGTGGCTCATCGTCATGCAGCCAAGGCCTAGCGCGGAGACGCGCAGACCTTGGCTGCCGAGCAAACGTGTGGGAATCATCCCCGAAAGCTATCGCACGAACGCACCAATCGCATCAACGATGAGTCGCGTGGTGGCGTTCATTTTGATGAGGTCACCATCGAGCAATCCGTAGACGTAACCTGTTGGCGCCGGTCCGACGCGCACCGACAGGTCGCGGGGAAGCTGCTGGTAGATAATGCCCTGCCCCAACGGGCGGCCGACAGCGTAACGCTTCTTCGCCTGGCCGGGCGGGAGACAGCCATTGTGCTTTTTCGCCAATCCCGGCGGGCACTTGCCGCGACCGTGATCGACGGCGAAGAAGTCGCGCGCCGCCTCACGCTGGTTGTTGTCGAACTTAGATTTCTCGCGATCGCGGTCCTCGTCGTCGTCGCGCCGCTTGTCGCGCCGATCCTCTCCCTGCTCGTTCTCGTGCTTCTTCTGCTTCTGGGCCTGCACGGACGTCGCACCGATCAGGGTAAGTGTCAGGAACAATGCAAAGAGTCTTTTCATGCGCGTCTCCCGAAGTGAGTGCTTCAGGGAGAATAGGCCCGGAGGCGAAGCGTAACCATCGCTCAGTTGGGGTAGTGCGCGACAGACACTTCGGAACTACGCCATCGGAGCACCGCCGCGAGCCGTGGACGCGATTCGAAACTCGAACACGTCGGAGCGCGAGTAGTGGCCCGTCACGTCGAGCGTGAGTCGTTCCTCCTGAGCGCGACGCAGATCCAAATCGGCAACAAGGATCGTCACCTCATCGTACACCGGTCCAGCCAGATACATCCCGTCAGGTCCGATGATGGCACTCCCGCCACGAAGCACCCACTGATCATCCGACGAAATCTTGTCCGGATGCCGCTCGAGTTCGGGTGGCAACTGTGACGCCCGCATTAGTGAGCCGGCCGCGAGTACGTAGCAGCGCCCTTCGAACGCGTACTGCCGGCTCGCCACTTGGTGCATTTCGTGCACGGTGGGCCACAGTGCCACGTGCACGTCCTCGCCGGATTCATGCAGCGCCTGCCGTGCGAGCGGCATCCAGTGCTCCCAGCAAATGAGAGCGCCAATCCTCGCGTCTGTGTTGCCGACGCGGGCCGAGACGGCGCGAAGTCCGTTCGCATCACCGTGACCCCACACCATGCGTTCGCTGTAGGTGGCCATGAGCTTGCGATGATGATTCAGCAGCGTGCCGTCGGGTCCGTACGTGAGAACGGAGTTGTAGAGCGTTCCCATCCCGGGGCCCGCGTCGACACGCTCCGTCACGCCGACGACGAGGGTGACCCCCGACGCACGCGCGATCCGCGAAAGCGCATCGTTCGCAGCGCCGGGCACCGCGACGCCGTTCTCGGCCATCCGCGCAAAGACCGCCTTCACCGGTGCGTGGTCCCATATTGCCGCGTCGCGACAGACGTCGAGCCAGGCGGGATAGCCGGAAAGCCACGCTTCCGGAAAGACCACGAGCCGCGCACCTTGCACTGCGGCCTCGCGTACCAGCTCGGCTGTTCGCGCGAGGCCACCGGTCAGATCCGAGTGTGCTTCCGCCTGCACGATCGCCGCACGAAGGGTTCGCATTATGGTACGCCTCTGCCACTGATCCGCGGCCGCAGGAGATTGCTCATTGTCGGACGCATTTCATATTCTGTTATAGTACGCAATCGTTCGAACGTCTGACAGAACCCGATCTCGCGAGGCCTGACGAGTTATGACTCTCGATGCGTCGAGTCGCACTTCCAAACCCTTCGTGCCGCTCCGCTTCACGCGCTACGATACGCAGGACATGGTCGAACGGGCTCGTACGTTCCTTACGGAAATGAACGCCCGGCGCACGACGCGTCATTTCTCCACCGAGCCGGTTCCACGCGAACTGATCGAGCTCGCGATCCGCACGGCCGGCACCTCGCCGAGCGGCGCGCATCAGCAACCGTGGACGTTCGTCGCCATCTCCGATGCCGGTGTGAAGGCGAAGATCCGCGAGGCCGCCGAACTCGCGGAGCGCGACTTCTATTCCGGCCGCGCCCCGCAGGAGTGGCTCGAAGCTCTCGCGCCGCTCGGCACCGATGCGCACAAGCCGCACCTCACCGACGCGCCGTGGGTTGTCGTGCTGTTCCGCCAGTCGCACGGCGTGAATGCGGACGGCACCAAGCGGACGTTTTATTACACGCAGGAGTCGTGCGGCATCGCGGCCGGATTGTTCATTGCCGCGATCCATCACATGGGCCTCGTCGCGCTCACGCACACACCGAACCCGATGGGATTTCTTGGCGAGCTGCTCGAGCGGCCGTCGAATGAACGAGCGTTCCTCGTGATGCCGGTTGGGTATCCGGCGACGGACGCCCGTGTCCCCGATATCGCGCGACGGACGCTTACGGAGATCAGTGTGTGGCGTGACGCCATGTGATTTCCCTGAACGAGGTCTAGTACAATCGTGCAGCGGAATCCACGCGACCGTCACGTCGAGGCAACCGGAAACGTCATGTGGTGGCAATATCTGTTGGTCTTCGCCGGCGCCATGCTGGTGGACGTTTCACCACTCCCCCTGCCGCCAGCATTCACGGTGATGATTCTGCTGCAGGTGATTTTCGATCTCCAACTCTGGATGGTGATCGCAATTGGAGTCGCCGGTTCAATCCTCGGGCGGTACGTCCTCACGCTCTACATTCCCAAACTATCGGGAAAGTACTTCAGGACGGCTAAGCAAGAAGATGCCGAGTTTCTGGGAGCGAAACTGAAAGCGAACCCGCGGAAGAGCGTCGTCTTCGTGCTGATCTATTCCCTGTTGCCGTTGCCGACCACACCGCTGTTCGTCGCCGCGGGAATGGCGAATCTAAAAGCCTACCAGATTCTCCCGGGCTTCATCGTCGGAAAAGTGATCAGCGACACGATTGCCGTGCTCACGGGCCGGTATGCGGCGGACAACACGCGAGACCTTGCGAGCGGGATGGTGTCGTGGACATCCGTCGCCGGTCTGATCGCGGGACTGCTGCTCGTGTTCGTCTTCGTCTTCGTGGACTGGCGGACGTTGCTCCAGCAGAAGAAGTTCTCGCTCAATTTTCACATCTGGAAATCAACGCCGAAGTAGGTAGCGACACACACCTCACTCCATTGCGCTACGCCGCTGCACCGCTCGTGCGATACCCGGCGACGGCGCCGTCCGCCATGCTCCATACACGGAACGGGCCATCCGTTCGCTGCGACGTCGTATGGACAGACGCGAATTCCGCGACAGGCTCTGGCGACGTGTTCTGGAGAAAAAACATGCGATTCAAACATCTGATGTTGAGTCCGGCAGGCGCGCTGGTCGCGGCAATCGCTGCGCCATTCGCCATGCTTGGAGCTCAGGGTTCGGCGGTCCGCGTCGACGTCCACACGCCGGAGAGCAATACGATTTGGTATGCGGATCCGTTTTGGATCGCGGTCGGCGGCGTAGCGCTGTTAATCATCATCGTGCTCGCCGTCATGGCCTCGCGTCGCGGAAAAACAACCACCACTATCCTGCGATAGCGCGCCTCACTCAACTCAACGAGAAACTGACCATGACAGACGTGACGAAAGTAATAATCGAAAAGGAACCTGTGGTCGTCGTCGAAAAAGAGCGAGTGATCGTGGTCAAGGAGACGCCGGTCGTGGTAATCGAGAAGGAAAAGCCGACGGTCGTCATCACAGAAGAAGAGTAGCGCGCCGCAATACGGCGCCGGCAGGCGGAACCGCTGCCGGCGCCCGGACGATCGCTCAGGCCGCCGGCGAGTCGCGCGGAATTGGGTTCGTCGGTCTCTCACGAACCGGGGAGCACTACAACAGCGAAGCGAGGGCTAGTCTCCGCACGGCGCACAGAATACATTTTGCCGCACGGTCGCGAGGGCGCGAGAGTATGGTTGGCGCAAGCACGAAAAAGCCGAGTGGTCGGTGCAGCAATCACCCAGAGGAAGCTCGCTTCTATGCGAATCGTTCGGATTCTCCGTTTGGCATGCATCGGCGTCGCGATGGTTTCGGCGCGTCCGGCTCACGCGCAAAGCGTGCGCGACGTGGTGATCCACTTGCACCGGGCGGGTGATTCGGTCTCGGTACGGAACGCGACCGTCATCATCGATCATACTTATGAGGCCGGGAAGACTGACTCTACCGGCACGCTGAAGCTGTACGACCTCGAAGACGGCGGACATGTCATTGAGGGGACGGCGGACGGCTACAATATGTTGTACGACACGTTCAACACCGGGGCCACAATCAAACAACCGATAGAGATCGAAGTCTTTCCCCATCGGAAGAAGCCAGACGCGAGAAAGCCCGCCCCGGCCAAGTAGCCGGAGCGGGCTTTTTCGTGAGCAGCTCAGACTACTTCGAAACCGCCGCCAACCGGCGAATCTCCGAAGCCATCGTCTTGACCTTCTCTCCATCCTTCGCACCAGCCGCGAAGCCATCCACTTCCTTCGCGAGCGTCGTTAGGACCGCCCCGCGCGCCGCACCGCTCAGCTGCTCGGCGTTTTCGAGCTTGGCCGAGATCGCTGATGTCTCAGGCGACCCCAATCCGTTGTTGCGTACGAGCTGGTCGAGGTACGACCGAATGACAACGAACGCCGGCGGGAACACGACTTTGCGCTGGGTCGTCGGCTTGAAGTCCTGGTAGGTCACGAGCTTCGCCGCGGCAATCTCATTCGCCGACAGCACGGCACTCGGCTGCAGCTCGAGGATGTCGAGGCCACGGTCGATCTCGGACGAGTAGATGTAGCCGTTCCAGTAATAGGCGCCCCACGAGCCACCGGTCGTTCCGCGGCTGCGTCCGCCGGGCGCCGTAGTAGCCCCAGCCGCCAACGGCACGTCGGCCCCGGGCGGCGGATCGATCGACCCACGATCGAAGTACGCGATCTCCGTCGGATGGTCCATGTTCCCGAAGTCCATAATGTCGATGCCACCCTGGTACCAGCCCTGCACATAGAGGTCGCGCCCCGGAATCGGAAGGGGCATGCCGTTGTGCGCCACGCAGTTTTCCTCTGCCGACTGGGCTGCGGGAAGCTTGAAGTACGCATGCTGTGTGAGCGTCTTCTTGTCGTCGCTGACGGCGAAGATCGTGTTGCCGCCCATCTCCATCATGTTGTCCTTCTGGCACATCGGGCTGGTACCACCGCCCCACTCATTAGTGACGATGAGCTTCTTGCCATCGTTGCTGAACGCGGCCGTGTGCCGGCCCTGGAAGTTATTCGTGTCCTTGATCGACGTGAGTCGCTTCGGCTTCTCGGGGTTCGAGATATCCACCAAGATGCCGGCGTTGTTGCACGCGCCGAAGAGGAGGTTCAACTCCGGGTACGCCGTCACGTCATGGCAGTTGCTCGGACCGGTCTCGAGCGGCGGCGGCGCGGCCGGGTCACCACCGCGTCCTCCGCGGCCAGTACGTGGTGCGGCGTTCGCGTTCACCGGCACACAGAACTGCTTGCACGATGGACTCGCGTCGAGGCCGGTGAAGATCCGCGCGCCCGGGATCACCTTGGAGTTTTCGGGGTGATCGAGCGGCACCTTGACGATGTCGAGCATGTACATCGAGTTCGTCGGGTCCGCGGGATCGGTTCCATTCTTGCACTTCAACTCGGGGACCTCGGAGTCGGGCCGAGCCCGGCTGCCGCCCGACAAATAGAGGTACAGAATATTCTTGTCCGTCGGGCTCGGGATCATCGTGAACGTGTGCGAGCCTTTGCAGGTCTGCACGTTCTTCACGAGCTTGGGCGCCTTCGGGTTCGCAATGTCGAAGATGCGCACGCCTGCCATGTGCTCTGACGCCTTCGTCGGACCGCCCTCACCGCAGTCGTTGCGGTTTCCCGCGCCTTCGGCCGTGATGATGAGGAGGTGGCCATACACAGAAGGAGCACCCTGCGACGTCACGCACCGCACCGTCGCGACGACCACGGGCTTGTCCGCACTCTGGATATCCCACACGGTGAAGCCGCTGAAGTTGCCTTGGTAGACGTAATGCGTGCCGAAGGTGAGATCGGAGTTTGCGAACGTCAGGCCGCGCGCGGTGTCGAACGCCGCCGGTTTCGGCGACGCGGACACGAGGCGCAAGTTGCTGATCGCCTGACCCGCATCATACCGGCCGGACTTGAGCGTCGAACGTGGATCTTTGGTGGTGGGGTACGTTTGCGCCCCCAGCAACGCGGGAACAATTACGGTCGCTACGAGCGCGACCAGCCTACGAACGTTGTGCATGTGGGAAAGACTCCGGCGTGGGGGAATCGGTGGGCGGCTACTGCGAAACACGTTCAAGGCTTTATCAAGGCTTTTCGTCCTTACGCAACCTCAGCATGAGTCCGATTTCGGCGGTCTGCACCGTCACGATATCGTTTGCGAAGACGCCGGTGTCGACGTCCTGGGCCGCGCCCGGCGTGGCGAGCAGATCATTCACCATTTTGATCGCACCGCTGTGGTGCTGAATCATGTATTCAAGATACGCGCGGTCGAACTGGATGCCCTGCGCGTCGTTGAGCGCCTTGAGCTGCTCCGGGCTGAGCATCCCGTCCATCGTCACGGTGTGCCACGAACTCGTATCCGGCACGAACTGGCCGTTGCGGCGCAACCAGTTCTGCATGATGACGATCTCGGGGATCTGCGACTGATCGATCATCTTCGAAAGCTTGAGCACCTGTGGACTGGCGCCGTGGCTTTCCGCCAGCCGCGACATCCACACGGCCTGCGCGTGGTGGGCGATCATTCCCTGCATGAACTCGACGTCCGCCACGGTGATGCGTGAGCCGGGCGGGATCACGATTTTGTTGGGGCCGCTCATCCCCGGCATCCCCGGCATCCCCGCATGGCCGCCACTTTGGGCAAGCGCGAGCGACGGGGCGACGATCAAGAGGGCGGAAAAAGCGAGCGCGCGTGCAGCGCATTTTGTCATCACGACGATCTCCTTCAGTCGGTCAAGCATAGAGACGAGCGGAACAACCTGAGGCCGATTGGATACGTTACGCCCGCGCGGATCGTTGTACCAGACGGAGCGGTGAAGTTGACGGCGGAGCGGTTACTTCTTCCGCTCCGCGAGCTTCTCGCGCAGTTCCCGACCCCAGTTGTGCACGACGATCGCCTTCGACTCGCCGCCCGTTGGCTTGAGCAGCAGGAAGCGCAGACCATCGAGAGAGACGTCGTAGTTTTGGTGTGTGGGATCGTTGATGTAGTCGCCGGAGAGAACGGTGCGACGTTCTCCGATGACAAAGTCCGCACCGAGTGTGACCGCGACAGACACGATGCCGTTCGGCGTGCGGTAAAAGATCGACCGCCCTGAGCGCGCCCACAGCGGTTCCAGCCCGCCTTGATTGCTCACCTGTACCCTTGGGCCGGGATTCGGGAACGGCCGGACGTACACCTCGAACCGGCCGCTCTCGTCCGACTGGTAGGCGAGCCACTTGCCATCGGGCGATAACCGCGGATGCGTCACCTGCGAGGGACCGGTCACGAGTTCCACCGGCCGCCTATCACCAGCGAGCAGCACCCCGACGACTTCGCCATGGTCCCCATCCTCCACCTCCTCGACTCTGAAAGTGTATCCTATTCAGAGTGTCTCGGCGAATCGGGGAGCACTACACGGACCTCTGCGCACTCGGCGGTTGGAAGAACGCACAGACGGTTCTCACGTGCTATCAACGTGCCGACGAGAAGACCATGCGCACGGCGCTCGAGGGCCGCGCTACACGAACGCTCGCCGGCTGAGCGAATCGACACCACGAATCGACACCATGCCAGAAAATGACATTGCCCCGTAGCGGACTAAACCGTTACGGGGCAATGCGATGGGCCATCGAGGAGTTGAACCTCGGACCTCACGCTTATCAGGCGAGTTGTTAGAAGAATCGAATTCCGACATCGGACGACGCCGGTGCCGTTCTTCCTCAATAAACGTTCGCGCGCCCGTTGCAGTCGCGCTGAAATGTCGGACCCTATCGACGGAGAAATCGGCATCTACGGACACAGATTTGGACACAGTTTCCCAGGACTCCCGGTTAGAGCGCCTCGCGGTTGCAAACAGACTGCCTCGCGAGCGGTGTCAATCCGGTTCTTGAATGCGTCGTTGTCCGGGCGCGGCCCCGGTCTCGGTCTCGGTCTCGGCCGTACTTCTTAGCGAGCGTTCCTCCAAGAATCGCGGTGGACGGCGGCGCCCGATCCTTCATAATCACCATCGCCCAGGAACAGCCGCCGGCGATCCAGTGCAGTGTCGGTTGATCAACTGTGATCTACGGCGTCGCATACTGCGGCCCGGCGTGCCACTGCTCCGCCTGCACATGAGCATGCGCAGCGCGTCGAACACTCCAGCGCTGGTCAGCTTCGAGTGATACCTGGGTAGTGTAAGGAGCGAAAAACGCCAACTCGTCATCACTCACGTGACTCCGACGCGCCATCCGAGCTAAGGACAGGCGTTCTCGTAGCCGCGGTATCCCGTGACACAGCAGGACATAGATCGCCAGTCAAGTAGACGGACTAACGCGCAGGACCTGGAGGATCTGACGTTGGTCCCGTTTGCAGACAGTTCACTACTGGGAAATGGCGATTTCTGCGGTCCTAGTTTCCTGACTGCGTGTGATAAATTCGTTCGGGGTCAGGTACCCGAGCGAGCCGTGCGGACGTCGGTCATTGT
>JAYVPN010000233.1:0-11197 GCA_043757365.1 Gemmatimonadota bacterium | reverse complement strand
GACTTCAAGGTGAAGTTCGCCTGTGAAGTGAAGGGCTTCGATCCATCGCTCTACATGGATCGCAAGGAGGTCAAGCGCTCCGACCGCTACACGCAGCTCGCGGTTGCGGCGGCCGCGCAGGCCATGAAGGATGCGTTCCCGGACGGTACCGGCTACACGGCCGAGCGAACGGGCGTCGTCATCGGTAGCGGCATCGGCGGCATCAAGACATTCGAAGAACAACTCGACGTCTATCGCACGCTCGGGCCAAACAAGATTTCTCCGTTCTTCGTCCCGATGTTCATCGGTGACATCGCCGCCGGCATCGTGTCGATGCGCTTCCAAGCGAAGGGTCCGAACTACGCGGTCGTAAGCGCTTGTGCCACGAGTGGCCACGCCATCGGCGACTCGTACCGGATGATCCAGTACGGCGATGCCGATGTGATGATCACCGGCGGCTCGGAAGCGGCCGTTTCCGTGATGTCGATCGGCGGCTTCGGCAATATGCAGGCGCTCTCCACCCGCAACGAATCGCCGGAGACGGCGAGCCGTCCGTTCGATCAGACGCGCGACGGCTTCGTCCTCGGGGAAGGTGCTGGCGTGCTGATTCTCGAAGAACTAGAGCACGCGAAGGCGCGCGGCGCCCATATCTACGGCGAAATCGCCGGCTACGGCGCCACGGGCGATGCGTATCAACTCACCGGCCAACCGGAGAATCACGAGGGGCTGCAGCGCGCGATGAAGCGCGCCCTTGAGGATGCCTCGCTGACACCGGCCGACATCCAGTACATCAACGCGCACGGGACGAGCACCCCGCTCAACGACCCGAATGAGATCCGCGCCATCAAGGCGGTCTTCGGTCCGCACGCGACGGCGCTCAATGTGAGCTCGACGAAGAGTTCGACCGGACACATGCTCGGTGCGGCGGGTGCCGTCGAAGCCATTTTCACGACGCTGGCGATCGTCCACGGGAAAATTCCGCCGACGATCAACCTCCAGACGCCCGACCCCGAGTGCGATCTCGATTGCACGGCCAACGTTCCGGCAACTCGCGAGGTCACGGCGGCGTTAAGTAACTCGTCAGGGTTTGGCGGCCACAATGTGTCCATCGCGCTGAAACGTTACAAGGAGTAGTCGTGCCAGAGGGTGACCGAAGCATCGAGATCGATCCGTCGCGCATCAGCGACCCCGTGGTGTCGCGCATCGCCGCAAACGTTCTCGCCGGACAGCGGCTCGACGGAGTCGATGCACTCGCCCTCTACCGCTCCCACGATCTGATCGGCATCGGCTCACTCGCCGATGCGATCAATCGCGCGAAGAACGGCGACACGGTCACGTTCGCAAGCAACCAGCATATCAATCCGACGAACATCTGCACGCTCCGTACGACGTGCACGTTCTGCGGCTATGCCCGCCTGCCGAAAGAAGCGGGCGCCTACCGCTACACGCTCGAGCAGACGCTCAGTGAAGCAGCCGCGGCGGCCAATGGCATGACCCGCGAGTTCCACATCGTCGGCGGCCTCGATATGAAGGCCGGCCTCGCGTACTACCAGGAAATGTTCCGCGCCCTCAAGGCAAACTTTCCGCACGTCCACATCAAGGCGCTCACCGCCGTCGAAATCGCGCACATCGCGCGGATCGAGAAGATGTCGTGGAAAGACGTGCTCATCGCGCTGCGCGAGGCGGGGCTCGACACGATGCCCGGTGGCGGCGCCGAGACCTTCAGCGCCGCGGTGCGCGAGCAGATCGCCGGCAAGAAACTCGCCGGCGCCGACTACATCGGCGTCCATCGTACGGCGCACGAACTCGGCATTCGCACCAACTGCACGATGCTATACGGCCATGTCGAGACGCTCGAAGACCGCGTCGAGCACTTGAAGATGTTGCGCGATCTCCAAGACGAAACCGGCGGCTTTCTCGCCTACATTCCGCTCGCGTATCATCCCGACGACAACGAACTCGGCAAGGAACTCAGACGGCAGGGGACCGCGACCGGCGGCGTCGACGACCTCAAGATGCTCGCCATCGGCCGGATTTTCCTCGACAACTTCACGCACGTGAAGAGTCACTGGATCATGGTCTCGCAGGCGCTCTCGCAGCTCTCGCTTCACTTCGGCGTGAACGATCTCGAGGGCACCGTGGTGCGCGAGAAGATCTATCACGCCGTCGGCGCCCACACCCCGCAGGGGATGACGCTCGACGCGCTCCTCGCCCTCATTCGCGGCGCCGGCAAGCGCCCGGCCGAGCGCGATTCGTTCTATCAGGTGATTCGTACGTTCGACGAACGTCCCGAACCGGCCGCGGTGTAGCGTGCCCGGAATGCGCGTCGGCCGGATTCCGTACATCAACTGTTACCCCGTCTACGGGGCGGTCGATCGTGGCATCGTGCCGATGGCCGCCGAGCTGGTGGATGGCGTTCCGACGGCGCTCAACCGCCAGATGGCCGACGGATCGCTCGACGTCAGTGTCGTGTCGGCCGTCGAATATGCGCGCGACTGGGAGCGATACTTGCTGCTCCCCGATCTCGCGATCTCGTGCGACGGTCCGGTGCAGAGCGTGATTCTTTTCTCGACGCGCCCCGCCGAGGCGCTCGGCGGCGCCGACGTGCTCGTGAGCAAGAGCTCGATGACGAGCGTCCACTTGCTCGAACTGCTGTTCGATCATGTCTGGAAGGCGCACCCGACGTTCGTCCCCGGGAACGCCGAAGCCGCAGATCTCGTCGGCGCGTCCGGCGTACTGCCGGCCGCCCGTCTCGTGATTGGCGACGCCGCGCTGATGATGCGCAGCGGCGCCATCGCCCACCCGTTTGCGTATGTCTACGATCTCGGCGAGGTCTGGAAACAGTGGACCGGCTTGCCGTTCGTCTTCGCCGTCTGGGTCGCGCAACGCACCGCCGACACGGCGAAAGCTCTCGCCGTGCATGCGTCATTGATCGAAAGCCGCAACTGGGGCCTCAAGCATCTCGATATACTCGCGCAACAAGCGAGCGCCAACGCCGGCGTTTCGCTGGCCGCCTGCAAAGAATATTTCGCCGGCCTCGATTACGGCCTGAGCTACCCGCACTTGGGTGGCCTCACTGAATTTTATCGCCGCTTGACGTTGGCTGGAAAAGTCGCTCCCAGCCGCCTCGCTTTTCTCCCCGCCGCGTAGTTCAACGTGAACGGTCTACCGTGTACCGTCTACTCGCTTTTGCCGTGAGACCATAATGAGCACGAACTCCGAAATCGACTGGTATAAGAACGCCCCACTCCTCGAACTCGGCGCGGCTGCCGACGCAGTGCGCAAGCGCCTGCATCCCGAGGGGATTGTTTCATATATCGTCGACCGCAACATCAATTACACCAACGTCTGCGTCGCCGACTGCGGCTTCTGCGCGTTCTATCGCCGCCCCAAGCACGACGAAGGGTGGACGCTGAGTTACGAACAAATCGGCGAAAAGATCGAGGAGGTGAAAGCGCTCGGCGGCGTGCAGATCCTCATTCAGGGCGGGCACAATCCGTACATCCCGTTCGAGTGGTATCTCGAACTGCTCCGGTACATCAAGAAATATCATCCGATTCACGTGCATGGTTTCAGCCCGAGCGAAGTTGATTTTTGGAGCACGTTGTATCGCATGCCGGCGGTCGAGGTCATTCGCGAACTCGTGAAGGCCGGACTCGATTCAATTCCCGGCGGCGGCGGCGAGATTCTCGTCCAGCGCGTGCGCGATCAGGTCGCCAAGAAGAAAGCCGGCGCCGACCGCTGGCTCCAGGTGATGGAGATCGCCCACGGCGAAGGGCTCAAGACGAGCTGCACGATGATGTACGGCATCGGCGAGACGCTCGAGGAGCGCTATGAACACCTCACGCGCCTCCGCGATTTGCAGAAGCGCACCAACGGCTTCACGGCGTTCATCTGCTGGCCGCTCCAGCCGGAGAACACGCCGGAGATGAGCCACATGCCGAAGACCGACGCCGTGGAGTATCTCCGCACGACGGCCTTCGCGCGCACGATCGTTGACAACATTCCGAACATCCAGGCGTCGTGGGTCACGATGGGCCTCAAGATCGGGCAGACGGCGCTGCATTTCGGCTGCAACGACTTCGGCTCGCTGATGCTCGAAGAGAATGTTGTCTCGGCGGCGAACACCACGTATCGGACGAGCATCGAAGAGATGGAGCGCCTGATTCGCGAAGCCGGCTTCGAACCGCGCAAGCGTCTGCAGAACTACCAGTTGATCGAACCTGCCACGGCGGCGGCGTGATCGACGTCGGCGGGCGGCGATGAAGACGCGCGTTGGTATCGGCTACGATTCGCATCGTTTCGGCGAGGGGAGCGCGGTCATCCTCGGCGGCGTGAGCATTCCCGCGCGGATGACGCTCACCGGTCACTCCGACGCGGACGCCGTATCGCATGCCGTCACGGATGCGATACTCGGCGGCGCTGGCATCGGTGATATCGGGGAACTCTTTCCCGATACGGACGCTGCGAATAAGGGACGCAACTCGATCGAGATGCTGCGCATCGCTGTCGCGCGCGTCCGCGAGTCCGGCTGGGCGGCCGTTCAGGTGGACATCACAGTGATCTGCGAGCAGCCGAAGATCGGTCCGCACCGTGCGGCGATTCGCGCGCGGCTCGCCGAGTCGCTCGGCATTGCCGCCGGCGACGTGATGGTGAAGGGCAAGACCAACGAGACGATGGGATGGATCGGCCGCGGTGAAGGACTCGCGGTCATCGCGGTGGCAACGCTCGAGGTGGTGTGATGACGGATTTTCTCGACGCGCTCTCCAACTGGATCAACGGACTCAATCTCAGCACGCTGTACTGGATGCTGGGCGTCGTCGCGTTCATCGAAGGGATTTTCCCGCCGCTTCCCGCCGACGTCGTGGTTGCCCTCGGCAGTTTCCTCGCGGCGCGCCGCGGTGCGAACTTCCAGATCACGGCCGCGTCGATCGTCGTCGGCAGCGTCGCGGGCGCGATGGTCGTGTACACGATCGCGCGCCGTTACGGGGCCGTCTGGCTGCACGCCAAGCTGAAGAAGGCCGGCATCGATAATCTCGAGCAGCGACTCGAAGTGATGTACTCGCGCTATGGAATGATCGCGCTGTTTGTGAGCCGTTTTCTCCCCGGGCTCCGCGCCATCACGCCGCCGATGGCTGGTGCGACGCGGGTCCCGCCGGTGCGCACCGCGCTCGTTTTTTTCCTGGCCTCGGGAATCTGGTATGGTGCGATCGCGTGGATCGCCTTCCAGGTCGGTGATGACTGGGACGCGATGCAGAAGACCGTCCGCCATTTCGCGCGGCAGGTCGGCCTCGTGGCGCTGTTCGCGGCGGCACTCATCGCGGCGATCGTCATCATTGTCGTACGCCGCCAAGCCGCCGCACGGATTGCCAAAGCGCTCGAGATGACGGACGAACGTGAGGCCGTCGCCGACGCGGATATCGCGGCGGTCCCGTTGGAGCCGCCGCACTCCTGATGCAGCCCTGATGCAGCCCTGATGCTGCCGGACGGCGTCGCGCGCGCCTTCCTCCTCGAGCGATTCGGGGAATACCTCGCCCTCGAGGACGGGGCGTCGCCGCGAACGCTGGACGCGTACGACCGCGATCTCACCCGTCTCGCGACGTGGGCTGCGGCAAAACAAATTGACGCTCCCGGCGCACTGAGCCCCGCCGCGCTTCGCGAGTTCGTCTATCATCTCAAGGACCTCGGCCTCGCGCCGTCGAGCATCCGCCGCTCGGTGTCGGCGATGCGCACCTACTTCAAGTTTCTCCTCGCCGAAGGGCTCGTGCAGGCAGACCCAAGCGAGCGGCTCGACACGCCGAAGAAATGGCGCACGCTTCCCGAGGTCCTTTCGGTCGATGAAGTCGAGCGCCTGCTGGCCGCGATTTCCCTTGACGAGCCGCTTGTCTTCCGCGATCGCGCCATGCTCGAACTCGCCTACGGCGCCGGCCTGCGCGTCAGCGAATGGATCGGGATCGAGATGAAGGACGTGCTGCTCGCAGACGCGATCATCCGCGTCTTCGGCAAGGGGAGCAAGGAGCGGCTCGTGCCGATCGGTCGCAGCGCGATTGGCGCAGTAGGGCTCTATCTTCGTGAACTACGGCCGCGACTCGAGCGCGGGGAGGGGAAGGGGAAACTGTTCCTGAACGCCCGCGGCAAGCCGCTCTCACGAATGGGCGCGTGGCAGATCCTCCGGAAGTACGTCGAGCTGGCCGGCATCACCAAGCACGTGTCGCCCCACACGCTTCGCCACTCGTTCGCCACCCATCTTCTCGAAGGCGGCGCCGATCTGCGGGCGGTGCAGGAAATGCTCGGCCACGCCGATATTTCGACGACCCAGATATACACGCACGTCGATCGCGAGTATCTTCGTTCCGTGCACAAACAGTTTCATCCGCGGGGCTAGGGATGTCCGATCAGCCGCTGCTCGTCATCGACAACTATGATTCGTTCACCTACAACCTCGTGCAGTATTTCGGGGAACTGGGTGAGCGTCCGCTCGTCGTCCGCAACGATGACATTTCCGTGGAGGAAGTCGCCGATCTCAATCCAAAGGCGATTGTCCTCAGTCCCGGGCCATGCACGCCGGCCGAGGCGGGGATTTGTATTCCGGTGATCCGACGTTATGGCGCGGAGATTCCGCTGCTTGGCGTTTGCCTCGGCCACCAGGCGATGGGCGAGGCATATGGCGGGAAGGTCGTCCGGGCGCCGCGGGGTGTGATGCACGGCAAAACCTCGATGATCACCCACGACGGCACCGGCCTCTTCGCTGATATGCCGAACCCACTCGAAGTAATGCGCTACCACTCGCTCGTTGTGGAGTATGCGTCGTTTCCCGCAGCCCTCGAGATTACCGCCACAGCAACCGACGATCCGCGGGAAATTCACGCACTGCGACATCGGGAGTATCCAGTGTGGGGGGTGCAGTTCCACCCCGAGTCAATCTTGACCGTGCGCGGCAAGCACATCCTCGAAAACTTCCTGACCCTCGCGATGGCGTGGCGACCAGCGTACGTTAAAGCGTGATCATTCGACGCACGGTCGGCGCGCTCGTCCTGATTTTTCTTACGGCCGGCATCGTATTCTTTGCGAGCGCCGCGGACTGGTTTGACGCGCGCAATAACACCGTCGTCGCCACGGCGCCGTACAACGTCTCGCCAGCGGCGAAGACGTTGCACGCGACGCTGCGCATCGCCGACATGCACAGCGACCAGTTGCTGTGGACACGCGACCTGGTGAAGAAGAGCACGGTCGGGAGCACCGATCTGCCACGGCTCATCGAGGGCAACGTCGCGATCCAGATCTTCTCGACGGTGTCACGGATTCCGCGCGAACTCAACAACGACAAGAACTCAAGTACCAGTTTCGATCTCCTTGATCTGCTTGCCCTCGGGCAGCGCCGGCCGCGTGATAATTGGACCTCGCCGCTCGCCCGCGCGGTCTATACAAGCCGGAAGTTGCATGACGCCGCCGACCTCGCCGGCAGCAAACTCACTATCGTCACGAACGCCGGCGAGTTGACGCGCGCGCTCGAAACGCGTGCGACGAATCCGGCGACCGTGATCGCGCTGTTGTCGCTCGAGGGAATGCAGGTGCTCGAAGGGAAACCCGAGAACCTCAAGACGCTCTACTCGCTCGGCTTCCGCATGGCCGGCCTCGCCCATTTCTTCGATAACGAAGTCGCGGGCTCGGCCCACGGCGAGCAGAAAGGCGGTCTCACGCCGATGGGGCGCGAGCTCATCAAGAAGATGGAAGAGAAAGGGATCATCATCGACGTTGCGCACGCCTCCGCGCAGACGATCGACGATGTGCTCACGATGGCCACGCGGCCGATCGTCGTCTCACACGGCGGTGTTTTTGCGCAGTGCCCGAGCCCGCGAACGCTCACCGACGATCAGCTCAGGCGAATCGGCGCGAACGGCGGCGTCGTCGGGATTGGCTTCTGGCCCGTCGCGGTGTGCGATTCGACCGCGCAGGGCGTCGCCAAGGCGATTGTGCACGCCGTGAAGGTCGCCGGCGTGGAGCACGTCGGACTTGGATCGGACTGGGACGGCGACGTTCGCGAGGCCTTCGGCGCCGACGGCATCGTGCTGCTCACTGACGCGCTGCTGAAAGAAGGAATGTCCGAGGGCGACATCGCCAAGGTGATGGGCGAGAACGTCATCCGCCTGCTCCTGCAGGGGCTGCCGGCCGGTCCGGGGGAAAAGAGCGCCCCGGACAGTTCGGGAACTAAGACTTCCGCGACGAGCCCTGCGGCGGGTTCTGCTCTACGTGCTTCTTCCGGCGTTCGTCCACCAGCAATTTAGCGAAACGGGCCCGTACCTTAGCGCCGACGCCAAACCCAATCAGCAAGAAAAATCCCGCGGCGATTATTGGCTTCATGCACCGAGGTTAGTGCATGGGCCTCTTTTTTTGTCAAATTTGTCGACGGGCGGGCTCAACGACGCCTCGGATTCCCGCGGATGAGTGGGAGGTGCCCACAACTGCGGCCGCGGAAATGCGCGGACTACTGCTCAGAAAAACGCGGATACTACATAAACTGGGGAACTAGTCTCTTGGCGAGAGCAGTTCCCCCCCAGTCAGTTGATGTTTCCGCGGTCTTTCCGAGCAGGGGTCTGCGGCTTCCGCGGCCGCAGTTGCTCACACTCTCCGCGGCGAAAATCCGAGGCGTCGTTGAGCCCCCCAACACCGAATCCAGCCATTTCTACCCACTCGAAACTCAATCTTTTGCAATAACTTTCCCCCCGCTATATATTCCGTGGCGTGGATTTTGCGTGTACGCCTACCCAGCCTAGGGTGCCAGCATGAGCACCTTGATCGTCATCCCCGCCCGGCTGGGGGCCAGTCGCCTCCCCAACAAACCCCTCAGACTCCTCGGCGGAAAACCGCTGATTTTGCGCGTCTGGGAGCGCGTCTCGGCGATGAACGCGGCGGATCGCGTCGTCGTCGCCACCGACCACTCGGACGTCGCCGCCGCTGTCCGGGCCGGAGGCGCTGAAGTCGCCATGACCCGCGCCGACCACATCTCCGGAACCGACCGGGTGGCCGAGGTCGTGAACCAATCGGCCTACGCGGCGTACGATGTGATCGTGAACGTCCAGGGTGACGAGCCGTATATCAACGCCGACGCGGTTATCGGTGCCGCACGCTTTGTCGAGCAGGGGATCTACCCGCTCGGCACCGCCGCCGCGCCGGGGACGCCGGAGATTCTCGACAATCCGGATATCGTGAAAGTCATCACCGATGACGCACGCCGCGCCCTCTATTTCTCGCGCGCTCCGATTCCGTTTCTTCGCGACGTCTCGAACCACCGCGACCACGTCTCTCGCGACGCGCTGATTCAGCAGCACCTCGGCGTCTACGCTTATGGGCGCGCCGCACTCAATCGCTGGGTCAGTCTCCCGCCGCATCCCCTCGAGCTCGCCGAACGACTCGAGCAACTCCGCGCCATCGCCGACGGTCTGGCGATGGGCGTTGCCGCTGTCGCCGCTGTGCCGCTCGGTGGGATTGATACCGAACAAGATTTGATCGCTGCAAATGCCCGTTGGTCCGACCGGGACACTCCCGCGCCCACCCCTGCCGGAACGCTCTGATGCCGACCTCGACGCCCACCACCTCGCAGTCCTCCACGAAGTTCATCTTTGTTACCGGCGGCGTTGTCTCGTCGCTCGGCAAGGGCATCGCCGCCGCGTCGCTCGGCCGGCTGCTCGTCGAGCGCGGACTCCGGGTCACGATGATGAAGTTCGACCCGTACATCAACGTCGATCCGGGCACGATGAGTCCGTTTCAGCACGGTGAAGTCTTCGTCACCGACGACGGCGCCGAGACCGACCTCGACCTCGGTCACTACGAGCGGTTTATCGATCGCCCGCTGACGCAGGCGAACAACGTCACGACCGGCCGCGTGTACTTGAACGTGATCACGAAGGAACGGCGCGGTGAATTCCTCGGCAGCACGGTGCAGGTGATTCCGCACATCACCGACGAGATCAAGAGCGCGATCCGCCGCATGGCGCCGGAGAACGATGTGGTGCTCGTCGAGATCGGCGGCACGGTGGGCGACATCGAGTCGTTGCCGTTCCTCGAGGCGATTCGGCAGTTCCGTCACGATGTCGGGCGCGAGAACGCGCTCTTCGTGCACCTCACGCTCGTCCCGTGGATCGCCGCGGCCGGTGAAGTGAAAACGAAGCCGACGCAGCACTCGGTGCGTGATCTGATGGAAATCGGTATCCAGCCCGATGTCCTCATTTGTCGCACCGAGCGTCCGCTCTCCGAAGACACGAAGCGCAAGATCGCGCTCTTCTGCAACGTCGAGTTCGGCGCGGTGATCGAAAGCCGCGACGTCAAGACGATTTATCAGATCCCGCTCGAGTTCGCCGCGCAGGGCTTCGACGAGCTCGTCTGCCGTAAGTTGAACCTGACGACACAGGCACCGGATATCTCGGCGTGGAAGACGCTCGTCTCACGCGTCCTCGAGCCGAAGTCGACGGTGCGCATTGCGGTGGTCGGCAAATACACCGACTACGTGGACAGCTACAAGAGCGTCCAGGAAGCGCTCATTCATGGTGGCATCGCGAACGATGTCGGCGTCGAACTGGTCTGGACGTCAAGCGATCTCTTCACCGATGAGAAGACGGCGAAGGCGATGCTCGCGAAGGTCGATGGCATTCTCGTCCCCGGCGGTTTCGGTGTGCGCGGCGTCGAAGGGATGGTTGAAGCGATCAAAGCGGCCCGCGAGATGGGCACACCGTTCTTCGGCATCTGTCTCGGCATGCAGATCGCGATCATCGAGTTCGCCCGCAACGTCTGCGGACTCGACGATTCCAACTCGAGCGAGTTCGCCCCGGAGTGCGGCAATCCCGTCATTTCACTGATGGAGTCCCAGCAGCACGTGAAGGACATGGGCGGCACGATGCGTCTCGGTGCCTATCCGTGCCGCCTCAAGCCGGGATCGAAGGCCGCCGAGATCTACGGGCAGCCTGAGATCAGCGAGCGTCATCGCCATCGCTACGAAGTGAGCAACCAGTACCGCGAGCTCTTCCAGGAAAAGGGAATGCGCCTCTCCGGCCTCTCGCCGGACGGCTCGCTCGTCGAGATGATCGAACTCGAGAAGCATCCGTACTTCATCGCCTGCCAGTTCCATCCGGAACTCAAGAGCCGTCCGACGCGCGCCCATCCGCTCTTCTCGGCGTTCGTCGCCGCAGCCGCGGCGGCGCAGCGCAGGAATGCGGAACCCACC
>JAYVPN010000232.1:0-3031 GCA_043757365.1 Gemmatimonadota bacterium | reverse complement strand
ATCCCCTGTCGAGCGAGGCGGTGGAAGAGCGCCTCGCGACCGACTTGGACTTCTATATGAAGGTTGCGCCGATCGTGAAGGCGTGGCGCCTGCCGGCGCGCTATCGTCCCGACAGTTTTGCGCTCGATCAGCCGACGCCGGGTGCATCCAGCCGCCTGCGCCGAATCGGAACGCGTGTCGCAGCGGCCGCGGTATTCCTCTTCTTCATTTTCGGCGCCGGGATGTATGCGTGGGTTACGCTCTCCGGAGTCGTGCAGAGCAAGCAGGACGAACTCGTCGGCCGCGCGCCGAGTGGCGGAACTGTTTTCGGAACAACGGTGACGTCGGCGGCTGGTGCGACGGCGATCGCGAGGCTCCCGCGCGGGTCGGTGGTGACACTCGCTGGCGAGTCGCGCTATCGCTTCAGTGCGACGCCGCCGGGCTTTCCGCACTTCGTGATGTCGGCGCTCGACGGTGAGGCGTCGTTCGATATCACGCCGAAGGAGGGCGTGGTGGAGATCGTGACATCGCTTGCGACGATTCACCTCGATGCCGGGCGGTACGCCGTGCGCTGTGCGCCGGGCTGTGATGCGCTGCTGATCGCGGTCGGCGCGGGCGTGGCGAGTGTGAAGCGCGATTCGACTGATGAGAAGCTCGTGCTCACCAGCGGTGAGCGCGGGGTCGTTCCGCAGAAGGGCGCGCCGCGAAAGTCCACGAGCGCCGACAGTGCTGTGCGGTGGCCACTGATTGTGGGGAGCGCTACAAAACCAACCGGAGCGACGAAGCCATGACGTCAGATATCGAGAACAGCGACGATCGCGCGGCAATGGAGAGACGAGACGCGCGCGAATACTCGCAGGCGCAGTGTGTACGCGGGGCGATGCCGTTGACGCCGTCGTTCTTGGTGGCGGCGCTCAATCCTTTTCTCGGGATGGGTGACGATTCGACGGGCGGCGCGTCGCGAGGCGCGTTCGTCGATATGCTGCTGGCGGCTGTTCACGAGCCGTCCTCGAGCGAGCCAACGCGCTGGGACGTCGCGCTCGTGAGTTACGTCGGGTATTGGTCGCACTACGATCAGCGCATTTGTACGTCGAGCTGGCCGTTGCCGGCGACGGCCGATGCCGGCGAGCTCGTACAGTTTGCTGCGGTGAGCGGTGCGACGCGGGAGCGGCCGCTGGCTGGTGATATCTATTGTATGCGGTCGCCGGAGACTGGACGCTACGTCAGGTGCGGCGTGGTGATCGAGGTCGAGCGGGTCGACAAGTTGCCGACCGGTGAGGAGCGGTTTACGTGCTCGACGATCGAAGGGGATTGTAATGCCGACGAATCGAGCGCTGGGACGAAGGTGCTGCGGAATGAGCGGCTGTTGATACCGTCGATGGGCGATCTGTTTATCCGGTGGACGGCGCTCGATGATCGCGAGGAGCGTCAGGCGTTGATTGATCAAGCGCTGGATGACGCGTCGCGGCGTGCGGCGGCGTGATCGGGCGGGCGTCGCAGGTCAGTGCGCGGAAGCCGAGCACGCGGTGGAAAACCTTGCACGTGCGGGCGGATCAGCGGCGTGTCGCTGGAGCGGGCCATGCGCGGTGTCTTGCGGTGCGGCTCGTGCGGGCGATGGCAGATCAGTACGCGAGAGAACTCTGCGGTCGCACCGGTGTGGAGTCGCGGCGGCTTGTGGCGGCGACGATGGAGTGGCTGCTGCTGATCGATCCGGCACGGCTGGTGGATGGGGCGGTGAGTCGGGAGTGGTTGGAGATGCAGGTGAGGATGGAGATGCGGAAGGAGACACGCACTCGGGCGGCGGCGCTTTGCCAGCCGCGGCGATGAAAGGGTGACGGCCTCGTGTGAGTTTAGTGTGGGATTTGGTGGTATGACCTTTCCTGCGCTTGTTATTCACCGAGGCCGTTTTTCGTTGCTTGGGCGGATGCGCGAGCGCATGCGAGTTCGGCGGATGAGCCCTCGTACGGAGCAGGCCTATGTCGCATGGGTCAAGCGGTACGTGCGGTTTCACGGATTGCGGCACCCTACGCAGCTCGGCGAGAGTGATGTCGCGAAGTTCCTCGCGCACTTGGCGATCGATCAGCACGTGGCTGCTTCTACTCAGAACCAAGCACTGGCCGCCATTCTGTTCCTGTATGGCGAGGTGCTGGCTCGCCCGCTTGGGCAAGTGGGCGAGATCGTTCGGGCGAAGCGGCCGATGCGTCTTCCCGTCGTGCTCACGCGGGATGAGGTTCGGACGCTGCTCACCGAGTTAGCGGGCACGCACCGACTGATCGCGATGGTGCTATACGGCGGCGGCCTGCGGCTGATGGAGTGCTTGACGCTGCGGGTGAAGGATGTGGATTTGGAGCAGCGGATCATTACGATCCGGGGCGGCAAGGGCGGCCGCGATCGCCGAACCGTTTTGCCGAAGGACGCCGTCCCCGCGCTTCGCGCGCATCTACTGGCGACGCGTCGCCTATTCGCCCGCGACTTGGCGACGCCGCAGTTCGGCGTCGCATTGCCCGATGCGCTTGGCACCAAGCTTCCGAATGCCGCGCGTAGCTGGGAGTGGCAGTGGCTCTTCCCTGCCTCGCGATGCTATCGCGACCAGGCGACCGGCGCGGTGCGCCGGCATCATGTACATGAGACCGTGATTCAGCGGGCGGTTTCTGAGGCGGGCCGTCGTGTCCTCGCTGGCCGGCGCGTGCACTGCCACGCGCTGCGACACTCATTCGCGACGCATCTACTCGAGGGCGGTTACGATATCCGCACGATCCAAGAACTCCTCGGGCACCGCGATATCCGCACGACGATGATCTATACGCACGTCTTGAATCGTGGCGGGCGGGCGGTGGACAGCCCGCTCGATCGCTTGTGACGCATATCCCTGCCATCCGCGGACCCTACACGCCGAGCAATCAGTGCGGCGCATTATTCCATACTGGTGTGCAGCCTTTGCAGGGGCGCGCAGCGGTGGCGTGATTCGGCAAGTGCAGTGACACCATCGGCTTGCGGTGTTGAGGGCGAGTGAGCGTCCGGAATTAGATGGCAAACATTGCGGCAATTGCGC
>JAYVPN010000231.1:0-3036 GCA_043757365.1 Gemmatimonadota bacterium | reverse complement strand
CGAGCGCCGTCGTCAGCAGTACAACGCAAGACGCAGCGGCCGCTTCAGCTGTCAGTGTTTGGTACGCCGCAGCGCGTGTCGCGCTCGAGATGCCGCTTCGCGAAGCGCTCGGCGCGGTGCAGTCGGTAATCGATCGCACGCCGGTGCTCGTGCTTCGCTCGCTTGCCGTCGCGTGGCTACTCGGCTCGCTGATCGTGCTCGGCGTGTTCGGCGTGAGCTATGTACGCATTCGGCGTCGTGTATCGCGGTGGCCGGTGCAGCACGTCGCGGATGTCGACGCGAGGATCGCGCCCAGTGCCGGGCCGGCCGTTGTTGGACTCGCGCCGCCGCAGATCATTCTGCCGGCGTGGTTGCTCGCGCGATCGAGTGAAGAGCAGACGCTCGTGGTGACGCACGAAATGGAGCACGTGCGGGCCGGCGATCCGTGGCTGTTGATCGCTGCGTGCGCGGCACTGGTGTTGTTTCCGTGGAACCCCGCGTTGTGGTTCGCATTTTCGCGGCTTCAGCTCGCGGTGGAGCTCGATTGTGATCGCCGAGTGCTGAAGCGAGGGGTGCCGGCGGCGAAGTACGGTGCGCTGCTGATTGAGATTTCGTCACTTCGTGTCACGCTGTCGTCGGCGATGCCGGCTTTCTCTCACAACAGTTCGTATCTCGAACGGAGGTTGTTGGCTATGACGTCACGTGTCTCGAGGTTTGCAATGACGCGCTGGGTCGCGGGTGCGGCGGTTGCTGGTGTCGCACTGATCGCGGCGTGCGAGTCGAAGTTGCCGACGAGTGCGCAGATTGAAAAGACTGATGCCGCGACCGCGACGAAGCAGGCGGCGGAGGTGGGGCTCGTGAGCGCCGCTCGGGTCAAGTACACGGTCGATGGAAAGCAGGCGACGGAGCTCGAGGCGAAGAAGTTGACGGCGGGGGAGATCGCGCGCGTCGAAGTTCTGAAGGCCGTCCTGCCGCAGGATTCGTCCGAAGTGCGGGTCGTGACACGCTCGGCGACGGGCGAGATGATCGCCGTGAAGATGCGCCGCGCCATGACGAGCGCGGACTCGGCCGCCGTGTTGCGGATAAAACGGGAAGCTGAGCTGACCGGCCGCGGACCGAACGGCGAGCAACTACCCGAGCGGAAGCAGTTTGACGGGCTGCTGTTGGTGGACGGCAAGATCGTCGAGGCGAGCACGCTCGGGACGATCAAGGCGGAGTCGATCGCGTCGGTTGAGGTATTTAAGCGCGAGGCGGCGACGGCGAAGTACGCGGATCCGCGGGCGGCGAACGGGGTGATTGAGATTACGCTGAAGAAGCCATAACTGATTGCAAGCGAAACCGTCGGCCGTTGCGCGGCCGTCGAGTTTTCAACAGACTTCGTACATGGCAATACCGCGCGTTGCTGTCGAACAACTTTCACCCGAAGAGCGCATCGCGCTCATGGGTGAGCTGTGGGACGGCCTTGATCCCAACATGTCCGCGCCGATTACACCGCCGCTGGCTGCCGAACTCGATCGTCGAGAAACGGAAGCTGACGCACGGCCGGGCGCCGGTGCGTCGTGGGTTGAGTTGGAATCGCGGCTGCGAGAGAGGCTTCGGTAAGTGCCTCTCCTCCGCGTTGCTCTCAAGGTTTCCGTACGCCGTCTATTTCAAGATCTACTCGAGCGTGATATCGATAGTTGGAGTGATTCACGGGCATCGGCATCGGCATCCGCAGGCCTGGCTTCGGCGAGGATAGCTGTAGGCGGTACGCAGTAGACGGTAGACCGTCTACAGCGAACTACAACTGCGAGTAGACGGTAGACAGTAGACGGTATACCGTGAACGTAGTTGGAAGTGAAAAGTCCGCCCGGCGAATTCGCCGAGCGGACTTTTGTTCATGCCGTAACGCAAACGGTGTACTGTCTACCGTCTACCCTCTACTCGTAGTTGCCGTTCGCGGTTCACGGTCTACCGTCTACTGACTACCGTCTACGCCTTTCTCAATCTGATCGACCCATTCACCGTCGACAGCTTCAGCGTCGGCCCACCCTTTCCAATTGACGCCCGAATGCTCTTCGGGTTGATCCGCCCCTGCACCTGCAGCGGGAAATCCGAATCGAGCGATCCGTTGACCGTCTTCATTTCCAGATCGAGATTCGAATCAGCCGGAATGTCGAGCGTGATCGATCCGTTCACCGAGCTGAACTCCGTGCGTGAGGTGATCGCGCCGGTGCGGACGCGCAGTCCGCCGTTCACGGTTGATGCTTTCACGGAGCCCGTGCTGTACGCCGAGACCTGGCCGTTGACGGACTTCGCGATTACTTCGGCCGTCGCGCCGTCGACGTCGACGCTGCCGTTCACGGAACTCGCTTCGATGTTCACGCCCGCTGGCACCTTGATGGTGATCTCGACGCTCACGTCGTTCTTATCGCCCCACCAACCGTTGTCGTTGTCCTTGCGGCCGTGATAGCCGTCTTCGTCGCAGCTGTTCTGGCCCTTCCAGAGCGCGCAGACGACCACATCGCCCTTGTTCGTGCCGACCTGCGTGACGACGATCTTCACGTCCTCGGGGTTGCCGCGGCGCCAATGCTTCCGCGCCGTGACGTCGAGTTTCGATCCCGTGCCCGCTTCAACCTTGATACTGCCGTTCAAGTTGTGCGCGTAGAGTCGATGGCCGCTCTGGATATCACCCGACCACTTGAAGCTGTTGTCTTCGTTTTGCTGAGCGCGCGCCGGCGTGGCGACAATCGCGGACGCGAGTGTAGAGGCGACGAGCGTCGTGGCGACGAGTAGTGAACGCATGGGTTAGTTCTCCTTGGACGAGCGCCCCGCGCGCTCGATGGTGATGTCGCCGCTGAACGTCTCGGCGCTGATGTGCGCTCCGGCGCCGGAACCAATCGTGAACGTCATCCGCTTGCTGCGGCGGCCTCTGTCTTCTGTTTGCATCGTCATCGGAAACTGGCTGTTGATCTCGCCGCTCCAGGTTTGTAGCGAGAGCTGCGCATTAGTGTTGGCGGGAATGGCGAGCCGCACGTCGCCGGAGTGGGCGTTGAACTCGTAGCTCCCCGTGCTGTG
>JAYVPN010000230.1:0-11337 GCA_043757365.1 Gemmatimonadota bacterium | reverse complement strand
GTGAGGCGATGGGCGGTACAAGACTCGAACTTGTGACCTCCACGATGTCAACGTGGCGCTCTAACCAACTGAGCTAACCGCCCCAACCACCAGCCGATACTCCGGCTGTCCGACTCGCGGCGACCGGCTGTCCGAAGGGAACGGGACGACCAGCCACAACGTTCAAGGAAAGAGAGACCGCAACACCGACAACTTCTCTTTCCGAGAGCGGGAAACGGGACTCGAACCCGCGACCCCAACCTTGGCAAGGTTGTGCTCTACCAACTGAGCTATTCCCGCGAGGAAGCGGGTGTGAGGAACGTCACTGCGTCGCCCAACCCGCTCTGATCCACACACCGTCTGCCGTCAAAAGGACCGATATACGGCGATGGAGGCGAGGGGAATCGAACCCCTGACCTCTTGAATGCCATTCAAGCGCTCTCCCAACTGAGCTACGCCCCCGGACTGCAACCCGTGGGCGAGTTCCGAAACGACGAGAGAAGAACTTCGCATCGCTTTGGGCGCCTGCCGACAGGAACAAGAGAAGCTATTCACGGGTAAACCTTGGGTCAAGTCGCCACTGTTGTAAAAATGAGGTTTAGTCGCTATTTTTTGGCTCCATTCTTCCTGTCGATAATCCGTACGATCACGACAGGCTCTAATTTCGCGACGAGCGGCGGGAATACGCTGCAACGGCGCGCCACTACACGGGAGAATTCGGCAGCATGACCCCTCCGCGCACCAAGCGAGGCCAGCCCGCCGCCGCACCCCGCGTCAAAACTTCGAAAGCCTCTCCGGCCGCGGCGAGCGCCGTCAAGGCACCAGCTAAGGCACCAGCTAGAGCACCAGCTAAAGCACCAGCTAAAGCACCAGCCAAAGCGCCCGCCCCAAAAGCCGTTGAAGCGAGGAATACTGAAATGACCACCGCCGCTGAAGCAAAACCGAAACGCCGCCGTCGTGCCGCACCCGCGGGCATCGCTCCGAGCGAGCCGGAACGCGACATTCTCGACCAGTACCTGTACGAGGTCTCGACGTACCCGCTGCTCAAGGGGACGGAAGAGATCGACATCGCGCGCAAGATTCGCGCGGGCGATGCCGACGCGCTCCAGGAGCTCGTAAAGCGCAACCTGCGCTTCGTTATCTCGGTCGCCAAGAAATACCAGAACCGCGGCCTGCCGCTCATCGATCTCATCGGTGAAGGCAACGTCGGCCTGCTTACCGCCGCCCGGAAGTTCGATCCGGACCAGGGCGTAAAATTCATCTCGTACGCGGTGTGGTGGATCCGTCAGGCGATCCTCTCGTCACTGGCGCGTCAGGGCCGCACCGTGCGCGTTCCGCTCAACCGCACGGCCGATCTCTCGCGAATCATCAAGGCCAGCGAGATCCTTCGTCAGAAGCTCCGTCGAGAACCAACGCCGGAAGAGCTCTCGCAGCTCACCGGTCTCTCGGTCGATGTCGTGCAATCGCTCGCCGCCCTCAACACGGGCGACGTCCGTCTCGACGCGCCGATGGATCCGGACGGCGATCGCTCGCTCATTGAGCGCTTCGTCGCCGACGAAATGCCGGATACGGAAGAAGAAGCGATGAACCGCTTCCTCACCGACGAAATCGAGTCAGCCCTCAACACGTTGCCACCGCGCGATGCAAAAGTTCTGCGTCTGTACTTCGGCCTCGAAGGCGGACGGGAGCACACGCTCGAGGAAATCGGTTCGATGCTCGGCGTGACGCGCGAGCGTGTGCGTCAGTTGCGCGATCGGGCACTCAAGCGGTTGCGGGAAGGGGATGTGGGACGCGCGCTCGGGTCGTTTGCCGCTTAACTGCAACAGCGAGTAGACGGTACACAGTAGACGGTAGACCGTGTACCGCGAACGGCAACAGAAGTAGAGAGTAGTCGGTAGACAGTACACCGTTTACGTCAAAAAGCAGAAGCGGCGCGCGAATAGAATCGCGCGCCGTTTCTGCTTTTGATGTTGCCGTTCACGCAAACGGTGTACTGTCTACCGTCTACTGCAGATGTAGTTCGCGGTACACGGTCTACCGTCTACTCGCCGTTGCTTTTTTTATCTATCCTTAGTCCACACCAGCATCACCCCGCACCCGCGATTCAGCCCGTTGTACTGCGGCGGAATCGTCGCCGAGCCCGAGTATACCTCGATCCCCTGCAGATCACGGGGCGACGGAAGCAAATCGAGATCGAACGGCGTCGGCATCATCACATCGTCGACGAACACGGTAAGCACGCAGACGCCGGCCGGAATCGGCTCTTCGCCGAGCGCCTGTGGCATGGCGCTCAACGAGCCCGTCGCGCGGCGGCTCACCGGGTAGTACTTCTGCTGCGCGCCCTTGCTGCTCTGCACGAGCTGCACGTTCACCGACTGGAACTTCCGGATGAGCTCCGTCGCGTAGACAGAGTTACGCTTGTTGATCTCGTCGACTGTCATGAACTCGCCGAAGCCGGCCTTCCGTCGCGCGTCGAACGCGTCCATGCGCCGCGACTGGCTCTTGGCCATTACGCGCACCGTGTCGAGCGCGGAGAACACCGCCGGCTCGAGCGTGTACGAGAGCCGCACGGTATCCGCTTCCGGGACTTCGATCACCTGCGACGCCGGCCGGTAGCCGATGCGTTTCACGATGAGCAGATACTGTCCGCTCGGCACAGCATTCACGCGGAAGCGGCCACTGGCCTGCGTCGTCAACTTGAGCGTCGTCCGAAGCACCGACACCTCAGCGCCGGCGAGAGGCACGAGATTGGTGTCGGTCACGACGCCTTCGACAATGCCGAAGCGCGGAGCACGCTGCATTGAGTCCTTTTTCGCCACGGCGGGACGCGCGTTGATCTGCTGGGCCTGCAGAGGCAGCGGCAGGGCCAGCACACAGAGTGCGGCACAGAGCCCCAGGGCGGCGCGCAGAAGTCGTGGAGTTCTCATGCGGGAAATATACACCGGACTGGCGGTTGAGTCCCCAACAGCAACTGCAACGGCGGCCGCGGATTTCGCGGAAACAGGGATACGGAAACTACAAAAGAAAAAACACGCTGAGGCACTGCACTCGCTATTCGAGCGTGTTTCCCAGTTTTTCTGTTGCCGTATCCGCGAGTTACCGCGAAATCCACGGCCGCCGTTGCAGTAAACTCCCACTCATCCGCGAAAATCCGTGGCGTCGTTGAGTCCCGCCACACGAAGTCTTTAAACCACGTGGGGCGGCACCCTTTCGGATGCCGCCCCGCGTGTCCGGCAGAATCAAACAGCTACTGCATTACTTGCAGTTGTCCTGACCGTTCGGGCCACGAAGGGCACCGGTCGCCTTCGCGCGGACGAGACACTCGCCCTGCGGAATCGGCATCACCTTGGCCACGAAGTTCTTGTTCGGGCCGCTGGCGATGTCGAGCGGGAGCGACGCGAGCCGGCCATAGCGGCGCGCGTCAATCCAACGGTGACCTTCCATCATCAACGAATACCGCTTCTCGTAGAGGATACCGGTGAGGATTTCGTCGGTGCTGTTGGCCGCCGTGAGCGTCGAAGCCGGCAGACCGCCCGAGTTCTGGCGCACGATGTTCATATCGGCAATAGCACCCGCCTTGTCACCCGAGCCGAGTTTGGCTTCGGCGCGAAGGAGAATGAGCTCCTCGTTACGGATGATCGCAATCGGCGAGGCATTGGTCGCCCAGATGCTGAAGCCGAGCGTCGAGGTGGCACTCGTCGCCGAGTTGTTGGCGATCGGGCCCTGACGGCTCGGCAGGCCCGTGCGGATTTTCGCGAGATAGCGATTGTCCGCCGTGCCGTCCGCCTTCAACTGCGCATCCGTCTGGAACGACGTGTGCGCGTACAGGTCGGTGTTGTTGACCTGGTTGAGGCCGTTGTTCGTGTCCGGCGCCGGTCCGTAGGGCTGGAACGGGCCGGCGTTGAACGCCGCCGCCGTCGTCGCACCGGCGTTCAGGAACGACGCCGCGTTGGCCGCGAGCGACGCCTGCCAGGCCGTCGCACCGCCGCCGAGCGTGGCGTAGCGCGCCGCAACGCGCGCCTTGAGCGCACGGTTGAAGAGCGCGAACGTCGTCGGCGTGCTGAAGCCCACGAACCCCGAGTGCAGGGTGAACGGGAACGCCGATCCACCGGCGGCCAAATTCGTCGCGCCGGCATCGAGCAACGCGAGAATCTGCTTGTACACCGAGTCGCGGCTCACGAACGCCGCGAGATCCGACGCCACGTCCTTGATTTCGACGATTGCGCCGAGCGTGTCACGAGTCGCGATGACCTCCATCAGCTCGTTCGCTTCGATCGTCTGGGCGAAGCCCGTGGCGGCGGCCTTCTGGGCCGTCGTCAGCGCTGCCGCACCGGCGATCGTCTTCTTGAAGTTGTACAAATCGCGCATCGCGTTGTACTGGACGCCCCACTGACCAACGGCAAAGCCGGACGGGTCGATCGCCTGCACCCCGCTGGCGGTGATGCCGATAATGTAGTGCGTCGTGTTACGACCGTCCTGCGGCGAGAAAGTGTAGCTCTCGCGGCCGAACCGGCCGACGTCGGCGATGAAACCGGCACGGCTGCCGCGCATGTCGTTCAAAATACCCGTCGCCAGCAGCTGAACCGCCTGCGGATCGCCGGCCGCGCCGGCAACCGACACGACGTTCGGATTTGTAATCTGAAGATCCTTCGAGGCGCAGGCGCCAAGCGCGAACAGCGCGACGGCGGCTCCAAAGGTGCGGATTCCCTTCACGATCGTCCTCCCGGACGAAAAAGTCTGCATCGAAGTCATGGTCTAGTACCCCAGGTCGATGCTGAGGAAAAACTGCTTGGTCGACGGATACGGTGCCAAGTCGATGAAGCGGTTGAAGTTCGAGTTGCCGAAATTCGTAAACTCCGGGTCGTAGCTCCAGTACTTGCTCCACATCGCGAGGTTGCGGCCGCTGAGCGAGATGCGCATCGAACGCGCCTTCGCCACATCAGCCCAGCTCTTCGGCGCGTCGTAGCTGACCGAGATTTCACGGAGCTTGACGTACGTGCCGTCATCCGTGTAACCACGGATGTCGCCGGCCGAGAAGTTGCCATAGCGGTAGTCGCCGAGCAGCACGCCGGCCGTCGGTGACGCGTCGGCGAAGTCACGCGAGTTGCCACCCTCGTCGAAGAGATTCTTCGTCATCGTCGACGTGTGGCCGCCGTTGCGCCAGTCGAGCAGGCCACTGAAGCTGAAGCGCTTGTACGTCACGGTGTTGAGGAACTGAATCGTGTGACGCGAGTTGGCGTCGTTGAGGATCGAGTCGCGGACGACCTGTCCCGCAATCGTCTCGCCGTACGCGAGCTGGCGGCACGGCTTGCCGTCGCTGCCGGTACCGGGGACGAGCACGCCGGCCACCGTCGTGTTGATGCAGCTGAACGGGCTGTTGCCCCAGATCTTCGTGGTGATCGTGCCCGCCGCAATACGGTTGCGGCCGTACGACGCGCCGTACGAGCCGAGGACGGCGAACGCCGGGACCGGAATCGCGTCGGTATGCTGCACGTTCGTCTGGTACGTCGTGCGGAACGTCCACTCGAGATCGCGCCGCGAAATCGGAACGATCGTGATCGCGCCTTCGAAGCCGTTCGTCGATAGACTGCCGCCGTTGATGATCTGGCTGACAAGTCCCGAGCTGGCCGGGAGCGGGAACGTGAGGAGCAGATCCTTGATCTTGCGCTGGTACTTGGTCGCTTCGACTGCCACGCGCTGCTTCCAGAACGTTGCGTCGAAACCGAACTCGGTTTCGTTCATGACTTCCGGCTTGATCGCCGGATTGCCGAGGTTGGTCGTCGCGGCCAGCGACGACAAGCCGCCGATCACGCCGCCCGATCCGACGGTGACGTCGCGGTTGCCGTAGTTCGGACGGTTGCCCGACTGACCGATCGCGGCGCGGATCTTCACTTCGTCGATCAGGCCCGTGAGGCTCTTGAGCGGGCTCACGAACCGATAGCTGCCCGAGAACTTCGGGAACGCGTAGAACTTCTCGCGGTCGCCATTGGCGCTCGAACGGTCCATCCGGACACCGGCCGCGAGGGCCAACTTTTCGCCGAGGAAGATGAACTGTTCGTTCGCGTAGTACGACTGGTCGCGGAACTCCGTGATGGCCTGGTTATACGACTGGTCGGGCGACGTGACGACCGTCTGCTTCGTCGGCAGGAGGCCGCGCACACGCACGTTGTACGAGTTCAGGTACTGCGTCTCGTACGTGCTGCCGAACGACGTCTGGGCCGAGTTCCACCAGCTCCACGTCGGGTTGAACGTCCACACCGCGTTAATCGACTGGTTGATCTGACGGCTCGAGGCGTTCAGCTGCTGCGCCGTGCCGAGGAAACCGTCCGCCGGCTCGTACTGCATGTAGTTCGGCGAGTACTGACGGCCTTCGAGCTGGTACCGGTCGAGACCGCCGATGTACGTCAGCTGAATCGTGTTCATCGCCGTCGAGAGCAGCGAGTAGCCGACGCGAAGGCTTCCCGTCATGCGGTACGTGTCTTCGTTATTCGTGATCTGCGACAGCACCGCGAACGGGTTCGACGTGCCGCTGCCGCCACCGTTCATGAACATTTTGACGTACTGACCGGTCGCATCCTTCTGCTGGATGTCGTAAATCGCCGGCGCGTAGCCGAACGTGTAGATCGGGCTGATGCCGGAGTTGTCGTTACCGCCGACGCCGTTCTGCACGAAGTTGTGCGTGATGTCGATGCCGGCGCTAACGGTCAGCTTGTCGCCGATCGTCTGGTCGATGTTGATGCGGCCCGACGTACGGCGCGCGCCCGTGTTGAACTCGATGCCCTTGTTCAGGCGGTCGTTGAGCGACGCATAGAACCGCGTGTTGCCCGAACCGCCCGACGCCGACACGACCGATTCAAACGACGGATCGACGTTCCCGTAGAGCTGGCCCTGCCAGTCATAGTACGGGCAGGCGCCGGTACCGCAGTTCGCCTTCGCGACCGAATCGGCCTGCGCCGAGCCGCCGAGGTACGGCGCGACTTCCGCATAGTTCTTGAACTTCCGCGAGCCGAGGTTCTTGAGCGCCGAACCCGAACCGACGCGCTGCGTGACACTGAAGCGGGTCGTGCCGGCCTTGCCCTTCTTCGTCGTGATGACGACGACACCGTTCGTCGCGCGCGAGCCATAAATGGCGGTCGCGGCGGCCGACTTCAGCACTTCGATCGACTCGATGTCGTTGGGGTTGACGTCGGCGAGACGGTTCACCGTCTGGTCCTGCGACGACGCCGTCGAACCCGACGAGCGCGAGATCGAGGCGAGGCCGCCCGGGATCGACGCGTTCGAGACGAGAATGCCGTCGATCACATACAGCGGATCGCCCTGTCCGAGCACCGACGTGGCGCCACGGATCTGGACCTGCATACCGCCGCCCGGCGCGCCGCTGTTCTCGAAGATCTGGGCGCCCGTCACCTTACCGGCGAGGTTGCCTTCGACCGACTTCGCCGGAGCCTTCGTGAGCTCCTCGGCGCCAACCGACACGATCGCCGTCGAGGCGTTCTTCTTGTCGATCGTCGTGGCCTGACCGGTCACGGTCACGCCTTCGAGCTGGAGGATGTCCTTCTCGAGCGTGAAGTCCAACGTGCTCGCGCTCGACGAAATCTTCACCGTGCTGCGCTTGTAGCCGATGGCGCGCGCGACGATGGTCACTTCACCGGAAGGAATACGAACTTTGTACACGCCTTCCGCATTCGTACGGGCGCCAACCTGCGCGCCGGCGATTCCGACCGTCGCATCGGCCAGCGGTGCTCCGCTGCCGAACGCTGTGACCTTACCGGTCACTTCACGACCCTGAGCCCACGCACTGCTGGGCGTGGCCGCAACCAAGATTGCGACCGCGAACATAAAGATCCGACGCACTCGACCTCCGAAGGAAGTGGGATTTGGGGCTCCCAACACGGCAGTCGCCGAGGGGGTCGGCGACTGCCTTTAATGAGAACCCTTCCTTTACTGCTGAGGGGAATCCTCCGTAGTTGTTAGGAAAGAGTCAAGCTCTCATAACAAAGTGTCACAAAAGCTGTTTTGGGCGGGTAATGCCGCTATCGGACGATCTCCGACTCGCGGCGGCCGGTGGATGTCGTACATTATTTGAGACATGATCATCCTCGACGACGTCTACAAAGCCTTCGGTCCCAAGAAGGTCCTCAGCGGCTTCTCCCTCGAAGTCCGTGAAGGCGAAACGATGGTCATCATCGGGTATTCGGGGACCGGAAAGAGCGTCGCTATCAAACACATCGTCGGCCTCCTCGAGCCGGACGCTGGCCGAGTCTTCGTCGACGGGCAGGATGTCAGCACGCTCAAGCGCCGCGACCTCTACGCCCTCCGCGGCAAGATCGGCTACGTCTTCCAGTCGGCGGCCCTCTTCGATTCGCTCACCGTCGCCGAAAACGTCGCGATGGGGCTCATCAAACAAGGGACGCTCTCGCCTCGGGAAATCGACGTGAGAGTCGAAGAAGCCCTCGACCTCGTCGACCTCCAGGGATCCGGCGCCACGCTCCCGGTCGAACTCTCCGGAGGTATGCGCAAGCGCGTCGGCATCGCCCGCGCGATCGCCCTGCGCCCGAAATACCTTCTATATGATGAGCCGACGACCGGGCTCGACCCGGTCACGGCCGCGGTGATCGACGAACTGATCATCCGCATGCGCGACAAACTGGGCGTGACGAGCATCGTCATCACCCACGACATGCGTAGCGCGTTCTCCATCGGCACGCGCATCGCAATGCTCTATGAAGGAAAGGTGCGCTGGGTCGGCACGGTCGAGGAAATCGAGGAGACGGACGATCCGATCGTTCGCCAGTTCATCGAGGGACGGGCGGTGCCAGTGGCCACCGGTCCGCTCGGGTGAGCGCGCCGCGCCGTCGCAAACCGCGCGAAGAAATCTCGGCCGGCGGCGTCGTCTTTCGCCGCGACGGCGGCGAGACCTTTTTTCTCCTCATCCGCGACAGCTACCACAACTGGGGCTTTCCCAAAGGGCATCTCGAGGAAGGCGAGCAACCGGACTCCGCCGCGATGCGCGAAGTCACCGAAGAAACAGGGCTCGCCTCGCTCGAACTGCGCTCGGTGATCGAGACGATCGACTGGCATTTCCGCTTTCGCGGACGGCTTATTCACAAAGTCTGCCATTTCTATTTGATCGAAACGCCGGACGCGAAAACGAAACCGCAGCGTGCCGAGGGAATTACGGCCTGCCGCTGGGCGCGATACGACGACGCGGTCCGGCTCATCTCATACGAAAATGCCCGCGCCGTCCTCGACCGCGCCTGGACGCTGCTCGGCGGCACGGTGCAGCAAACGCCCGCGCAGTCGGCGACGCCGACGCAGCCGACGCAATCCGTCCTTCCCTGACGTATGCCGGTCCGACTCGTCAATTCCATTCCGCCGTGGGCGGTGCTCGCCTATGCGCCGCGCGATCGCTCGCGCGACCTTCTTAAACGGGCCTTCCCCAAACGGCGCGGGCGGCTCGTCCTCGCGCGGTCGTTGCCGGAGTTCTCCGACGCGTTTCGCAACGGACTCGTCGACGCCGCGATCCTCGATATCGCGCAGCCCGGCGACGAAACGTGGAAGGCGGCAGCGCTCGCGCGCGATTATCCGAGCGTTCCGTTCTTCGCGCTCGCGCCGATGCGCATCAACGACGGCGCCGCCCTCGCTCGCTGCGCGGAATCTGATTTCGCCGATGTCCTCGCCGAGGGGATGGACGACCTCGCGCTCCGCGAGCTCGTGATTCCGCACTCGTTCACGATTCGCTTCGGCGTCGCGCTTCACGATGCGCACGGTGCGCTCGGACTGGATACTCCGATCCAACAGAAAGCGTGGCGCGCGATCGTCGCGCACGGCGGCCGGACGGTGCGGACGGAAACGATCGCCGCGGCGCTCGAAGTGTCGCGCGAACATCTGTCGCGCAGTTTTGCGGCCGAGGGCTCGCCGAATCTGAAGCGGATTATCGATTTGGTGCGATTGATCGCGGCGGCCGAGCTGGCGAAGAATCCGGGGTACGACGTGAGCGATGTGTCGCGCGTACTCGACTTCGCGTCGCCGTCGCATTTGACGAGTACGGCGCAGCGGATCGTCGGGACGCGCTCGGCGTCGCTAGCTCGACTCCGCACAGGCGATCTGATAGAACGCTTTCGGCAGGGGCGGGGGCGGTCGAGGGCTTGAAGGGCGGTAGACGGTACTCAGTAGACGGTAGACCGTGAACCGCGAAGATCAAACGCCGTAAAAAGTAGACGGTAGACGGTAGTCCGTTCACGTAAACGGCGTACTGTCTACCGTCTACTTTCTACTCGCCCTTGTAGTTCGCGGTTCACCGTCGACGGACTACTGGTTACCGCCTACCGCCCGTCCTCCCACTCCACGCTTGCAGTTCTCCCCGACTTGTGATATTTTTCACAAGCTCTACCAGATTCGGTCCGCTCCGGTGAAGTAAGCCCGGCCGGCACCCGCTCTTTACACGTTCTCAACGCCCCATCCAATGGCTTCGTCGACGTCGCTCCGCCCCGGTGAAATCAAGGACATCCTGCTTCGCGAAATCGAAGCGGCCGACCTCAATAAGCTCGATGTCGAGGAAGTCGGAACCGTCCTCGAGGTGAAAGACGGGATCGCCCGTATCTACGGCCTCATGAAGGCGATGGCCGGCGAAATGCTCGAGGTCACCTCGTCCGAAACCGGCGAGAAGATCACGGCCCTCGCCCTCAATCTCGAAGAAGACAACATTGGCGCCGTCATCCTCGGCGATTATCTGAAACTCAAGGAAGGCGACGAAGTCCGTCGCACCGCCCGCGTGCTCGAAGTACCGGTTGGTCCGGAACTGATTGGCCGCGTCGTCGATTCGCTCGGCCGTCCGATTGATGGACTGGGCCCGATCAACGCCAAGCACCAGCGCAAGGTCGAGAGCGAAGCCCCCGGCATCATCGTGCGCGAGCCCGTCAAGGAACCGATGCAGACGGGCATCAAGTCGATCGACGCCATGATCCCGATCGGCCGTGGTCAGCGCGAGCTCATCATCGGCGACCGTGGCACGGGCAAGACGGCGATCGCGATCGATACGATCATCAATCAGCAGGGTACCGGCGTCATCTGCGTCTACGTCGCGATCGGTCAGAAGGCGTCGACGGTTGCAAGCGTCGTCGAAAAGCTGAAGGCGACGGGGGCGATGGAGTTCACGATCGTCGTCGCGGCCACCGCGTCCGATCCGGCGCCGATGCAGTACATCGCGCCGTACACGGGTGCGGCGATGGCCGAGTTCTTCATGTACAACGAAGGCAAGGCGACGCTGGTCGTGTACGACGATCTCACGAAGCAGGCCGCGGCGTATCGCCAGCTGTCGCTCGTGCTCCGTCGTCCGCCGGGCCGCGAAGCGTTCCC
>JAYVPN010000229.1:0-11364 GCA_043757365.1 Gemmatimonadota bacterium | reverse complement strand
TCGCGGATTTCATCAACGTCCCGTTCAAGTTCGGCGGCACCTCGCTGCTGATCGTGGTCGGCGTCGCGCTCGATACGATGGCGCAGATGCAGCAGCATCTTCTCCTTCGTAAGTACGACGGTTTCATGAAGAAGGGGCGCGTGCGCTTCCGTGGGCGCCAGACTACGGGCTTCTAAGAGAGCGGCCAACAAATGATCGTCGTGCTGCTCGGACCTCCGGGCGCCGGTAAGGGGACGCAGGGGGAGCGGCTCGCCGTTTCCCTCGGCGTCCCCAAAATCGCTACAGGCGATGTACTGCGCGCTGCGGTGAAGGCTGGGACCCCCCTCGGGCTCGCGGCGAAGGCATTTATGGATCGTGGAGATCTCGTTCCTGACGAGGTCATCATGGGGATCATCAAAGAAGCGCTCGCGGCGCCGGAGCAGGCTGCGGGGGTCATTCTCGACGGCGTGGTGCGTACGGTTCCGCAGGCCGAAGGGCTGAACGCGGTGCTCTCCGAGCTCGGCAAGAAGGTCGACGTCGTGATGCTCTTCACGATCGCTGATGACGTGCTCGTGGCGCGCCTCAGCGCGCGCGCGACGTGCGATGCGTGCCAGACGCCATTCATGGGGCGCGAGCCGGGCGAGTTACACGCCGAGTGCGCGAAGACGCCGCAGGGGCATCTCGTGCGCCGGGCAGACGACGAGCCCGATGCGGTGCGCAATCGCTTGCGCGTCTATCAGGCACAGACCGCGCCGGTGGTGGACTGGTATCGCACGCACGGTGGGAACGTCGCCGAAATCGACGCGGTCGGATCGCTCGACGAAGTGCAGCGGCGTGCGTTGAAGGCTGTCGGCCGCGCGTGATGGTACAGCTCAAGTCGGCGCGCGAGATCGAGACGATGGCGGCCGGCGGGAAGATCCTCGCCGAGACGCACGCCGCCGTGAAGGCGGCGCTGAAGCCCGGCATGACGACGATGGAAGTCGATCAGATCGCCGAGGATTTCATTCGCTCGCACGAAGGGGCGATGCCGAGCTTTAAGGGCTTGTATGGTTTCCCGGCGAGTATATGCGCGTCGGTGAATGAAGAGATCGTGCATGGCATTCCGTCGGCGAAACGCGTGCTGCACGAGGGCGACATCATCTCGGTGGACATCGGCGTCTTTTATGGCGGGCTGCATACCGATGCGGCGCGGACGCTTGGCGTTGGCACGATCGACGACAAGACACAGGACTTGCTCGACGTGACGGCGGCGTCGTTGGATGCCGGGATTGCCCAGTGCGTGATCGGCAATCATGTCGGCGACATCGGGGCGGCGATCGAGGCGGTGGTGATCAACGGCGGCTATAAGGTCGTGCGCGATCTCGTCGGGCACGGCGTCGGGCACTTGATGCATGAGGAGCCGCAGGTACCGAATCACGGCAAGCCGAAGCGCGGAATGAAGCTCGTGAGCGGGCTCACGATCGCGATCGAGCCGATGGTGAATGCCGGTGTTGCGGGGACGCGGACGCTTGGCGACAAGTGGACGGTCGTGACCGCCGACGGAAAGCGGTCGGCGCACTTTGAGAATACCGTGGCGATTACGGAGAGCGGGCCGCGGGTACTGACCACACTCTAGGAACGCGCCGCGCCTTGCGGCGCGTTAGGCGCCGATCGCCCTCTCAACGGCTTCCGTGGCTTCCTTGGCTGCGGAGGCCGTTTCAGCGATCAGCGCGGCCGCTTCGGTGGCGAGCTTTGCACCCACCGATTTGTCGCTCATCGATGCGACGTTGATGCGCACATTGTAGACGGCCCCGCGGCACGCGGCTTCGGCGAGGAGCGCGGCGACGCCGGCATCGCTCACCGCGTTCGTATTGCCTTTGAGCGCGCAGGTGACCGCGAGCTTGGCGACCGCCGCGCAGGCTTTGGCCGTTTCGAGCGGGACTTCGGCGGCTTTGATCAATGCCGCGAGAATCGCGGCATCGCGCGCTTTCGTTTGTTCCGGAGATTCGTTCGAAAGTTTGTAGGCATTGCTGACGAGCGCATAGGCGTCGGCGTCTTCCTTCACGAGCGACGCGAGACGGTTGCCGAGTGCTACCGCAGCGAGCGCGAGTGCTTTCATCTCGGCATCGACCGCGACGTATTTCTTGCGGCCGACCGTGAGCCCCGCGACCATCTGCGCGAGGGCCGCCGCGAGCTGACCGGCGAGCGCGCTCACCGAGCCGCCGCCCGGCACCGGCGCGCTGCTCGCGACCGATGCAACGAAGCCGCTCATCGACTCGCCGCCGCTCATCGCGCCGCGGACTTTGTGCTCGAGCACCATCGCGTTCGAGAAGTTCGGGAGGCGCAGGTGCCGCGCCGCGGTTTCGAAGAGTGCGCGCTCAGGAACGAGGCCGACGAGCTCACTCCATGTCGGAGTCACGCCGCGCGCTTCGGCTTCCATCTTCACCATTTCGTACGCGCGGTAGAGCGGCGTTTTCTCGGTGTCGACGAGATTCATCGAGACTTGCGCCTGGCCGTCGATTTCGAGACCGAGCCCTTTCACGAAGCGAAGGCCGCCGCTCGAACCGCGAACCGCTTTGGCGACTTCTTTCGCGATCGCGAGGTTGGTGGCGGGGCCGAGGTAGACGTTGAAGGCGACGAGGAACGGCCGCGCGCCGATGACGGTGGCGCCGGCGGTCGGATGGATCTTGCCGGGGCCGAAATCGGGGACGCGATTCGGATTCGTGCCAATGTCGGTGCGTGCGCCTTCAAATTCGCCGCGGCGGATGTCGGCGAGATTTTCGCGGTCGGGGCGGGTGGCCGCTTTTTCGTAGAGGAAAACCGGGATGTCGAGTTCGGTGCCGACTCTCGCCCCGAGATCGCGGGCGAGGGCGATGCAATCGTCCATCGTCGCGCCGTCGAGGGGAATGAACGGGCAGACGTCGGTCGCACCGATGCGCGGGTGTTCGCCGGTGTGCGTCGTGAGGTCGATCAGGTCGCGAGCTTTTGCGATCCCGGAAAACGCTGCGGCGACGGCTGTCGTGACCGGCGCGACGAAGGTGACGACCGTGCGATTGTGGCTCGCGTCGGAGGAAACGTCGAGGATCGTGACGCCATCGGTGGCTGCGATAGCGTCAACGATCGCGCCGACGACTTCAGGGCGGCGGCCTTCGGAAAAATTGGGAACGCATTCGACGAGTTTCATGTGCTTAAGGGTGCTTCACGTGACGCCGTGAGTCCAGCGTCTATACCGCTATCGATCGGTGATGGCGTCGAGCAGCCAGCGGTGGATCGCGGTGTTGCCGGCGACGAGGCCAGTGTGTGCGACCTCAATCGCGCCGCCGGTTTCGCTCGTGACGATCCCGCCGGCTTCGCGAACGAGCAGAATTCCCGCAGCGATATCCCACGGGGAGAGCATCGTTTCCCAAAAGGCGTCGAACCGCCCGCACGCGACGCTCGCGAGGTCGATGGCCGCGGCGCCAGGGCGGCGGACGCCGCTGACGCCGGCCATGACGCGCGACATTTGGGCCTGATACGGTGCGATATCGGCGGGATTCTTGAACGGAAAACCGGTGCCGATGAGGGCGCGCTGCGGGTTGGTCGTTGTGCTGACCGATATTCGTTCGCCGTTCAAAAACGCGCCGCCGCCTACGGTGGCGGTGAACTCTTCGTTGCCTGGAACGTCGATCACCACCGCCGCCGCGAGCGCGCCGTCACGGAGGACGCCGATCGAGACGGCGTACTCGGGGTAGCCGTGGAGGAAGTTCGTCGTGCCGTCGAGGGGATCGATCACGAAAACCACGCCCTGTCGCTGGCGGTCGGGACTGATCGTCGTGGCGGTTTCCTCGGCGAGAATTCCGGCGTTCGGCAGGTGCCGCCGTACCGCCGCGATGATCCGCTGCTCGGCGCCGAGATCGACTTCGGAGACAAAATCGGTCGCACTTTTCTCCTGCCAGGCGATCTCGCGGACGCCGGGTGCGGCGCTCCGAATGAAGGCGGCGGCTTCCCGGGCGCCCTCGAGGGCGACGGCGAGAAGGGGAGCGGAAGATTGATCGGTCATTCGCCAAGGCCTAAGTTCAGGGTATGTCACGAATCTTCAGCGGCATTCAGCCGTCCGGCGAACTGCACATCGGAAATTACCTCGGTGCGGTCAAGAATTGGGTCGCCCTGCAGTCGCAGTACGAGTCGTTTTTTTGTATCGTCAATTATCATGCGATCATCGCGAGCTACCAGCCCGCCGATCTCGTCCGCCGCACGCACGAGATGGCGCTCGGATTGCTCGCCGCCGGCATCGATCCCGACAAAGCCACGCTCTACCTGCAGTCGCAGGTGCCGGAGCACACCGAGCTCGCGTGGATCTTCAACACGGTCACGCCGCTCGGCGAACTCGAGCGTCAGACACAGTTCAAGGACAAATCGAGCCGGCAGGAGCAGGTCTTTGCCGGGCTCTTGAACTATCCCGTGTTGCAGGCCGCCGATATTCTCCTCTTCCGCGCCGATATTGTGCCGGTGGGCGAAGATCAAATTCAGCATCTCGAACTGTCGCGCGTGATCGCGCGCAACTGGAACGCGCGCTTCGCGGCCGACGATCCGTATTTTCCGGAACCGCAGCCGAAGCTGACGCCGACGCGCCGAATTGTGGGGCTCGATGGGCAGACGAAGATGTCGAAGTCGCTTGGCAATACGATCGGCTTGCTCGAGACACCGGAGCAGATTTGGGACAAGCTTCGTCCGGCGGTCACCGATCCGGCGCGTCAGCGCAAGACCGACGCTGGCGAGCCGGATCGCTGCCCGACTATTTATCAGCTCCACAAAGCGTTCTCGCCGGAGAGCACCGTCGCCGAGGTGGAAGTAAACTGCCGCGGTGCGAAGTGGGGATGCATCGATTGCAAGAAGGTGCTGCATGCGAACATGGTCGCGGAGCTGACGCCGATCCGCGAACGCGCCGCTGCGCTCGAGGCGAATCCGTCGCTGGTGAAGGCTGTACTCGACGCCGGCGCCGCGAAAGCGCGCGTCATCGCGAAGCAGACGATCACCGAAACGAAGGAACGGATGGGGCTTCCGCTCGCATGAGTACTCACGAGATGATCACGGCGTTTCGCCTTGACCTCGCACTGAAGCTCGTGCTGGCGGTGCTAGCGGGCGGGGCCGTCGGTCTTGAGCGACAGATTTCGGGCAAGCCGGCGGGGCTGCGCACGAACATTCTCATTTGTCTCGGTTCGGCGTTGCTGATGGACTTGTCGATGAACCTCGGGATGTCGTTCGGTGGCGCTCGCGTTGGCGATCCGGCGCGGCTCGCGGCGCAGGTCGTGACCGGCATCGGTTTCATCGGCGCGGGGACGATCATGCAATCGCGGGGCGCGATCAGCGGGCTCACGTCGGCGGCAACGATCTGGGTGGTGGCCGCGATCGGACTCGCGATCGGCGCCGGATTCTACGTCGAGGCGCTCGGCACGGCGGCGCTGGTGATGCTCGTGCTCTCCGGGCTCGGCCACCTCGAACACAAGTTGCTGCGCGCCCGTCGTACCCTGTCAGCGACGGTGCGTACGAAGCCCGGCGTGACGCTCGAATGGCTCAAGACGCAGCTCTTCGGCGACGGCCTCACGATCAACGAAGTGAAGTCGTTCGACCACGAAGACGACCGGGTGTTCGAGATGACGCTCAGCGGCCCGGCGCGGCAGTTCGAGATTTCCCGCGCGACGCTGCTCGAGCTGCCGGAAGTCCTCAACGTGAATTTCGATTGACACGAAAACTCGTCGTCGATCTGCGATCGCGTTCGGCCGCCTTTTGTATGCCCGACGCCGTCGGCGACGCGCTCGTCGCGGCGACGCCGGCGGGATGGCGGACACACGTCGTCCAGGCGGAAACCGATTCCTTTGGCGACGGCGCGCAGCATCCGAGTGAAGAATCGGTGCGCGAGATCGCCGACGCCGAGATTTTCCTCTCGTATGGGATGCCGAAGCTTCTCTATTCGGCGGCGCAGGAACTGCGCTGGGTGCACACCGCGACCTCCGGCGTCGCCTCGCTCCTCTTTCCCGACATGATGTCGAGCGACGTGATGCTGACCAACTCGGCGGGCATCTACGGACCACCGATCGCCGAGCACGTGCTCGGCGGCGTGTTGTGGCTGCTGCGGGCGTTCGATGTCGCCGGTGAGCTCCAGCGAAAGGGCAAATGGGATTCGTCGGTCTTTGCGACGAATGCGACGCGCGTCCGCGAGCTTTCGGAGTGCCGCGTGCTGATTGTCGGCGTTGGTGGAATCGGCGGCGAGACGGCGCGGCGCTTTTCGATGCTTGGCGCGCATTGTGTTGGTGTCCGGCGCGACGTCGGGAAGGGGACGCCGGACGGATTTGCGCGGGTCATTGGACTCGACGTGCTCGACGCCGAATTGCGACAGGCGGACATTCTTGTGTTGGCGGCGCCGCTGACCGCCGAAACGCGGGCGGTGGTGAGCGCCGATCGGCTTGCCTTGATGCCCGACGGGGCGATAGTTGTGAACGTGGCGCGCGGGCCGCTCGTGGACGAGGCGGCGCTCGCCGCCGCCCTCGTGAGCGGGCGTTTGCGCGGTGCCGTTCTCGACGTTTTTACGCGTGAACCGCTGGCGCCGGACTCCCAGTTGTGGCACCTTCCAAATGTCGTTCTGACACCGCACGTGGCGGGGGTTTCGCCGCGCCGGTTCTTCGAGCGTCTATCGGTTCTTTTTCTCGATAACTGGACGCGGTACCGCGCGGGCGAACCGCTGCGGAACCGCGTCGACAAACAGGCCGGATACTGACGCGATGGAAAAAATCATCAAGGCGGCCGTCGATCGTGGCGCCAGCGACCTGCACATCAAAGCAGGCGATGTGTTTCGTGCGCGCATCGACGGCAAGCTTGTTCCGCTGACGAAGCAGGCGCTGACGCCGGAGCAGACGAAGTCGATCGCCATGAAGCTGATCCCGAACGACGAGGATCGCTCGCGGATCGACAAGATCCAGGACTACGATTGCTCGTGGGGTGCGCCGGGCATCGGCCGCTTCCGCGTGAACATTCTGCGTCAGCGATCGAGCTTCATGATCGTGATGCGCGTCATTCCGTTCGAAGTGCCGAGTATCGAGAAGCTCGGGCTGCCGCCGGTGCTGAAGCAGATCGCCGACGCCGAGCGCGGGATGGTGCTGGTGACCGGCGTGACCGGCTCGGGCAAGTCGAGCACCATGGCGGCGGTCGTAAACCACATCAACTCGACCAAACAGAAGCACATCGTGACGCTCGAGAATCCGCTCGAGTTCTTGCATCGTGACATCCAGTGCTCGATCACGCAGCGCGAGATCGGCGTCGATACCGAGAGCTTTCGGATGGGGCTGCGCGCCGCGTTGCGTCAGGATCCGGACGTCGTGCTGATCGGCGAGATGCGCGACCCCGAGACGATCGACACCGCGATGAAGGCGGCCGAGACGGGGCATCTGTTGATCTCGACGCTGCACACGCCGGACGCGCAGAGCACGGTGCTGCGTATTCTCGCGATGTTCCCGCCGGAAGAACAGGATGTCGTGCGGGTGCGTCTTGCTGAGTCGTTGCATGCGGTGGTATCGCAGCGGTTGCTGCCGAAGAAGGACGGCCGGGGACGCGCCGTGGCATGCGAAGTGATGATCGTGACGCCGACGATCCGCGAGCTGATGCTTGACAAGGACCGCGTCGGCGAGATCCGCGACTTCATCGCCGACGGCCGCGAGCAGTACGGGATGCAAACGTTTGATCAGCATCTTGCCGATCTCGTGCAGAGCGACGACGTGGAATTCGAAGTCGCGTTGGCGGCGAGCACGCGGCCGAGTGATTTCGAGCTGAAGATGAAGACGTTTCGTCGGCAGTCGGTGCGCGCGAGTGCCGTGGCGGATACGCCGACATCGACGTCCGCCGCCGCCGATCCGAGCACCTCGCTTGGCGCCGTGACCGGGAACTTCGATTTTCTCGGGGGCGGAAAGTGACGCTGGTTCCACGGGGAGTGTTTGCTCCCGTGGTCTCGACGTTCCACGCGAAGACCGAGGCGCTTGACGTCGGCGCCTTCACGGCCAACATCGCGTCGCATCTGTCGAACGGGCTCGACGGTGTCGTCGTCTGCGGATCGACCGGTGAAGCGGCGCTGCTGACGGAAGAGGAGCGCCTCGAACTGCTCGGCGCGGCGCGCCGCGCGACGCCGGCGGGAAAGCTCGTGATTATGGGGAGCGGCGCCGAGAGCACGCGACTGACCGAGCATCGGTGCCGTGAGGCGCAGCGCCTCGGCGCGGACGCCGTGCTGGTCGTGGCGCCACACTACTACTCGAATGCAATGTCGGAGCAGGCGCTGCGGACGCACTATCTGCGTGTTGCCGACGCGAGTCCGCTGCCGGTTCTGCTATACAACATTCCGAAGTACATGCACTTCAAGCTGTCCCCGGAGCTCGTGGCCGGACTGGCGATGCACGAGAACATCATCGGCATCAAGGACAGTTCGGGCGACCTCGAATTGCTCGGCGGCTATCTCACGGCGCAGAGCGAGACGTTCACGGTGATCACCGGCAACGGCGGCCAGCTGCATCCGGCGATGCGTGTCGGCGCGCGGGCCGGCATTCTCGCCGTGTCGTTATTCGCCGCCGCGCATTCGGTGGCGATTTACACGGCGCACGTGAGCGGTGATCACGTCGCGGCAGCGGCGTTACAGGAGCGAGTGAAGCCGCTGGCGGCGACGATCGTCGGCGAGCTCGGCGTGCCGGGGGTGAAGGCGGCGCTCGATGCGGTCGGACTCTACGGCGGCGTGACGCGTGGCCCGCTGCTCAATCTCGACGCGACCGGTGTCGCGCGCGTGAGCGAGCTCATCGCGTCGCTCTAGTGGCGAAGACGAGCAGCCGCGTCGCCGAGCTCGAGAAAGCGCGCGCCGAGGCCGAAGCGGCCAATCGTGCGAAGAGCGATTTTCTCGCGGTCATGAGTCACGAAATCCGCACGCCGATGAATGCGATCCTCGGCGCCGCGGATCTCGCGCTCGAAGGCGCCGAGAGCACCGATCAGCGCGAGTTGCTCGAGACGCTCAAGAGCAACGCCGAAGGGCTCCTGCATTTGATCAACGAGATTCTCGATTTCTCGAAGATCGAAGCCGGGCAAATGGCGCTCGCCGCCGATCCGTGTTTTGTCTACGACATCGTCGAGGCGGTGGCGCATGCATCGAGCACGCGCGCGCATCAGAAGGGGCTGCATCTCCTGAGCGATCTCTCGAACGAGATCCCGGTGATGATGATCGGCGACGGGCAGCGGCTGCGACAGGTCCTGACGAATCTCGTGAGCAACGCGGTGAAGTTCACGGCGCACGGCAGCGTTGTCATTCGCGCCGAGGTGGTGCGCGAGCTCGAGTCGGCGGTGGAGATTCATTTCACCGTCACCGACACCGGCATGGGGATCCCGTCCGACCAGCTCGAGGCGGTCTTCGACCGATTCTATCAAATCGATGGAACCTCCCGGCGTCAGCAGGGCGGAACCGGACTCGGGCTCAGCATCTGCCGTTCGCTCGCATCGTTGATGGGCGGCCGCGTGTGGGCCGAGCGCATCGAAGGGACGGGGAGCACGTTCCACGTAGTACTGCCGTTTGCGAAGACCGTGGAGAAGGCGCCGTCGCGCCGTCGGTCGGACCTCGGCTTTCCAGCGCGGCCGGCGGCCGTCGTTGGCACCGACGTGAATGCCGTGCGCGTCGTCGCGAACGTGTTGCGATCGCTCAAGCTCGAGGTGCAGGAGCTCGCCGATCCGGCGGCGCTCGAGACGTTGATCGCGAGCGGCGGGCTGCAACGCGGAGTCGTGGTGCTCGACGTCTCGCTCGGCCGCGACGCGCTGGTTCGCTGCGCCGAAGCGGTGCGCGCACGGCGCGCGGTGAGCGAAGCCGAGGGCGATGCGCCGGTGCAGTTCGTCGCGGCGCGTCCGATCAGCGCCGACCGCGTGATCGCCGAGGCCGTGCGCGAAGTGACGCTGCTGAGCAAGCCGCTGCTGCGGCGGAAATCTGGCGACGTGATCGGATCGGCGCTCGGCATCGTGCCGCCGTCGTTTGCGATGCGCCCGCGTGAGCCCGTCACGCCGAAGAACGGCAGCGTCCTGCTCGTCGAGGACAATCCGGCGAACCGGCTGCTGGCGATCACGATTCTTCGGAAGGCCGGCTACGACGTGGACTTCGCCGAGAACGGTGTGGACGGGCTCGCGAAGGTCGCGGCGAAGCGCTACGACCTGATCATCTCCGATCTCGAGATGCCGCGCATGGACGGGCTCGAGATGACGCGCATGATCCGCACGACCGAGGCGACGGACGAGGCGTCGCCAGTGCCGATCGTGGCGTTTACGGCGCACGCCGTCGAGGGGATCCGCGTGCAGTGCATGGACGCCGGGATGAACGACTACATCACCAAGCCCATCGCCGGCGAGAAGCTGCTGACAACCGTTTCGAAGTGGGCCGACGTGCGGCCGGCGATTCTTGTCGTCGACGACGCCGCCGACAATCGGATGCTGCTGCGCCGCTATCTCTCGGGTGCGCAGTTCCGCCTCGTGGAAGCGTCGAGCGGGGACGAGGCGCTGAAGAAGTTCGCCGCCGGCCGCGTCTCGCTGATTCTCCTCGACATGCGGATGCCCGGCCTGAGCGGTCCCGAGACGGCGACGCTGATTCGCGCGATGCCGGGCGGCGTCGAGGTACCGATCATCGCGTTCACGGCGTCGGACGCCGGCGGCGAGGAGGAGCGGCTCGCGCGACAGGCCGGGTGCGATGCGTTCCTCACAAAACCCGTCAGCCGCGAGAAGCTGATCGAGGCGATTGTCCGCCAGTTCACGGTGCCGGCCCCGGAGGCCTCGACGGCGCGGGTCGCGAGCGCGCCAATCGCCGATACGGTGGTGGTCGATGACGAGATCGCCGATTATGTGCCGCAGTACCTCCAGGTGCGGCGCAACGACGCCATTCAGCTCCATTCGCTCGTCGCGTGGAGCGATTTCGAGGCGATCCGGACGCTCGGACACAATCTGAAGGGAACCGGTGGTTCCTTCGGGTTCCCCGAACTGACGAATATCGGTGCGGAAATCGAAGCCGCAGCGGAAAAGGCCGACAGCGGGCAGCTGGCCCGTCTGGCGAATCGTCTGGAGCGGTACATACAGAGCGTTCGCTGGACGCGGAAGGCGCCGGAATAGGGGCCGAACGTGGCCCGGACGGGGTGCGGAGCGCGTCCAGTGTTGCGCTCCGGCGCCGCGCACCTAGATTTCTGCAACGCCCCAAGGCACTTGCCGGGGCGTTTTTTTGTGTCCGTTCGTCGCCCGTCCATTGCGCCCGTTTGCGCCCGTCGCTCGCTCCTCCGGCTCTCTGAAAATCATGTTCGACTCGAAGATTCGTACGCTCGTCGTCGTCGGCGCCCAGTGGGGCGACGAGGGGAAGGGCAAGCTCGTGGATGTCCTCTC
>JAYVPN010000228.1:0-11382 GCA_043757365.1 Gemmatimonadota bacterium | reverse complement strand
CGCTCGACCTGCACGTCTTCGAGCAACCAGAGCGGTGTCATCGCGAGGTCGCTGATGCCGCCGTTGCGCACGTTGATCGCATCCATCTCGACGCCGTCGAGGAAGAGGCGAACCTTCGATGGGTCGCCGTAGAATCCGGCAACCTGCGGCGCGAGGATAAAACCGGTCTGGAACATCGTCACACCGGAGACGCGCGAGAGTAGTTCGCCGAGTGTGAAGGCACCGGACTCGAACATTTGGTCGCGCGTCCAGTGCGAGCCGTTGGCACCGATTTCAGTGGAGTGCGGCGTATACGGACGTGCGGTCGGCGTTTTGATCGTGTCGCGTACCGGTTTCTTTTTGAGGCTATCGGCGATCGCGCTGTCGATCGGCGCGAGGAGCGAGTCGGTGGGAATCGCCGACTTGGCGCGCGAGGTATCGGCGGGGAACGAGATTTTGACGCTGTCCGTTGGCGCCGGCTTTTTCGTGGTATCGGGTTTCGCCTGCGCAACGGCGGCGGCCGGCGCGAGCGCGACGACCACCAGCAGCAGCAGTCGCGAGATGCTCAGCGCGCGCGTCCCCGCACGAACTCGAAGAAGGTGCGCACCGGCGTGCCGGTCGGCCCGCGGCCGATCATGCCGAGATCGTTCTCCGAGTACGCCGTTCCCGCGACATCCAAGTGCGCCCACGTGCATCCTTGCGTGAATTCGGCGAGGAAGAGCGCCGCCGTGATCGTCCCTGCGCCGCGCCCGCCGATGTTCTTGATATCCGCGACGTCCGACTTAATCAGATCGCGATACTCGTTCCACAGCGGCAACTGCCAGGCAGGCTCCCCGCCCCTCTTGCCGGCGGCGATGACTTCGTCGACGACTCCCTGATCATTACCCAGGACACCCGTGGCGATGTTCCCGAGCGCGATGACGCAGGCGCCGGTGAGCGTCGCCGCGTCGAGCATCGCCTGCGGCTTGTAGCGCAGGGCGTAGGCGAGCACGTCGGCGAGGACGAGACGTCCCTCGGCGTCGGTGTTGATAATCTCGATCGTCTTGCCGTTCATCGCGCGCACGACGTCGCCGGGATTCATCGCGGTGCCACTCGGCATGTTCGTGGTGCTACCGATGAGTGCGACGACATTGACCTTGAGCTTGAGTCGCGCGATGGCCTCCATCGCGCCGAGGACGCCGGCGGCCCCGCTCATGTCGAACTTCATCCATTCCATTCCGGCCGCTGGCTTGATCGAGATGCCGCCCGAATCAAAGCACAGTCCTTTGCCGACAAGTGCGATCGGCGCGTCACCGCGCTTCCCGCCCTTGTACTCGAGGATGATGAACTTCGGATCCTGTGGCGTTCCCTGCGCGACGGCGAGGAACGATCCCATTTTGAGACGCGTCATCTCGCGGCGACCCATCACGGTCACCTTGAGCTTGTGACGCTTCGCGATGTCTTTCGCCGTGTTCGCGATGTGCGCCGGCGTGCAGATGTTCCCCGGCATGATCGCGAGCCGGCGGGCGATGCGATGCCCTTCGGCGACGGCGATGCCGGCGGCGAGCGACGCTTGTGCGCCGCGTGCCAAGGCAACGCAAACCGTCGCCGCAACGAGCGGCTTCGGCCGTTCGCTCACCGGCGGCATTGTTTTGAAATCGGTGTAGTCCCAGCTGCCAAGCGACAGACCGATCGCGGCGTTCTCGAGCGCCGCCCCTTCGAGATCGGCGGCCCAGAATCCCATCCGCTGGACGCCCATCGCGTTGGCTTTGCGGCCGGCAATCGACGCCGCGCGGGTGATCGCTGCGGCGTCGGCGTTCGCGCCGAGCCCGACGAGCATTACGCGTTGCGGGCCCTTGTTCGCATTCAGAATCACGAACGTTTCGTCGCGCGATCCTTTGAAGTCCCGCTGCTTCATGGCACGCACGAGCGCGCCGCCGAGCGACGTATCGAGCGCTGCGAGCAACCGCGGCAGTGGCTTGTCGGATGGGAGTGCGACGGCGAGAAGCGGCGTTGCGAAGCGTGCCGGGTCGCCGGCGCGCAGCGTGAGAGCAAGCGACATCAGTTACTTCCTCATTCCGGCAATGATGGCGTCGCCGAATCCCGACGTGGAGACTTCCGTCGAGCCCGGCATCTGACGCGCGAGATCGTAGGTGACAGTCTTCGCCGTGATCGCGGTCTCGACGCCCTTGATGATGAGATCGCCGGCTTCCTTCCACCCCATGTGCTCGAGCATCATCACGCCCGAGAGGATGACGCTTCCCGGATTGATCTTGTTCAGATTCGTGTACTTCGGCGCGGTGCCATGCGTCGCTTCGTACACCGCCGCTTCATCGCCGACGTTGCCGCCCGGCGCGATGCCGAGCCCGCCGACCTGCGCGGCGCAGGCGTCGGAGACGTAGTCGCCATTGAGGTTCGGCGTCGCGATCACGTCGTAGTCTTCGGGGCGCAGCAGGAGCTGCTGAAAGATCGAGTCGGCGATCCGATCTTTGATGATCACCGCGTCGGCGCGTGCGGTGCCCCCGGCGGCGTTCAAATCGGCCTCGGCAACGACGTGATCGCCGAACGCCTCCTTCGCGATCTCGTAGCCCCAATCTCTGAAGCCACCCTCAGTGAACTTCATGATGTTGCCCTTGTGCATCAGCGTGACCGACTTGCGCCCGCTCTTGATCGCGTACTCGATCGCCATCTTTACGAGGCGCTTGGAGCCGAACGGCGACATCGGCTTGATGCCGATCGCCGACCCTTCGCGCACGTTTTTGTTGAACTCGGTCTTCAAATAATTACGGAGCTTTTCGGCTTCCGGCGTTCCCGCCTTGAACTCGATCCCCGAGTAGACGTCTTCGATGTTCTCGCGGAAGATCACGATATCGAGTTTGCCGGGTTCCTTTACCGGTGCGCCGACGCCCTCGAAGTAGCGCACGGGGCGAATGCAGGCGTACAGGTCGAGTTCCTGACGGAGCGCGACGTTCAACGAGCGAATACCTCCGCCGACCGGCGTCGTGAGCGGGCCCTTGATCGCGATCTTGAATTCCCGCACCGCTTCGAGCGATTCGGCCGGCATCCATTCGCCGGTCGTGTCGAACGCCTTCTGGCCGGCGAGGATTTCCATCCATTCGATTTTCCGCTTGCCACCGTACGCGATCTCGACCGCCGCATCGAACACGCGCACCGACGCGCGCCAGATGTCCGGGCCAACGCCGTCGCCTTCAATGAACGGAATGATCGGGCGATCGGGAATCGAGAACTTGCCGCCCGTGGCTTCGATGCGTTCACCGGCGGTTGGTATCTTCGCGTATTTGTAGGTGGTCACGTTCGTCTCGTTGCAGAGTGGAAGTCGGTCATCGAAAGCTAGAAGTGCGCGGAGGAGCGAGCAAGCAAAGCGCTCAGTTGACCGGATTCGGCAGTGGCCTGCCATCGAAGAAGGCATCGAGATTGTCGGCGGCGAGATTCCCCATTGCGGTGCGCGTCTCGATCGTCGCACTGCCGATATGCGGGAGGGCGAAAACATTCGGCAGCGCGACGAGCGCTTCGGGAACCGCCGGCTCCCCTTCGAAGACGTCGAGTCCGGCACCGGCAAATGCATTGCGCGTCAGGGCGTCAATCAGCGCCGACTGATCGATGACGTCGCCGCGCGCCGTGTTGACGAGCACGGCATGTGTCGGCAGGAGTGCGAGCCGCCGTGCATCGAGGAGATGATGCGTCTCGGGCGTCCGCGGGACGTGGAGGGAGACGAAATCGCTCGTCGAGAGCAACGTGTCGAGCGAATCGCAGCGAATGACGCCGGCGGCGGCGGCTTCAGTGATCCCGAGCGAGCGGCTCCAGGCCTGGACATGCATGCCAAAGCCAGCGGCGGCGCGCTCGGCGACCGCCCGGCCGATGCGGCCGAATCCGACGAGTCCGAGCGTCTTTCCGGAGAGTCGCCGACCCAGCAGGTGCGTCGGTCGCCAGCCGGACCAGGTGCCGTACTGAATCTCGCGAACGCCCTCGTTGGCGCGGCGCGCGGCGGCGAGCAAGAGGAGCATCGTCATGTCGGCGGTGTCGTCGGTGAGGACGCCGGGTGTATTCGTTACCGCGACGCCCCGTTCCTTCGCGACGGCCAGATCGATGTTGTCGTAGCCGACGCCGAAATGCGCGATCAACCGGCAGCGACCGGCGCCGGCGTTCAGCGCGTCGGCAGCGAGTGGATCGCCGAGCGTCGAGACGATCGCGTCCGAGGATTTCATCGCGGCGATGATTCCGTCGACGGCGAGCGGCCGATCGTCACTGTTCCGGATCAGTTCGTATCGCGCCGCGAGCCGGCTCTCGACGGCCTCCGGCAAGCGGCGCGTCAGCGTGACGACGAAGCGGTTTTGACGGCCGGGCATGGATGTGAGTGACGGAGTCGGAGGAACAATCCGCAATCGGGCGCGCAGTCGAAGTATATTCAGTAGATGAACGCGTCGCTCCCTGTTCCGACTCCGGTTACCCGAGTCGTGCGCGGTTTGACACTGCGCTGTCCGGACTGCGGCAGCGGAGGGATACGGGCGTCGTGGTTCCGGCTGCGTGCGGCGTGCCCGACGTGTGGTTTGCTGCTCGACCGCGGACAGCGCGATTACTTCGTGGGCGCGTATCTGATCAACCTGATCATCAGCGAACTGCTCTTCGCGATCGGCTTCGGTATTTGGATGCTGCGCAGTTGGCCGAACATTCCGTGGGACGCCGTACAATACGTCGCGGTGGCGGCGATGATCATCGCGCCGTTAGCGACGTATCCGATCACGAAGTCTACCTGGCTGGCGGTGGATCTCGTCTTTCAGCCGCCGAGCGACCAGGACCGCGTCGCGGGCTGAGTGGTAGCTCGGCTTTCGGCTGCGCGATGAGGGCGAGCGGAACATCGCGCCAGCCGCGGAGCGCGACGCTCGCCGAACCGGTGCCGGCGATGAGTTGCGCGGAGATCCCGCCGTCGAGGAGGACGGCGTCTTCGACACCGAGCGCGCCCATCACGGCCGCCATCTCCGGTGCGGTGAGGTTGAAAGGCGCGCTTTCGAGCGATGATCCGAGTCCGTCGAAGCGGGTGATGGCGACGAGCAGTTTCCCATCGGGGAGACGGCCGATCGCGAGGCGCGCGTCGCGGTGGCCGACGTCGACGCCACGATCGGGTTCTTGTAATGCGATCGGCACTTCCCGTGCGCGAAGCACGGCGGGATACGACTGAAAGGCCCAGCGCATCGCCGCGGGCAGCGGCTCACCGTCCGGAATCCAGTGCACGATTCCGGACGAATCGACGGCGATCGTTACCGCCAGCGGACCGTGTTCGGCGGGGAGCGTACGACGGCCGTCGAGCACGACCATTCCCCAGGGCGCGGTCGACCGGAACTGCCCGGCATTCATCGCAAATACCGCGGATTTCGGCGTCCTCGCGATTGTCCACGCGGGCCGCCCCGAGGCGCTCGACGCGGTGTCGAGCGAAAAATCGAGTGCCGCCGGATCGAGACGCACGAGCTCTACGCGCGTGCGCCAAGCCTCTCCCGATCCAGCCAGTGTTAACGTCGCGGATTCGACGCCGCGGGCGGCGACCGACCATCGCACCCGTCCGGCCAGCGGCGCTTCGGCCCAGCGCACTGGCGCCGACTCGCTTCGCCAGAAGATCGTGCTTTCACCATGTTCGCGAACCGCCAGCCGCGAAACAGGAAGCGACGCGGGTAACGCAGACTGCGCCGCGGCGACCGCCGTGGCGACCGACGAGGCGGTTATCGCGGCGCAGTACCACGCGCGCCAACGAATCAAGGGGTCTGCAAGACGGCGATAATCTCGGCCTTCCGTGCGGTCAACAACTCCTTCTCGGCGCCCGAAAAGCTCTTTGGGCTCTCCGTGAAGGTCACGAGTCGTTCCCGCATTTTCTGAAACTTGGCCGGATCGACGCCGGCGCTGCGCGCGCCGTCGATGTCGGCGGAACTTTCGATGACGCGCATTCGTTTCGTGAGGTCTTCATTCGCCTTTTCGAGACGCTCGGTCTCGACCATCGACGCCGGCTTCACCGGCGGCTTGCCGCACTTCTTGAACGCGGCGGCCGAATCGGCTTGAATGCCAAGGAGGGTAGCGTACGCTTCCGTCGTTTTCTTGACGGCCTCGATATCGCCCTTCGCTTGGGCCGCCTGCATATCGGCGGTCAGCTTCATGACGGCATTCCGCTTCGCCGGATCACTCATCGCCTTCATCGCGTTGGATTGCATCGCGAGCGCGCGCTCGCTTTCGTGCGCGTCGAAATCGGCGTCGATGCAGCGACGGATGGCATCGTCATTCGCACGGAAGTCAGCAGCGGCCTTCTTGCCGCTTTGCAGGAGCGCGGTGTATTTCGCCTGATTCTCCATGTACGACTTGTTGAGCGCGGCGGCGTCGGCGATGCGCGTCTTGTAGACCTGCATGCCCTTCATCGCGGCCTCGAGCGTCCCAGCATCGAACGGGTCGCCAAGCGCCGCCGCGGCAGCGCTCTCTTGCTGCGGAAGCACCTGCTCCGCCACCTTTTCCTTCGCCTTCCTGATCAAGCTGCCGAGTTGCGCCTCGGCGCGCGTCGGAATCGCGACGATGCATACGGCAACGGTTGCGAGGGCGACCAATCGAAGATTATGCGGCGTCATGTGAGAGCTCCCGTGCATAAATGGCCCGAGCGAACCCGCGGCGATGGTAACGTGAAACGTCCGGCATTTCCGGCGGGTTGTCAACGAAAATAGCGGAGCTTCTCAACGGCGCGTTCGAGCGTCGCCTGTTGTTTGCAGAACGCGAAGCGCACGTACCGGCGGCCGTCGCTCGAACCCGGACGGTAGAAACTGGAACCGGGGACCGTCGCGATGCCGACTTCCCGCGCCATCCATTTGGCGAATGTCACGTCATCGTCGTTGCTGATCGCGCTGAAGTCGGCGAAGAAATAGTACGCACCCGCCGGATCGGCGAATTGAAAACCGGCGGCCCGTAGCGGCGCGGCGAGATAGTCCCGACGCTGTCGATACTCATCGCTCAGCGTTTGGTAGTACGCATCATCGAACGCATAGCCAGTCGCCGCCGCCTGCTGCAGTGGCGCCGGCGCGCCGACGGTGAGGAAGTCGTGCACTTTGCGGATCGCCGCGGTGTGCGAGGCGCTCGCAATCGCATAGCCCAAGCGCCAGCCAGTAATCGAGAACGTCTTGGAGAGACTCGAGATGGTGATCGTGCGCTCGGCCATCCCCGGCAACGTCGCAATCGGAATGTGCGATCCTTCGAAGATGATGTACTCGTACGGGTCGTCGGTGATCACGAGCAAATCGTGAGCGATCGCGATCGTGGCGATCGTCTCGAGTTCCGAACGATTGAAGACGTGACCTGTCGGGTTCTGCGGTGAATTCACGACGATCGCCCGTGTGCGGGCGGTGATGGCCGCACGCAGCAGCGATTCGTCGAACTTCCACGTTGGCGCAACGAGCGGAACGAAGACCGGCGTCGCGCCACAGAGCACGGCGTCGGGACCGTAGTTCTCGTAGAACGGTTCGAAGATGATGACCTCGTCGCCCGGATCGAGCAGCGCGAGAAAGACGCTCGCGGCGGCTTCCGTTGCGCCGCAGGTCACGGTGATTTGCGTTTCCGGATCGACCGTGAGTCCGTAGCGGCGTGCGTATTTGCCAGTGATGGCATCGCGAAGCGGCTTTGAGCCCCACGTGATGGCGTACTGGTTCACGTCACCGCGAATCGCGTCGACGGCCGCCTCTTTCATCACGGCGGGCATCGGAAAATCGGGGAAGCCCTGCGCGAGGTTGATCGCGCCGTGTTGTTGGGCGACGCGGGTCATTTCGCGGATCACGGACTCGGTGAACGTCCGGGTGCGAAGGGCGTTGGCGATGCTGGGCACGATGGACGAATCCTGGTGTGAGGGGTCGGTGAATCTTACGATACGCGCGCGTGTCTTGCTTCGCGCCGTCCCTGCCCCCAAACTCTCTGTTAATCCTGCAGCACCCATCAGGGAGATGTGTCCGACATGAAATCGAAGCGCTCTGGATCTCACCGTCCGTACGTTCGCCTCACCGAGCCTCTCGTCAGGGACGATGGCGCGCTTCGTCCAGCCAGTTGGGACGAGGCTCTCGAGCGGGCCGCCGCCGGATTCCGGCGGACGATCGACACGTACGGTCCGAATGCGATCGGAACCTTCTCGTGTTCGAAGTCGACGAACGAGGTCAACTTCCTCGCCGGCAAGCTGAGCCGGGCGGTCTTCGGCACGAACAACATCGACAGTTGTAACCGAACTTGACACGCCCCTAGCGTCGTCGGTCTGGCGACGGTGTTTGGTGCCGGTGGCGGAACGAACTCCTACGCCGAAGTGGAGGACACCGACGTGGTGTTCCTCTGGGGATCGAACGCGCGCGAAGCGCATCCGATCTGGTTTCATCATGTGCTGAAAGGCATCCGCCATCACGGCACGCGGCTGTACGTGATGGATCCGCGCCGCACATCGAGCGCCCAGTGGGCCGACGTCTGGTGCGGACTTCGAGTCGGAAGCGACATCGCACTTTCCAACGCGATGGCCCGCGAAATTATCCACGCCGGACTGGCAAACGTCGCGTTCATCAACAACTCGACGAGCGGTTACGAGGCGTATCGTGCGTCGGTGGAGCTGTACACGCTGGAATACGCCGAACCGATCACTGGCATTCCGGCGGACGTTATCCGCGAAGCGGCGCACGCATTTGCGACGGCGGATCGGGCGATGATCTGCTGGACGCTCGGCATTACCGAACATCACAACGCTGTCGACAACGTGCTGGCGCTGATCAACCTCTGCCTGCTCACCGGGCACATCGGGCGCTGGGGCTCGGGGTGCAATCCGCTGCGCGGGCAAAACAACGTGCAGGGCGGCGGCGACATGGGGGCAATCCCCAACAAGCTTCCGGGATTCCAGGACATCGAGGAGGATCACGAAGCGCGGGCCCGCTTCGAGACAGCGTGGAGCGCGACAATCCAGCCGACCTATGGCAAGAATCTGACCCAAATGTTTCACGCGATGGAGCACCGCGAAATTCGATCGCTCTTCGTGATCGGCGAGAATCCCGCGCAATCGGACGCCGATGCGCATCGGATTACGCAGTTGCTCGACGGTCTCGACCATCTCGTGGTTCAGGAAATCTTTCTCACGAAAACCGCCCAACTCGCCGACGTCGTGCTGCCAGCTGCGGCCAGCTGGTGCGAGAGCGACGGCACGGTGACCAACAGCGAGCGCCGCGTGCAACGCGTGCGCAAGGCGCGTGAGGCTCCGGAGGGTGCGCGCGATGAGCTCTGGATTATCTCCGAGATCGCGCGCCGCATGGGACATGAGTGGGCGACACCATCCGCCGAGGACGTATGGAATGAATTCCGGACACTCGCGCCGGACTTCGCCGGTGGAATGAGCTACGAGCGTCTCGAATCACTCGGCGGCATTCAGTGGCCGTGCCCGGACGAAACACATCCGGGAACTACGTTTCTCCACGAGCGACTCTGGCAGCAGCCGGTCGGTGGCCGGCCGGCGCCATTCTCGGTCGTCGTGAACGTGGAGCCGTTCGAGGCACGCGACCCCGATTACCCGCTGCTCCTGACGACTGGACGGCGGCTCGAGTCGTACAACACCGGCGTGCAGACGGGCGGCTACAAATCACCGCTGCACCATGGAGAATCACTGGATATCTCACCGGAAGACGCGAAGCGATTCGGAATCTCCGACGGCGATCGCGTGCGCGTGGCATCGCGCCGCGGCAGCGTCGAAGTGCGCGCCCGCATCGATAGCGCGCTCCGCGAGAAGCTCGTGTTCATGACACTGCACTTCCCCGATGACGTCGCGACGAATCTCCTGACGATTGACGTAGCGGATCCGAAGAGCGGAACTGCGGAGTTCAAGGCGTGTGCCGTGCGCGTCGAACGTATTGGCGCCTCGGCCGTCGTGGCCGGCTGATGGATATCCGACTTCCGGACGCGGCGGCCAGCGCCGATGAGCGCGCGGCCGTTGACGCCGTGCTTGGTGTGCCGCGACACGCATGGGACGGCGGCGAACGCGGCTCGGTCCGTGACGCACACACCGCGACGGGCGGCCGAAGCGTTCGCGAGCAGCGCCCGCTGCTCGTTCCTGCCCTGCAGGCACTGCAGCGACGCGTCGGATGGATCAGCGAGGGCGGAATGACCTACGTGTGCGAACGCCTCGGCGTACCACCGGCCGAGGCGTGGGGCGTGGCGACGTTCTATGCACTGCTCGCGACGGTGCCGCGCCCGAAACGCGTTGTCCACGTCTGCGACGATATCGCGTGCCGCATGCGCGGCGGGCGCAGCATCGAATCGTCGCTCGCGTCGGCGGGTCATCCGCCAGCGGCGCACGCGGCGCACGGTGAACGGATCGTTCTCGATCCCCATCACTCGACATGGATGCATTCGCCGTGTCTCGGCCTCTGCGAGCAAGCCCCAGCCGCGTTGCTCACCGAGGCCGGAGCGACGCCTCACGAGGCACTGGTCGGAAATCTCACCCCTGAGCGCGCCCTCGGCCTGCTGCGAGAGCGTGTACCGGTTACGGATACGAGCGGTGAGCCAGCCACACCACAGCGCGACCGCAGCGGTCTCGTGCTGTTGAAGCGCGTCGGAATCGTCGACCCGACGAGTCTCGATTCATATCGCGGGCACGGCGGCTTCGACGCGTGGAACAAGGCGCGGACTGTTGGCGCCAAGTCGGTGATCCGCGACGTGACGGCCGCGAAACTGGTTGGCCGCGGTGGTGCCGCGTTTCCTACCGGGCGCAAATGGGAGGCCGTACGAACGCAAAAGGCGACACCACACTATCTCGTGTGTAACGCCGACGAGTCGGAACCTGGAACGTTCAAGGATCGCGTGCTGATGACCGAGGATCCGTTTTCGATCGTCGAAGCGATGATGATTGCTGCCTACGCCACCGGAAGCGCGAAGGCATATCTCTATGTCCGAGCCGAGTATCCGCTGGCCTTCGACCGCATGGCGAATGCGATTGCGCAGTGTCGCGCGGCCGGACTTTTCGAAGATGGCTTCGACATCGAGATACGCCGCGGCGCTGGCGCGTATATCTGCGGTGAAGAAACGGCGCTGTTCGAATCGATCGAGGGCAAACGCGGCGAACCACGGAGCAAGCCGCCGTTCCCGGTTGAAGTCGGTCTGTTTGGAAAGCCGACCCTTGTGAACAACGTTGAAACTCTTGCGAATGTCCTGCCAATTATTCTCGACGGTGGTGAGGCCTTCACACGCATCGGCACCGGGCAATCCACGGGAACTCGCCTGTTCTGTCTGAGCGGTGCGGTATCACGGCCCGGCGTCTACGAGGTGCCGTTCGGCTATCCGTTGCAATCGCTGCTCAAGGACGCGGGGGCGTCCCCGCCGCTCGCCGTGCTGCTCGGCGGCGCCGCTGGGACGTTCTTGCGCGGTGATGCGCTC
>JAYVPN010000227.1:0-3096 GCA_043757365.1 Gemmatimonadota bacterium | reverse complement strand
ACCTGATTCACGCCGTAGAGATTGTACTCGACGGGATCCTCGGCGGTCATGATGTTCGTGTCGATCCGGTTCACTTTGGAGAGACACGAATAGAGCGTCGTCGTCTTGCCCGAGCCCGTCGGGCCGGTGACGAGCACCATCCCATAGGGGTTGGAGACGGCGTCCATCAGTTCCTTTTCGGCGCGCGGTTCGATGCCGAATTTCTCGAGGTCGAGCGTCAGGTTGCCCTTGTCGAGAATTCGGAGCACGACCTTTTCGCCGAAGAGTGTCGGAAGGGTCGACACGCGATAGTCGATGACCTTCTTGCCCATCTTCAGCTTGATGCGCCCGTCCTGCGGTACACGGCGCTCGGCGATGTTGAGCGACGACATGATCTTGAAACGGGACACTAGCGCCGCTTGCATTTTCTTCGGCGGCTTCATGATTTCTTCGAGCTCGCCGTCGATGCGATAGCGCACCCGCAGATCGTGCTCGAAGCATTCGAAATGGATGTCGCTCGCGCCGCGCGTCACAGCGTTCGTGAGTATCGCGTTGATAAGCTTCACGACCGGCGCCTCGTCCATCTGGGCGGCGAGCGCGGTGGCGTTGACGTCCTCTTCCTTGGTGTCAACGACTTCGAGTTCTTCGTCGCCGCCAAGCCCGGCGATGTCCTCGAGGAGCGCCGACATCTGGACGTCCGCGCTCTCATAAATCTTCTCGAGCGCGTTGCGGAGCGTGAACTCGCCGGCGATGACCGGAAAGATGTCGTAGCGCGTGATGAACTTGAGATCGTCGATGACCGCGAAGTTCGTCGGGTCGGCCATCGCGACCGTCAGCGTGCGTCCGTCCCGCTTGAGGGGGAGCACGAGATTCTTCAGAGCGAGGTCGCCGGGAACGAGCTTCACGATCTTCGGATCGACCTCGAACTTCGAGAGATCCACCGCCTGCATCTTGTACTGGCGGGCGAGAAGCTTGATGAGGTCGAGTTCCTGGATGAAGCCGAGCTTCACCAGATTGTATCCGACACGCGTACCGTTTTGACGCTGCTCCTGCAGGGCCTTCTCCAACTGTTCTTTGGAGATCAGACCCTCTTGGAGGAGGAGGTCGCCGATACGCTCGCTGCTGGCGGCTACGGGAGAGGCCATGTCTCGAAAAACTCGCCGTCGGGCTGAAGAAGAACCCGTGATCCGCCATACTATAGATGGCGAGACCCGGATTGGTGAAGCTGTCCGTCGGCGGGAGGCGTGTCAAGGACGAGCGTCACCCTCCTCGGCGACGACCGGATTTTGGCCGCCGCCGCGTCTCCCCCGCATCACCTAGACGGGAGGGGAGGGAAAACGTCACGTGGGCGGCCAGCTTGGCCGTGAGGGACGGGCCGACGCCCCGTACCCGGGTCAGGCCGTCGAGCGAGCCGAATGGTCCGCGGGCGTCTCGATCGGCGACAATCCGGGCCGCCAGCGCCGCGCCAACATACGGCAGCGCTTCGATTTCCGACGCTGAGGCGATATCCAGATCGATCCGCGTGGCCGATCGCTTCGCACCGCGCGAAAGTGATGACAGCGGAAGCGGCGGCTCGCCGGATCGTGACAAATGCGCCTGCCGCCGGACCGAGGCGGCGCGCGCCGAATCGATGGCTTCCATCCGTCGGCGGTAGCCCTCGCGCGGATCGCGCTCAGGCTCAGGGAGCTGCTCGACCCGAAGCATCGGGCGACGCAACGCGCGCGAATCGGCGACGACAGGCGCGGAATCCTTGGCGGTTGGTGACACCGGCTTCTTTCGCCCTTTGCGTTTCGCGCCGCCGCTCGTGATCGCCGAGTCGACGGCTTCGATTTGACGCGCCAGCTCGCCTCGGCCCGAGGCGATGCCGCCGCCCGAATCATTCTTGAGCTCTTTCCAGCCGCGCGCGGCAACACCAAGGGCGGCGATGGCGGCAATGAAGATCAGGGCGCGGCGTTCTCCGGGAGTCGGCATGGGCGCACGATGTCGCCCGGCCCTCCCGACGGCATCACCGAAACGCTGCGCCTACTGGCGAAGCAACGCGAGCGCGACGTCGCCGACGATCTTCAAGGACTTCGCCGACACGTGCTCCATCCGGTCAGCGACGGCGTGATGCCATTTGTTTTCCGGACCGTAGTCGAGATCGATCACGTCGATCACCCGGAGACCTGCTTTGATGAGCGGCACGTGATCGTCGGTGATGTACGAGGTGGCCTGCGAGCTGAAGGTGCTCTCGTAGCCCATCTCTTTCGCCTGCCGCCAAACTTTCTGCACAACTTCCGGCGCGGAATTGATCGAGTTCCCTTCCTGCAGGATCTTCAGGTCCTGGTCGCCGATCATGTCGAACAGCACGCCGTAAAGCGGTTTGTAGTCGGCGCCTGGCAAATGCGCGGCGAAATACTCGGAGCCGATGAGCACATCGACCTCCGGCGGCCCGAAGTCGCCCCAGTCTTCGCCGTCGACGAAGAGCAGATCGACGCCGACGCCCGGCGGCGCTTTCTTGAGCGCGTCGGCGATCGCAATGAGTAGGCCAACGCCGCTCGCGCCGTCGTTGGCGCCGTCGAACGGTTTGGTGCGATTCGCGGAATCAGGATCCGAATCGGCGACGGCGCGCGTGTCCCAGTGCGTGAGATACAGCACGCGATTCTTTTCGTTCGGCCGGAAGCGGGCGAAGATGTTGCGGAGCCTGAGCTTCTCACCCTTCGCGGTCGTGTGTGTCCAGGTCTGCTCGAGGACGGTGTCGGCCGTGCTCTTGAGCTTGGCGACGATCCAGTCGCCGGTCTTGCGGGCGGCTTCGCTGTTCGGAATGCGTGGACCGAACGCCACTTGCTGGCGTGCATAGCTGAGCGCCGAGTCGGCGTTGAAGGCGGTCGTCGTCGCGGCAGGTGCGTCGCCTTTCGAGCATGCCGCGAGCAGCACGGTGAGCGGCATCGCGAGAAGCACAGTGCGCAGCCAGGTGTATCGCGCGTTCATCGCAGTTCTCCAGCGAAGAATGAAATCTGCAAGACAGCAGAAAGGACAATCTGCGTGATCCGGCGATTCAAGTTGTTGTCGAACGTCACGATCCGCGCGCTTTGCAGCGAGAACGTGAGATTCTCGGCGATATCGGTGTCACCGTTC
>JAYVPN010000226.1:0-11558 GCA_043757365.1 Gemmatimonadota bacterium | reverse complement strand
CAGCGTGTCGGCCTGGCGGAGGATCATCGCCATCGGATTCACGAGGCTGCCGGTCGTGCCGTAGATCTGGCGGAGGATCGACTCGGTCAGTCGGATGCCCTGCGTCCGGCGGCCGGAATTCAACTGCTGCACGAGCGACTGTTCTTCGCGTGTCGGGCCGACGTCGAACCGCAGCATCGCCGTAACGACAACCGGACTGCGCACCGGGCTGAACGCCGGATTGGTGTTGCCGAAGCGCTGATTCACATCATACTTGAAACGCTGCGTCGCCTGATCGAAGCCGCGGACATACAAGAGCTGATTGTCGGGGAACGGCGTCTGTCCCCAGCCTTTCAAGTTGTTTTCGCCGTGCGCAATCAGGTCGGCCGCGCCAAGCGGATTCGACACCGCGAGACTGAGCTGCGCCCGCTGCGGGAGGCCGAGCTTTAGCGGGTTGAACGAGATGCTGAGATTCGCCGACTGCGTCCATGGTCCTTCGCAGCTGGCGCGGGCGGCGAGCTTCCCGAGCTGAGACGTGAGGCAGTTTCGGACCGCCGACGGCGCGGTCGAGAGCAATCGCTGCATCGCCGATGCGAGCGCCGGATCGGCGGTCGTCGCGGGATCCGCGATGAACGCGCGGTCGTTCCCGCCGTAGCCGTCGCCATTGACGTCGCCGGCGATGACGGGAGTGTACGGCGAGCCGGAACGGAAGTTGCCGGTCCAGTTCACCCTCACGGCGTCGAAGAAGTTGTAGCCGAGCGAATACTGGATCTGGTGATGCGAATCGAAATTCGAGCGTCCCCACTCGATCGTCAACGGATTGCCGACGGTGCTGCTGAAGCCGCGCTGTTGGTCGCGGAACGTCGAGTAGACGTAGGAGAGTCCCCAGCTCCACACCGTGTTGAAGGTCATCGGCGAGACGCGAAGCGTGAACTGCTTGCTCTCTGACTTGAGATCGGAACGCATTTCGTTGACGCGGCTATAGAGCTGCGTCACGCGCGCGTCGCGCGACGCGATCGCGCCGGTCGTGGCGTCGATGCTCGACGGTATCACGAACACGGGCCGACCGCCCTCGCTCGCAAGCGCGAAGCGCTGGACCGGCGAGAAATTCAGGTCCACCGATCCCGGCTGATCGAGATTAAGCGAGTACGTCACTTCGGCCGTGACGTTGAAGCGATTGTCGATCGCCGCGCCCGACCACTGGAGATTCGAGCGCAGGCTGCGCTGTGCGGTGTAATCCTTCGCGAAGAACGTGACATTCGGCGCCGAGTTGGCGAACACCGAACCGTTCGTGCCGTTGGCACACTGCGACGGCACCGTGCTGGGATCCGCGACATAGCCGGCCCAGTTCGGCACCGGTGTCGCAAGTCCGGAGCATGTCACCTGCTGAATGGCATTGGCGAGTCCGGTGTTGTCGATCGCGTTGCCGAGCAGAGTCGTCCCGGGCGTGTTCTGAAACATCCCGATGCCACCGCGCACGACGGCGCGCGGGCCGCGCATCGCGCCCTCGAAGCCGCCGATCTGCGGTGCGGTGCCGTACGTCCATGAGAAGCCGAGTCGCGGACTCGCATAAATGCGATTCGGTGCGAGATCGTTGCGCGTGCCGAAAATCGTCTCGAGCTGCGTATTCCGCGTCGGCAGTCCGACGTAGCTGTTGCCGTCGAGACGCACGCCGTACTGGATTTGCAGATCGCTGTTTCGCTTGTATGAATCGCCGAGCGAAATCGCCCCGACGTACTGGCCGCCGCTCCGGCGGCGCGGCGAGAGCTGGCGCGCATACGACGCCGGCTTGCCATTCTCGAGATCGGCGAGCGAGTTGTACGAGAACGAGCCGAGCCGATTCGTCGTTTGATCCTGACCGAAATCGTCGCGGCGGAGCTCTGTCGCGAGCTTCAGGCGATGTTTGTTGTTCTCGCTGAACCACGAGAGCTGATTCGTGAACGCCGTAGTCGTGGTCAGGGATGTCGCGTTGAGGAACGGATTGCCGCCGAACTGGATGCTTTTCAGGCCGCTTGTCCCATCGACGAAGTTGCTGCCGATGCGGACGTTCGCGCTCGGAAGAACGAGATATGGCGAGCCGTAGCTCTGGCTCTCATTAAACCCAAGCGTCGTCTCGCTCAGCACCCCGATGTCGAAGTAGGTGCTGTGGCGCGTCGACAGCCCGCCGCTCCAGTTCGTGCGATCGCCGCTGTGTCCCGGCAACTCCGTCGCGAGCGAAGAAATCGGCGACAAGCGGTTCCACGAGCCGTTCGCCGTGAAGTTGACCGCGGTCCCACCCTTCGATGATTGCGGAGCGATGTCGAATGTGGCGAGCAGTGACGCCTGCTCGGTGAGCTTGTTCGAGGGCACCGCACCGGTCGTTACCGGAACGCGAAGCTTCTGCAGAATGGTCAGCAATCGCGAGACCGAGTCGGCGGCGATGCCGGTCGTCTGCAGACCGAGTGGATCGGTATTGAGCAATGTCTGCAAATCGCTCGACCGGCGACCGAGCTGATACGAGAGCGTGTAGAACGACTGATCGAGCTTTACCGGGCCAGCAAATAAGCCACCGAGCGAGACATTCGAATACTTCTGCCCGAGCGCCTGCGCGGCCTTGTCGGTCCATTGCAGGTGCGGCGAGTCGAGATTCAGGCTCATCGTCCGGCGAATGAAATTCGAGCCGGGTTGCGTACGAATGCGGAACTGTGCGCCGCTGAAGCCGCCGCTCGACACGTCGTACGGCGAGGTCACGAGCGAACTCGACACGGCCGCATCTCGCGGCAGGTTTGCGCCGCCGAAGTTCTGGCCGTTCAACGTGGTGTTGTTCTGATCCGAACCGAGTCCGAGCACCGAGAAACCGCTCGGATCGCCATCTGCGCCGGGCACGAGTGTAACGCCGGGAAGCGACGCGGCCATCGCGGCGAGATCGCCCAGTTGCGCGGCGGCGAGCGCGGCGGGATTGATTGCCCGCTCCGTGCCGCTGACATCCGCATTCGCATCGGTGCGGCCGACCCGGTCGCGCGGCGCGGTCACGCGCACCGCGTCGAGTTCAGCGGCGCGCGACAGCTTCGCGTCGGCCACCAGAATGTCCTGGTCGGCGGTGCGCTTGACTTCGAAGCGTTTCTGCGCGAACCCGATCAGCGCGAACGACACGAAATAGTCGCCTTCGCCGCCGGGAAAAGTGATCGTGTAACGGCCGCCGCGATCGGTTCGGGCTTTGCGATTCACCGCCCCCGAGAGCGACGTCGCCGTGACGTTCACCCCTTCAAGAGGGACGCTGTCCGGACCGACGACGCGGCCGCGAATGACATCGACCTGCTGCGCCAAGATGTGCGTGAGCAGCGGGGAGGCGAGAGAGACAATCGTGAAAATGGCCAGCAGTACGGACAGGCGTCGGAAAGACACGATGTAGTTCGGATTGGGGTGTCGAACGCGGCGGCCGGTGTCAGTCACTACAATGACTCTTGGAACCCGTTATTCGTTCGAGGGTTGCCATCGCCCAGCCCGAAAAGTTAGCCCCGATTCCGATCCGTACCTAATGAAGCTGCACAATGTGACCATACCCCCGCCGTTCCCGCCAAAATGAGCCAGACCACTTAGACGCTTAGTAGCGCGTCGTAGCGAGTCTGAGCGGCAGCAAATTTTCCGGTTCTCTCTTTTCTTTCGGCCAAACCGCTCTCGGTCTGAACGTGCCGCCGCGACAGGCGTTCTGCGGCATCCGGCTGAACGCTTGTGAAAGCGAAGCCTAGGCGGACCCGATTTGAGCGGCCGTTGGTGTGCTGCTGCAATCTATGGCTCTACTGCGCCTTGAGTTTCGCCAGCGCTGCGCGCGCGTGCTCGGCTTCCCGCGTGTTTGGATGCTCCTCAATGAGCCGCCGAAGTTCCACCAACGCCCGTCCGCGGTCGTCCAACGGACCGAGATAGAGATCGATGATCTTTTGGATCGCATATCGCTGCTGTTCCGGATGAATGCCGGGAATCTTTCGCGCGAGCTGAAACCGATCGAGAGCAAGCGAAGGCTCGTCGAGTTTGCGGAAATACAGCTCGCCGGCGCGAATCAGCGGCCACGGATTTCCGGGCTCCTCGATCGAGACGTTGTCCCACGCCGCCGCCGCGCCGCGAAGGTCGCCCTTCGCCTCCATCGCGTCGATGCCGGAGTGGGTCTTTGTATACGTCCCCGCGGCCCGCGGCATGTAGACGGATTCTGCGACCTTCTCGCTCCCCTCCATGACGACGTGCCCAACGACGTAGCCGATGACGCCACCAAGCGTCGCGCCCATCGCCAGCGCCACGCCAAAAGACGGCGCACCCGGCAGCCCCGCCTTCGACGCACCGCCGACTCCGGCCATGCCAAATAAGATCCCGATCGCGAGATGATAGTTGCCGCTCTCCTTCCACTCGGCGATTTTCCGGTTGAGATCCATATCCCATAATTCTACGAAATAATGCGAGTATTGCTACAGCGCGTGTCGCGCGCCGAGGTCCGGGTTGGGGAGCGGGTGACCGGTCGCATTGCGGCCGGCTATCTCCTGCTCGTCGGCCTGACGCACGATGATGACGACGCGCGGCTCACCTGGATGGCGGATAAGATCGTCGGACTCCGGCTATTCTCTGACGCCGAGGGGAAGATGAATCTCGGCATCGACGATGTCGGCGGCTCGGTGCTCGTGGTCAGTCAGTTCACGCTCTACGGTGACGCCGCGAAGGGGCGTCGACCGAGTTTTATCGATGCCACACGGCCGGAAACGGCAATTCCGCTGTATGAACGATTCATCACGCTCCTGCGCGAACGCGGCCTGCGCGTCGAGACCGGCGAGTTCGGCGCGATGATGGATGTCGAGCTCGTGAACGACGGCCCTGTCACCCTTTGGCTCGAAAAATGACCGTTCCGCATATTGTGCTTGCCTCGCAGTCGCCGCGCCGCCGCGAGCTGCTCTCGCTCATCGGCATCGCGCATCGGGTGCGCCCGGCCGACATCGACGAGTCGGAGCTGCCGGGCGGGGAAACGCCGGTCGGCCACTCCGAGCGTCTCGCGCGCGCCAAAGCGCACGCGATTGCCGCGCACGACCGCGATGCGATCGTCATCGCCGCCGATACGATCGTCGTCATCAACGGCGATATCCTCGGCAAGCCGAAAGACTCCGACGGCGCGGCCGCGATGCTCCGCCGCCTGAGCGGTCGCACACACACGGTCTTCACCGCGATCGCCGTGGCGTACCGGGACCAAACCGAATCGGCCGTCGAGTCGGTGGACGTCACGTTCCGCGTGCTGAGCGACGACGACATCGCGCAATACATCGCGACCGGCGAGCCGATGGACAAAGCCGGCGCCTACGGAATTCAAGGCTTCGGTGCGACGATCGTCGAACGCGTCAACGGCGACTACTTCAGCGTCATGGGACTCGGCCTTCGGCGTCTCGTCGAGCTGCTCGGACGAATCGGCTTCGACTACCGTTTCGACGGCACGCTGATCGCGAAATAGTAAAACCGTAAACGGTAAACGGACAACCGTTCACGGTGAACCGTTGTCCGTTTACCGTTCACGGTATTTGCTGTTCCAGATCTCAACCTTGTCGAGCACATCCCGTACCGAAATCCTCGGCATACGCCCAGTCCGATTCTCCATCGAAATTGGATAGTCCTCACCGGGCTCGCCGTACGCATCGATCATCAGATCGCGGAATTGCCGGTACGGTCCGACACGCTTCGGATTCGAATATCCAATCAGCGAGACGACGGGTTTATCAAGCGCGACGCTGATATGCAGCGGACCGGTATCCGGTGAGAGCACGAGCGCCGCGCCGTCGAAAATCGAAACGAGATTGCGCAGACCGCTGCCGAGCGCGCTCACCGGCTTATGACTCGCCCGATCCATGATCAGTGCTTCGGCGTGCACTTCGCGCGGTGATCTCCCGCCGACGAGCACGGGCTGCAGGCCGAAGTCGGCGTACAGCGCATCGCACATTTCGGCCCATCGTTCCGGCATCCAGTCTTTCTCCGCCTTGCTCGTCGCGACGACGATCGGCGCGACGGGACGTTCGAACGTAGAGAAAAACTCACGCTGCCACGCGCGTTCGCCCTCCCACGGACCGAGCCCCCACTCCACCCGCTCGTGCGGAACGTCGAGCCAGTCGCAGAACTCGAAGTACTGATCTTGCACGTGCTGCATCGCATGCGGCGCGATTTTGTCTGTCGTGAACAGCCAATTGAAATCGCGGGCACGGGCGTGGTCGAAGCCCAGCTTCACCGGTGCGTTCGTGAAGCTCGTGATGATGCCGGCTTTGAAGTAGACCTGGAGATTGATCACGAGATCGAACCGCTTGCGGCCCAGCTCGCGCCGAATGTCGAGAAATCCCTTCAAGCCGGCGCTGCGATCGAAGAGAAGGATCTCATCGACGAGCGGATGCCCGCGCACGAGCGTCGCCGGCCCCGGCTGGAGAATCCACGTCACATGCATCTTGGGATTCGCGCGCTTCAGTGACGTCAGCAGCGGGAGCACGTGCACGGCGTCACCAACAGCGCTCATCATCACGATGCAGATGCGGTCGAGCGGGACGCGGCTCATACGGCGCTCCGATCACCCTGCGCGTTCATCGCCAGTGCGAGGGACCGAGCGAACGCGGTGGTGTCGATCGCGAGCCCGCGTTCGTTCTGCCATTTCTCCGCCGATCGTTTCAGCCGCTCGACATTGAGGATGAACGCCCGGTCATCGGCCGGCGCGACGAACGCGACCCGGTCGATATCGAGCACGAACGCCGTCGCTTCGGCACCACTGTCGACGATGAACACATTCTTGAGATTCAGATCGGGATGCACCGCTCCGGCACTACGCAGCGCGCGCAGGAGCCGGGCGAGGGCGTCGATCAGCATCTGGCGCCGCGGAATGTCGTCGCCCGTCGACCGCCACGCCTCCGGAAAATCGGCGCCGACGAGCGTGCGCGTCGCGACATCCGCCCGCACGAATGGACCGATCGCCGGATAGACGGCGTACGCGACCACCTCGGGCGTCGGCACACCCGCGTTCGCCAATCGCACGGCCGCCGCCAGTTCAGCGGGCGCGCGCGTCGGTGCAAGAAACAGATCGCCCGTCAGGGCGGCGAGCGCTCCGCCGTGCTGCGAGTGCCGCACCACCACCGCGAGCCCGTTCGGCAGGGCCGTGGACCACGCGACGGCGCGCCCCTGCATCGCGCGTGCACCGGGCTGTCGTGCCGCCCACTGATGTAGCGTGCCGCCGGCCAGCACCTCGCGCACGACGGACGCGAGCGCGCGCTGCGCGACCGCCCGCGTGCCGAACACCTCGAACGATTCGTAACCGGGCGGAACGGTGGTCGTCCCGCTCACCGCACGACTTTGAAAACCGGCACCGGCTGGCTCTTGCCCTTGAGCTCCACCGGCGGCATCGCCGTGAGACGCGGCGGCGTCTTGAGCGCGGCGCGAAACTCTTCGCTGACGAGAATCTCTCCCGGGCCAGCCACGCCGCACAACCGGCTTGCCGTGTTCACCGTATCGCCAATCACGGTGTACTCGAGTCGGCGCTCGCTGCCGATGTTTCCGGCGAACGCTTCGCCAAAATTCAGCCCGATCCCGATCTGCAGCGTCGGACGCGATTCGTTCACCCACCGCTCGTTCAGCTTGTCGAGCGCCTCCATCATATCGAGCGCGGATTCCATCGCGCGATCGACATCGTCCGTCTCGCCGAGCGGCGCGCCCCACTGCGCCATCACGGCGTCGCCGATGAACTTGTCGAGCGTCCCACCGTGTCGGAACACGCACTCCACCATTTCGGTGAAATATTCGGTCAGCAACTTCGCCATCGCGTCCGGATTCATCGTCTCCGAGAGCGCAGTAAATCCGCGAATGTCGCTGAACAGCACGGCCACGGGCCGTTTGTCGCCGCCCAGCTTCACCGCATCGGCGCTGTTGGCAATTCGTGCCGCGAGATGCGGCGTGAAAAAACGCTCGAAATTGCTGCGCACGAGCGCCTCGCGGCGAATGCGATCCGAAAACTGCCCGTTCTCGATCGCGACCGCGGCGATGCCGGCGAAGGCGATGAGAAAATCGAGATCCGCCTCGCCGAAGCGGTGCGTGCTCGTGAAGTTGTCGACGTAGAGCACGCCGAGGACGCGATTCTCCGAGCCGATCAGCGGCGCGCAGAGCGCCGACCGTACGCGTTGCATGAGAATAGACTGGCCGGTGAACCGCTGGTCCTCACCGGCGTTGTCCGACAGCACGGCGACCTTCTCGTCGACGGCCATCCGGGCGATCGACTGCGGTACCGCCTGCGGCGCGTCGGCGCCGCGCTTGTCGCGAGAAATCTTCGTCGTGAGCTGACCATTCTCGTCACTCAGCAGAATCGCACAGCGATCTGCCTCGAGAATCTGGAAGGCATAATCCGCGACCTTTCGCAGCAGCGCGTCGACATCGGTCGCGCGCGTCAGGCCCTTCGACACTTCGAGTAGCAGTTGCAGCTTCTGGCGGTCCTTCTCGGCGGGATCGGCGTCGCCGGCCATTACGGCCTTGATGCTACCACTGTGCCGAAGGGCCGCCGGATCGGCCGCCGAGATCGGACGGACGATCGTCGCGCCCGGACGAGCCGTCGCGACGAGATCCTGCGGGAGCTCCGGCATCACCGAAGCGATCGGGACGACCGGTGCGACTTCCTCGACCTTGAACGCCATCTTCCCGAACGTCAGCACGTCGCCGGCCACGACGAAATAGCTGTCGATCTTTACGCCGTTCACGAACGTGCCGTTACTCGAGCCGACATCGTTCACCTGTACGCCATGATCCTGAACGCCGAGTTCGGCGTGACGGCGCGACACCGTCGCGTCGATGACGGCGCAGTCCGAGTTCACCGCGCGGCCGACGACCATCGTCGTGCCGGGACGCAACTCGAAGTGATAGTCGTTCTCGACGCCGGTCAGCTTGAATGGCATACGCTAAATATGGCGCAACGCGGGGGAGTCCGCGCCATCTCCCGGGGACTACTGCTTCGTTGCGGCTCGCACGCGGCCGATTGCGGTGAGCATCGCCCGCGCCTTGTTCTCGCTCTCTTCCCACTCCATCGCCGGAATCGAGTCGGCGACGATCCCCCCGCCGGCCTGCACGTTCGCCACGCCGCCGGCCAGTACGCACGTGCGGATCGTGATCGCCATATCCATCCGCCGATCGCCGTACGCGATATAGCCGATCGCCCCGGAGTACAATCCGCGCCGCACGGGCTCGAGCTCGTCGATGATCTCCATCGCGCGCACCTTCGGCGCGCCGGTCATCGTGCCGGCAGGGAACGTCGCTCGGAAAACCTGCAGCGCCGACGTATCCGGCGGCAGCCGTCCCTCCACCTGGCTGACGATGTGAAAAACATGAGAAAACCGCTCGATCACCATCAAATCGGTGACCTCCACGGTCCCGTATTCGGCGACGCGGCCGACATCATTGCGGCCGAGATCGACGAGCATCACATGCTCGGCGCGCTCCTTCTCGTCGCTCAGCAGCTCGGCGGCGATCTTCGTGTCCTCGGCCTCATCCTTGCCGCGCGGTTTCGTGCCGGCAATCGGGCGCACGATGACGCGGCCGTCGGCGACGCGCACCTGCAACTCGGGCGAACTGCCGATGATCTCGACGCCGTCGAGAATGAGGTGGTACATGTACGGCGACGGATTCAGCGCGCGAATCGCCCGGTAGAGCGACGTCCCGTCAAAGTCGTGCGGGACAGTAATCCGGCGTGCGAGCAACACTTGAAAGCAGTCGCCGGCGAGAATGTATTCCTTGATGCGTTCGACGTCGGCGAGGTATTTCTCCTTCTCGTAGGAGGACACGCCCGTTGCCGGCGTGGCCAGCGGATCGAGATCGAGCGGCCCGAGCGCTGCGCCGCTGCGCAACAGCCGAATCGTCCGATCGATCTCGGCGCACGCGCTTTCGTACGCCGCGCGCAACGTCGCGTCGCTCGTGTCATCGTCGATCGGCACGCCGTGCACGATGCGCGCCTGGGCGCGCAGATTGTCGATGATCACCACCGAGCCGGTGAAGACGAACAGCGCATCCGGCGCGTCGATCACTCGTGGCGGCGGCGAGGGCAAATGCTCGATGTGGCGAACCACGTCGTACCCGAAGAACCCCACCGCGCCGCCCCAGAAGGCGCCAAGCTCCGGCGCTTCCACCGGCCGATGCTGGGCAACAAGCGCCCGCAAATCCTCGATCGGATCGGCCGGCGTGCGCGCATTATGCCACCCAAGAGCCGCCGACCAGTCCTCGACGACGCTATCCTTCAGCCGCCATGCGCCGCGCGGTTCGGTTCCCATGAAGGTGTACCGCGCCCACGTCTCCCCGCCGGCGGGAGCCGATTCGAGTAAAAAAGCGAACTGGCCACGCCGCAGGCGCGCAAATGCCGACACCGGGGTATCTGTGTCGAGCAGACAATCGCGCCACACCGGCACCAACGCCCCGCGAACCGCCCGCGACACAAACGTTTCGAAACTCACCGTGATCTCGCCCTGCTTCGCCCGTTGCTCGGCTGTCGGCCGAGCGCGATCTTCCGTCATGCGTGTTGCGTTGATTCCTGTCGCCCTACTGACGGCCGTACTCACTGCGTCGGTGCCGGCCCAGGCCCAACAGTGGAACGATCCACGCACGATGGCGCTCGTCGATCGCGCCATTTCGCGTCGCACTGCCCAGCTCGCCGACACTGGACTCGCCGACTTCCGTGCGAACGCGCACGGCTATGTGACGTTCCTCGCCCAAGTGGGCGACGGCTTCCCTGATCCGCCCAAAGTCGTCCGCACCGATGAACTCGCTGTGGAAGTCTATTGGCGCGCTCCGAACCAGAGCAAGCAGGTGATCGTCGGCCGCCGCGATACGCTCCTGCTCCCGACCGATATCGCCTACCATCGCGACCACCTCGCGATCGTCCAGAACAACTTTCCGAACATCATCCGGCTCGGCGACGGCGACGAAGTCCGCGACGCTCCACACCCACTCTCGAACGACGGGCGCAACGAGTACGACTTCGCCGTTGCCGACTCGCTGACAATTCGGACCTCGGACCGCGTCTTCGAAGTGCTGATGGTGAAGATCCGCCCGAAGAACGATCTCCTCCCGCGGGCCGTCGGGGCGATCTATCTCGATCGCGCGACCGGTTCGGTGGTCCGGATGACCTTCAGCTTCACTCGCGTCGCCCTCAAGGATCCCCAGCTCGAGGACGTCTCGGTCATCCTCGAGAACGGACTAGTCGACGGGCGATTCTGGGTGCCGCGCCGGCAGGAAATCGAAATCCGCCGCCGCGGCACGTGGATGGATTTTCCGGCCCGCGGGATCATTCGCGGCCGTTGGGAAATCACCGGCGTCGAGACGAACAAAGACACGCCGCCGACCTTCTTTTCCGGGCCGGAGATCGTCTCGGTGCCGCCGGAACAGCTCAAGAAATACGCCTTCAAAGGCGACATTCTCGCCGGGCTGCCAGCCGACGTGAAGCTCGCCGAAAACGATGATGTCCGGCGAGTGCAGGAAGATGCCCGCTCGCTCGTGCGCGCCGAAGCGCTCGCGCGCACGCGGCTGACGACGCCGAGCGCCCGCTCGGTGAGCGATCTCCTTCGCGTCAACCG
>JAYVPN010000225.1:0-3109 GCA_043757365.1 Gemmatimonadota bacterium | reverse complement strand
GGATCGGGAGGATCGCCAGATTCGTGACGGTCGGCGGGAAAATACGGCCGTCGCCACCGCCGGTGCCGGAGCCGCGGCCGGAACCGCGACCGGTGCCGTCACCGGAGCCGACGCCGCCGCCCGTGCCGGGCCCGCTGCCGGCGGTACCGTCGTGCCCCGTTCCACCGCCGGTGCCGCTGACGAGGGAAGCGTCCTTCGGGGCTTCGGGTGCGGGCGCGGCCTTGGGCGGCTCGACCTTCGGCTTTTCTGGCTCCGGCGGCTTGATCACCGGCGGTGCAACGATCGGCACGGGCGTCGTCACCGGGATCGGCGCCGGCGTCGTCTGCATGTAGCGCAGTCGCTCGGTCACGACGCCGCCAGTTCCGTTGTTGCCGCCGCCACCACCACCGGCGGGGCCGGGACCGCCGGCCCCCTTCTTGTTCGGATCGAGCACGATGCTCATCCAGAAGGGGCCGAGCAGCATCAACAGAATCGCGAGGTGGATCGCGATCGAAACGATCGCGCCCCCTGTGCTCTTCTGTTGTGGCGTCGGCATGCCGATGGGCGGCCGATAGGGCCGGCGCGCGGGCGCGTTCTGAGTCTCAGTCATAGTGGTCCATAATGATACGGCGGACGAACCCGAAAAGGTTCGTCCGCCGTAAAAGTTCCGAGGAGGACGCGCTTACTTCTTCGTGTCCTTCGGCGTCGCACCGATGACCTTCACGCCGGCGCCACGGGAGGCGTCCATCGCGTAGATCACGTCCTGATATTTCACGGTCTCGTCGCCCTTGATGAAAATGATCTTTTCCGGGCGGGGATCGTAAATCTCCTTGAGTCCCTTCGTGAGTTCGGCCTTCGGGATCGGACGCGTGTTCACAAAATACTCTGCGCCGTTCGCCCCGGGCCGCACTTCGAGGACGATCTGATTCGACACGGCGTTCGCCGGAGCGACCGCCGGCGTCGGATCAGGCAACTGCACATCGATCGCCTTGCGGCCCATCGGAATGATCATCATGAAAATGACGAGCAGTACGAGGAGCACGTCGATCATCGGCGTAACATTGGGCTCATTCGTGAGCCCGGCGCCACCAGTGGACATCGACATTAGGGCTTCTCCGGGGCTTTCTTCATCTGATCGGAGAGGTTGTCACCGGACACCGTCGACGCCGTTCCCGGAATCTGATCGGAGATCATGCCCGTGACGCGAACGCCGTTGCGCGAGACGACGTCGATCGCGTCAAGCACCTTGCCGTACTCGAGGTCCTTGTGCGCCTTGAAGTACATGATCTTGTCGACCGTGCGTGCGTCATAGATACGCTTCACCAACTCGCCCAGTTTGTCGTTCGGGATCGGCTTTGTGTTCAGGTAGTACTGTCCCTGATTGTCGATACCGAGCACCTGGTCGTTATCCTCTTGCGGGTGGGGCTTGAGGTTCTGCCCCTGCGGCGGCACGGCCGCGAAGCCCGCGTTGATCTGCGGGATCACGATCATGAAAATGATCAGCAGCACGAGCATCACGTCGATCATCGGCGTGACGTTCGGCTCGGCCTTGATGCCGCCTCCCCCCATTGACATCGACATCGGAAATTCTCCGTGTTTTTGGGAGAGCTAAATCAGACGGCGGACTTGCCGGCGTTCTGCGCGGCGGTATTGAACTCACGGGTGAAGCGGCTGCGGCCGAACTCGCCCGAGACGCCCTTGATGAGGTAGTCGATCATTTCCTTCGACGAGTACGTCATCTCGGCCGTGATGTTGTCGATCTTGGTCTGGAAGTAGTTGTACGCCCACACGGCCGGAATGGCGACGAGCAGACCGAAGGCCGTCGTGATGAGGGCTTCGGCGACACCGCCGGCGATCGCGCCGATACCACCGCCGCCGCCAGCCGCCATGCCCGTAAAGGCGTTGACGATACCCATCGTCGTGCCGAGCAGACCGACGAACGGCGCCGTGGCGCCAACCGTCGCGAGCACGCCCAAGCCACGCTTGATGAGGACGATCGTCATCAGCATTTCGCGCTCGACCGCGCGTTCCGCCGAGTTGATGTCGGCGACCGTCACGGAGCCGTCCTGAATGAGCGGCTTGATTTCCGAGAGCGAGTTGCCGAGGACGCGGGCGACGTGCGACTTCTTATACCCAACGGCGAGATTGATCGCTTCGCCGAGGTTGTCTTCCTCGAGGAACTGCGAGAACTCGGGGGCGAACTTCCGCGTCTCTTCCTGCGCCGCGCGGAGGTACCACCACTTCTGGATCATGATCGTGAGCGAGTACAACGACATGCCGGCGAGGACATACACGATGCCCTTCGCAAAGCCGCCCATGGAGCGGAAAAGTTCGATCAGCGAGAGATTCATCTTGAGAGACTCCGAAGCGTGATAAAGGGAGTTACTTCTGGATTGCGAACACGAACGGCTGCTGCACCAGCTGCTTGACCTTGCGCCCGCCGACTTCCGCCGGCAGGAACTTCATGTTGGGCAGCGCGTTCCTCACCGCCGATGCGAACAACTCGTGGGACGTCTTCAACACCTTGTAGGTGTTCACTTCCGCGCGTCCCGTCGTGTCGACGACGAACTGCGCGAGCACTTCACCTTCGACGCCGGCCGACTTCAGGATGTCCGGGTAGCGCGGCTGCGCCGAGTTCGGCGCCTGCACGACCGGCTTTTCCACCTGGAACTCGAAGAGCGGTTGATCCGGATTCACCGGAGCGACGCCACCGACGACGCCGTTCGAACGGCCGCCGGCGGCACCCTTGCCGGTAAAGTCACTTTCGTTGGTGAGCTTCTTGCTCAAGTCAATTTCCGGGAGCACGTCCGGGATGTTGACCGGAGCCGTGAGCACTTGGAAGCCCTTCGGCGGCGGCGGCGCAACGGTCACGTCCGGCGGCGGCGGCTTCACCTCATCCTTCGGCGGAGGCGGCTCGTCCTTCTTGACGTCGACGAAGTCGATCTTCTGCTCGACCTTCTCCGTCTTCTGTCCCGCATTGAGCGTCGCCTTGATCGCAAGCAATATGATGATCGTGTGCATCACAAAGCTGGCGATCACGCCGCCGGTCGAGCGCTGCTTCTGCGGTTTCGATTCCAGCAGGTTATTCAGCAAAACTGTACCCCTGGCTGATGCGTGAAACCCTGAGGTG
>JAYVPN010000224.1:0-3123 GCA_043757365.1 Gemmatimonadota bacterium | reverse complement strand
GCAACGCACTCTCACCCGCCGGACAAACCCGCGCGCATACCCCGCACTCGACATCGCGAAACGCAATGCATCGGTCGGCGTCGATCGCGATCCGCGATAGATGCACACTCGCCCACAGATCCTCGGGTACAGTGAGCGCATCCGTCGGACACACTTTCGCGCATGGCATATCGGTACACATCACGCACGCCGTCACATTCACTTCAATGATCGGTGTCCCGGCCCTGAGCCCCTGATCCGTGCCAAGCGCGCGGATGGCGCTCACCGGACACGCCGTCTCGCACTCGCCACACCGCGTGCACGCCGCAAGAAAAGCGATCTCCGGCAACGCGCCGGGCGGCCGCACGAACTCGCTCGCCGAGTACTTCTTCTCCACCACTTCTGCCGCTTTCCCGAGCACCTTCCGGAACCCGAACGAAAAAAAGGCGCGACGGTCCAGCGGATTGTCACTCATGCCGCAGAAATCTGTCTCCCTGACAGCAAAAAAATAAGGCCGCTCCTCGGAGCGGCCTTATCCTGTGCGACTCACGTCACAAACCCTACCGGCCACCGACCATCCGGTTCCGCAACGTCTCCAGACGCTTGCGCACCGAGCCGTCCATCACGGTATCGCCGAACTTCACGATCACGCCGCCGAGAATGCGCTCGTCGACCGCAACGTGCGGCACGACTTCCTTCTTCAACGCCTTCGACAGCGCCGCGGCGATCGCCGCCGTATCGGCCTCACTCGCCGCACGAGCCACGGTCACGCGGGCGTGCACGCGTCCTTCCGCGGCATCGAGCAGATTACCGTACTCGGTCGCGATCTCGGGGATCAGCGTCTGGCGGCGGTTCGTCACGAGCTTCTGCAAAAAGCGCACGAACATCGCTGGCGCCTTGTCGCCGAGCGCCTTGCCGATCACGGCGATCTTCTGATCGCCGCTGATCTGCGGCGCCGCGAGAAACCGGCGCAGCATCACGTCGCTCTCGATCGCCGAGGCGACCGCGTTGATGAGCACGCCCCACTCCGTCGCCGCGTTCGCCTTGCGGGCGAGCGCGAGCAGCGCTTCGGAATAGTTACGGGCGATCGATTCGTCGCGCATTATCGCGTGCCGATCGAGGCGAGGTAGTTCTCGATGAGCGTGCGGTTCTTCGCGTCGTCGAGATTCTGCTCGATCACCTTGCTGGCACCGGCGATCGCGAGGTCGATCGCTTCCTTGCGGAGCGAGTCGATCGCCTTCGTCTTCTCGGACTCGATGTCGCGTCGGGCGCGCTCGAGCATCTCGTCCTGCTGCTTCTTCGTCGCATCGAGCATCTCGCTCTTCATCGACTCGGCCGTCGCGCGGCCCTCGGCGATGAAGCGCTGCGCCTCGTTGCGGGCGTTCTCGATGTTCTTCTTGTGCTCTTCGAGGAGCTTCGCTGCGGCTTCGCGGTCGGCCTGGGCTGCGGCGATCGCCGCTTCGAGCGCCGCCTCACGCGCCTGCACGGCAGCGGTGATCGGACCGAAGGCGAACTTCGAGAGAATGAAGAAGACGACCGCGAAGATGATCAGCGTCCAGAACATCAGACCACCGCTCGGAGTGAGCAGCGACGGCTTGGCGGCCGACTCGGCGAGCGCGGCGGCTTCCTGGGCATACGCCGGCGCAGCGATCAGCAGCAGAGCAACGGCGGAGAAGAACTTCGAGCGCATTGGAGTTTCCAGTTGGAAGATTCCGTTCGGCGACGCCCCGGGGGCGCCGCCGAACGAGAACGATTTAAAACTTGCTCTGGATCAGGAACGTCACGACGACGGCGAACAGCGCGGCGCCTTCGATGAACGCGGCGAAGATCAGTGCCGCCGTCTGGATGCGGCCGGCCACTTCGGGCTGACGCGCCATGCCTTCAACCGCCTGACCGCCAACGCGGCCAATGCCGAGACCGGCACCGATGATCGCGAGACCGGCGCCGATACCGGCACCCATCATCGCCCACGCACCCATGTAATCCTTGGTGTACGCCGCAGCCTGCAAGAGAGGATACATCATGGTAAAACTCCGAAAGTAATAGTGAGTAGTCCCACTCAGCTCGCGCGCTCAACCAACTCGCACTCGTGTCACCGGGCTCCCGGGCCCCAACACGTTTCACCAGGCATTCGCCCAGCTACCCAGTCGTTGCATGAGCAACTCGCCCCGACTGCCCCTCACGTAAACGGTCTACTGTCTACCGCTGTTAGTGATGCGACTCCCGCACCAGCCCAATGAACACACTAGCCAACAACGTAAAAATGAACGCCTGAAGGAACGCCACCATCAACTCGAGGAACATGATCGCCACCGCCATCGCAATCGGCGCCGGACTCACGGCCCACGACGCGAACGTGAAGACCAGCCCGACCAGCGCCAGCACGACGATGTGCCCCGCCGTCATGTTCGCGAACAAACGAATCGCGAGCGCAAACGGCTTCGTGATCTTTCCGGCTAACTCGACCGGCGACAAGATCATCGACATTGGAACGCGCATCGCGATCGGCATATCCTTCGGCCAGAAAATGATCGTGTTGATGTAGCCCGCGCCGAGCGCCCGCATGCCGGCGACTTCGATCGTGATGAACGTGATGATCGCCAGCGTCGCCGTCACGGAGATGTTGCCGGTCGCAGTCGACATGTACGGGAACAGCCCGAGCAGATTCGCGGCGAGAATGAAGAAGAAGATCGTCAGCAGGAACGGGACGAAGCCGTCGCCGTGATGCCCGACGTTCGGCAGAATGACTTCATTGCGCATGTAGAGCACAAGCGCCTCGACGGCGTTCGCCGTCCCCTTGGGCGCCTTTCCGGCGGCGGTGCTGCGATTGTGCGACCGCGCGGCAGGAATCAGAATGAGGCAGAGCAGCGTCGATGCGATCAGGAGCATCACGACGTGCTTCGTCGGCGAGAGATCGAGCTCGTACGACCCGATATGAACGGGCGCCCAGCGCGGCAGCTCGATTTCCTTCGCGAGTCCGTGCCCGAACGACGGCACTTCGATGTAGTGCGCGTCGGTGATGTGCGGCGTGATGATGTCGTCGTGCTTGTTCGCTGCAGCGCCGGCGGCTCCCGCAGCGGGCGCGCCGTGTTCCTGCGCCCGGAGCGCGGGAGCGGAAAGAAAAGCGAAGGCAAACAGCAGCGC
>JAYVPN010000223.1:0-11658 GCA_043757365.1 Gemmatimonadota bacterium | reverse complement strand
CATGCATCGTGATCGTGAACCTGATGTCGACCGATCTGATGCCGCGCTATGGCACTGGTGGCGCCGACCTCTACGCAGGTCTGATGGGACAGTTCCGTGTCTGGTGCGGTGTGGACTGGCCCCACTGGCCGGTTCAGCGCGTGGGGCTCGTGATCCTGATGCTGCCCCTGATCACTCAGCGAAGCCGGTTTGGCGAGCGAGCCTTCCGGATCCACCTGCTCGCGAGCCTGCTGGTGTTCTGTGTGCTGTTCAACCACCAGGCCGAGTCGCCGTCGTACGTGATCGCGACGATCGGTGCGGCCATCTGGTTCGCCGCATCCGAGCGAGCGACCTGGCGCACGGTGATGATCGTCGCGGTCTTCGCGATCGTGAATCTCGCGAGCACCGATCTCATGCCGCGTGCGCTGTACCGCGCGTACTACGTGCCGTATCTGATGAAAACGCTGCCGCTGATTCCGCTCTGGATCGCGATACAGCTCGAGTTGCTCGGCGTTATTCGCAACGCCGGCCGGCCGTCAGAGATCGCTGAAACGAACGAGCGCAATATCACCGCGGCCGAGCCGCTCGCGCACGGCCGGTGAGGTAAGCGCGGCGAGCTCCCGTTCTCGCTGCCAGGTGTAACCGTCGACGGCGCGGAGGGCGTCGTCAACTCCGCCGGGATGGACCATCATCTCGACCGATCCCGCGGGGAGTGTATCGAGTACGACGGACAGCTGCGCGGCGAACTGCTCGCCGCCCTGCATCGACACGCCGATAAAGTGATCAGGCGCGGCGGTCTGTTGTGCGCCCACAGACGTGACCCGCCACGATGCGGCGATCACCGCGCGATGGAGCTGCGACGGCAGATCGTTCAGAAACCGGCGATGCGATTCCACCGGACGCCGTAGCGGCAACCGATGACGCGCGGCAACCCTCGCCACCGCCCAGCGGATCACCGGTAGCGCGTGCGTGTGGCGATGCGAGTCGATGTGCGTTGGCGCGATGCCCGCGTCGCGCAGCGCCTGCAGCTGCGCCTCGCACTCGGCCTCGATCTCGGCGGCGTCGAGCCGAAGCGTCAGGCCGCGCATCACGATCTCGCGAAGTGCCGCGTACGTCCCCGCAGCGCGATCCATGAGACTCGCCGCCGCAGTGAGCGGCGTGCCGACCAGCAGATTCAGATGCAGTCCGATGCCGAGCGAGGGGGCCGAACGGCTCTGGCGCACGCCATCGTCCCAGCCGGGGCAGTGTACCATCATCGAGGTCGAGGTCACGGCACCGGCGTGATAAGCCTCGAGGATGCCAGCCGTAACAGCCGGCGTAAAGCCGAAATCGTCGGCATTGATGATCAGCCGCGTGCGAGCGGCCGATGGATGAGACGTCGCGCTATTTATAGCGGCCACGCCAGTCGTTGAGGCGCACCTGCAGCACCTCGGCCGCCATCGTAAACGCCGATTGCGCGAACCGCACTGTCGTCGGCTCCTCGTCGTAGCGGAAGTTCACGGCCGTCTGTCGCACGGTGAAGCCGTGCTTCTGGGCGACAAACAGCGCCTCGACGTCGAAACCGAATCGCGGAATCGTCAGGCGCGGGAAGACCGCCTTGGCAGCTTGTGCCGTGAATCCCTTGAGGCCGGCCTGTGTGTCGAGGACATCGCGCAGCAGCACCGCGCGGACGAGCGCGTTGAAGACGCGGCTCATCACATGACGCGTATACAGGTAGTGGAAAAAGCTCGGGCTTATGAGATATCGCGATTCCGGGAGCACGCGGCAGGCAATCGCCACGTCGGCACCGGTCTCCAGATCGCGGAGGATCCGGTTGATCTCCGACGGGGGATAGGCGAGGTCGGCGTCCGTGAAAATCCGGAACAGACCGACGGACGCAATCATCCCGCGCCCCACCGAAACGCCCTTTCCGCCGTTCGGGTCGTTCCGTAAGAGCGTGACGCCGGGACGTCCGGCCGCGAATTCGCGTAAAATGCGGGCCGCCGGTTCGGCGCTGCAGTCATCAACGAGGATCAGCTCGGCGTCGTACGCCTGCTCGGCGAGAAAGGCATACAGCTGGGCGAGCCCCGTGGGCAACCGGTCCTCCCCGTTGTAGACGGGGACGACCAGCGAGAGGTGGGGGGTGCCTGCGCCGGAGCCGATCATATCCCCACAAACTCGCCGCCTGCGTGGGGTGCACGCAACCGGTTGGCGTCTGCCGCTTTATTTCCGGCCGCGCGACCGACATATTTCACTCTCGACATGCCCACCTCCGCGTCGATTGTTTTGAACGCCCGTGCCCTCGAGCGCACGGTTTCGCGAAGGGCCGACGAAATCGTCGAGCGCAACGACGGCACCGACGGCCTCATTCTCGTCGGCATCCAGCGCCGCGGCGTCCAGATTGCCGCCCGAATCGCCGCCGTGATCAAGGCGCGCGAGGGGATCGACGTCCCGATCGGCGCGCTCGACATCACGCTCTATCGCGACGATCTCCAGACGGTCGGGCCGCGCCCGGTCGTCGGCAAGACGCTCCTGCCGGTGTCGATCGAAGGGATGCGCGTGGTGATCATCGACGACGTCCTCTACACCGGACGCACGATCCGCGCGGCGCTCGACGAGCTCGCCGACTTCGGCCGGCCGGCGCGCGTCGCGCTCGCCGTGCTGATCGACCGCGGCGGCCGCGAGCTGCCGATCCAGCCCGACGTCGTCGGTAAACACGTCGAGGTCGCACCGGACCAACGGGTGGACGTCTTCGTCACCGAACTCGACGGACGCGATGAAGTCGTGCTCGCGTCGACGGGCGCGGCATGACGTCGCCGCTCGGGAAAGACCTCCTCGGCCTCGAGTATCTCACTGCCGCGCAAATCAATCTCATTCTCGACACTGCCGAACCGCTCCGCGAAATCTCCGAGCGGGCGATCAAGAAGGTGCCGACGCTGCGCGGGGCGACGATCGTCAATCTATTTTTTGAGGCGAGCACGCGAACGCGCATCTCGTTCGAGTTCGCCGAGAAGCGGATGTCGGCCGATACGGTGAATGTCACGCCGAGCGGATCGAGCGTCTCGAAGGGCGAAACGCTCGTCGATACGGCGCGCAATCTCGAGGCGATGAAAATCGACATGGTGGTGATCCGCCATCCCTCGAGCGGCGCCGCGAAGTTTCTCGCGGAGCGCATCGAAAGCAACGTCATCAACGCCGGCGACGGGATGCACGAGCACCCGACGCAGGGCCTCCTCGACATGCTGACGCTGCGCCAGCGTTTCGGCACGCTCGAGGGAAAAAAGATCTGTATTTGCGGTGACGTGCTGCACTCCCGCGTCGCCCGCTCGAACATCTGGGGGCTCAAAAAACTTGGCGCCGAGGTCGCGGTCTGCGGGCCGCGTTCGCTGCTGCCGAACGCGATCGGCGAAATGGGCGTCACGATTTTCGACCGCATCGAGCAGGCGATCGAATGGGCCGACGCGCTTAATATTTTGCGCCTGCAACTCGAACGGATGACCGCCGGCTACATCCCGTCGCAGCGCGAGTACAACCGCGTCTTCGGCGTGACGCGCGAGCGGCTCGAGAAAGCGAAGCGCGACATTCTCATTCTCCACCCCGGCCCGATGAACCGCGGCGTCGAAATAGACTCCGATGTCGCCGACGGTCCGCACAGCGTCATCCTCGATCAGGTGACGAACGGCGTCGCCGTGCGCATGGCCGTCCTCTATCTCCTCTCCGGCAACGCGCCGGCGCTCGCCGAATCGGCGATGGTGAACACGTGACCGATATTCTTCTGAAAGGCGGCCGCCTCCTCGATCCGTCGAGCAATCTCGACGCGGTCGGTGACATGCTCCTCCGCAACGGCAAAATCGAAAGTGTCGGCGGCACAATCGGCACGCCCGATGGCGCGACCGTCGTCGACTGCGTCGGCCAGGTGGTAAGCCCGGGTTTCATCGACGTGCATTGTCATCTGCGCGAGCCGGGCCGCGAGGACGTCGAGACGATCGCCACCGGCGCCCGTGCCGCGGCGGCGGGCGGATTCACCGCCGTGTGCGCGATGCCGAATACCGATCCGGTCACCGATAATCAGGCGGCGATCGGTTTTGTACTCAAGCAGGGACGCGCCGCGAATGCCGCGCGCGTCTATCCGATCGGTGCGATTTCGATCGGCGAGAAGGGCGAGCGACTCGCGGAGTTCGGCGAAATGGTCGGCGCCGGCGCCGTCGCGGTCAGCGATGATGGCAAGCCGGTCGTCAGCGCACAACTCATGCGCACGGCGCTCGAATACGCGCGCGCTTTCGGCATTCCGGTCGCCGATCACTGCGAGGAGCCGACGCTCGCCGACGGCGGCGCGATGAACGAAGGGCTCGTCTCGGCGCGGCTCGGGCTCAAGGGGATTCCCGCCGAGGCCGAGGAGATTATGGCCATCCGCGATATTCTGCTCGCGCGTCGTACCGGCGGCCACGTGCATCTGTGCCACATGAGCACGCGCGGCTCGGTCGAGCTCATTCGCTGGGGCAAGGATCGCGGCATCAATGTGACGGCGGAAGTCTGCCCGCACCACATCTCGCTCACCGAAGATGAGGTCGAGGGCTACAACACGAACGCGAAGATGAACCCGCCGCTGCGCTCGCTCGACGACGTCGAGGCGTTGCAGCAGGCGGTGAAGGACGGCACGATCGACGTGATCGCCACCGACCACGCGCCGCACCATTACGACGAGAAGGAGCGTGAGTTCTCCGACGCGCCGAACGGCATCGTCGGTCTCGAGACGGCGCTCGCGGTGAATCTCACCTGGCTCGTCACGCCGGGGATCATCTCGCTGGCGACGCTCGTCGATAAAATGGCCTGCGCTCCCGCGAAGCTCTTCCATCTGCCGGGCGGCAACCTGCGAAAGGGGACGATCGCCGATGTTACGGTGTTCGACCCGAACCGCCAGTGGACGGTCGATCCAACGCGGTTTAAGACGAAGGGGCGAAACACCCCGTATGCCGGCCGAACCCTCTCCGGTGTCGTCTGGTGTACCATCGTGGACGGGAAGATCGTCCACCAAGGGGAAAGGTGAGGTGAAGGGAAGCCCGCCGACGGCAACGGAGGCGCGGCGCGCGGTCGTTCAGGTCTGTCACCGGCTGTACGAACGGGGGTTGATCGCCGGTCAGGACGGGAACGTCAGCGTGCGCATCGGCGCTCGTATTCTCGTCACGCCGGCGGGTGCATCAAAAGTTGACGTTCGGGCGCAGGATCTGATCCTCCTCCGTCCTGATGGGTCGAAGGTGAGCGGGCGGGGAACGGCGTCGAGCGAGGTGCAGGTGCATCTCGCGGCGTACGTGGCCCGATCGGACATTGGCGCCGTGGTCCACGCGCATCCGCCGACGGCGACGGGCTTCGCGGTCGCCGGAGTGCCGCTCGACTATGACGCATTGGCCGAGATGGTGTACAATGTCGGACGGGTGCCAATGGTACGGTATGCGCCGCCGGGATCGCGGGAGGTCGCCGCGCTGGTGGCGAAGGCGCTCGATGGAGCGGATGTTGTGCTGATGGCGAATCACGGGGCGGTCGCGGTCGGGCCGTCTCTCACCGTTGCCCATCAGCGGATGGAAAGTCTCGAACACGCCGCGCGCATTCTGCTCGCGGCCCGGCAGCTTGGGGGCGTGACGCGGCTTACGCGAGCGGAGGTGCGGGCGCTGGAATCGGCGCGCACGGCCGTTCGTATCACCAGAGTTTCCCGATGAGCAAATCGCAGACGAAACAGATCGATGGAATCGAGGCGCTCCTCGCGGAGCGTCGGAAATACGAGCAGTGGCTCGCGCAGCTCGAGTCGAAGCGCGCGTCCACGCCGGCGCACGTCTACGCCAAGGTGCACAGCGATTACGAAGTGCGTCTCGCCGAAGCGCAGAAAAAGCTTTCGTCTGAGACCGGCGCGGTTCAGGTGCTGGTCGCGACGCTTCGGGAGTCGCTGGCGACGCAGGACGGATTGATGCGCGCCAAGAGCGACGAACGCGCCGAAGCCGAGCTTCGCGCGGCGGTGGGTGAATACAGCGATGAGGAATGGACGACGCTCAGCGACTCGCTCGACGCGGCGATCGGCGGCTTCTCGGCGGAACGCGAGCGCCTGCACGCGGAGCTCGCGACGCTCGAAAAGTTACTCGCCGAAGCCGCGCCGACCCCGCCGAAAGCGACGCAGCGCGTCGCCGATTCAGCGCCGGCTGCACCCGCCCCGCGCCTCTCGGTGACCGCCGAACCGGTGACGGAAGCTCAGGTGGACGCGGCCGCGGCAGCGGCGCCGTACACGAGGCAGTGGATTCCGGCGCCGATGAGCGCCGAACCGGAGCCCGATTTTCCGGCGGAGCCGCCGAAGGCCCAGGCCCGCGCGAGCGGCGCCGTGAACGCGCGCGAGACGGCCGATGTCGATGAACTCGCCTTTCTCCGCTCGGTGCTCGGGCGCAACACGCCGTTCGCGGGCGCGGCAACCGAGAGTTCGGCTGCGGTGCCGGAAGCGGTGAAGTCCGTTCCGTCAGTCGCCGCACCGATCGAGGAGCCGCCGTCACGTCCGTCGATCGGCGGGCGATCGAGCGGCGGAATGTCGCGTGTCTCGTCGTCGGGAATGAACGGCGGGTCCGGGCTCGCCCGTCCGTCTACTTCCGAGCAGTTCGCCGTGCCGGAGCCGCCGCTCGAAATGCCGTCGGATCAGGCGCGCGAGAGCGGGGCGTTCCGCGCCTCGGGGACGTTCGCGGTTCCGACGCCGCTCAGTTCCGAAGCGGTGAAGTCGCTCAAATGCGGTGAGTGCGGCACGCTGAACTATCCGACCGAGTGGTACTGCGAGCGCTGCGGCGGGGAACTGGCTGCGTTCTGATCGTCAGCACGACAAAAAAAGTGGGCCGCGATGATCGCGGCCCGCTTTTTTTTCTCAGCAACGGACTGATACTTACGCCTTCTTCGCAGCCTTCGCGAGCTTCGACTTCTGGCGGCCCGCGGCGTTGCTGTGAATAAGACCCTTGCGAGCGGCACGATCGAGCAGACTCGTTGCGGTCTTCGTCTGTTCCGGCGTAGCCGTCTCGGACTTGGCGGTTTTCAGAGCGGTCCGCAGGGCGGAACGCTGCGCGCGGTTACGCACGGCAGCAGCGCGCGACTTCCGCATGTTCTTTTTCGCGGACGCAATTCTCGGCACGAAACGATCTCTCTAACAGTAGGTAAGGATGACCCACCCGGGGCGGGGCATCACGACGCAAATACGCCCGCGCAGAGCACGGGCGAGAGTACAAGATAGCCCTCGCCGAGAGCGAAAGTCAACGGGGGCAATGCTTTTGACTCTCCGAGCTCCCTCCCATACCTTTCCCTCCGACTGCCCGCGAGGGCCTCTTCTCCGCGCCGAACCCGCCCGACATTGGAACGATTTCTACTTATCGCGCCGGTCCTGCTCTTTTCGATGGTCGCGCACGAGTATGCGCACGGGCGTGCCGCACTCGCGCAGGGCGATGACACCGCCCACCAGCTGGGGCGGCTGACGTTCAATCCAATAAAGCATATCGATCCGATCATGACGATCTTTATGCCGATCATCACGTTCGTCGGTTCGGGCGGAACGATGGCCTTCGGCGGAGCCAAACCGATTCCGGTTCAGCCCGATAATTTCAGGCACCGCGTCCGCGGCGACATCATCGTCTCGCTCGCCGGTATCGCCGCCAATATCGGTATCGCGATTCTCCTCGTTCCGCTCACAATCGCCCTTTGGTACCTTGGACGATTGGTTCCCGACCTGAACGATTCCATTTCGATTCTGCAGGTGATGTTTTTCAACGGCATCGCCATCAATCTCGTGCTCGCCGCGTTCAATCTCTTTCCGATTCCGCCGCTCGATGGTTCGCACGTCGCGAAGTATCTGATGCCCAAGTCGTGGGCGGCGCGGTACGAGCGGGTCGGCGCGTACGGGATCGTCATCCTGCTGCTGTTACTCAATTTTGGGCGCCCGGTCTTCGATGCTTGGATGAAACCCGCAATGCTGCTCGTGGAGTTCGCCCGCAACCTTATCGCGCCTTTCGTCATCCACAGCCAGTGGACCTCGCTATGACCTCCCCAACGGGTGCCACGCTCGGTGCCACGCTCGGCGGTGCCCCAGGCGGTGCCCCAGGCGGTGCCCCAGGCGGCTTCGTCGTCGATCTGGCGCATTTCAACGGACCGCTCGATCTGCTGCTCTCGCTGATCCGCGATGAGAAGGTCGACATCTACGACATTCCGATCGCCCGCATCTGCGAGCAGTTCCTCGTGCGAATGCGCGAACTCGCGCTCAACGAAGCCGCCGAATATCTCGAGATGGCGGCGCGGTTGCTGCGCATCAAGGCGCACATGCTGCTGCCGCGCCGCGACGGCGAAGTCCAGTGGGAAGATCCGCGCGCCGAACTCGTGCGCCGGCTCCTCGAGTATCAGCAAATGCGCGAGGTCGTCGACGTCCTCGAACGCCTCGGCGAAGACCGCCGCAACCGCTTCGCGCGCTCCTACACGCCGATTCTCGCCGCCCCGCCGCAGGCGCCACTGGCGCTCTCGCTCGCCGAACTGCTGCTCGCCGTCGATCGCGTGCTGCGTGCCGCGAGAAAGCCGACGCTCCATGAAGTCATCCCGCGCTCGCTCGACGTTGACGGCGCGATGACCACGGTGCGCGCCGTGATTGCCTTGCGCGCGACCGCGCGCTGGCGCGATGTCATTCGTGAAAATCCCGAACCGTGGGAAGTCCTCTCCTGCCTCCTCGCGTTGCTCGAGATGGCGCGCAGCAGCGAGATCAAGGTCGCCCAAATCCAACCTTTTGCTGACGTGGAGATCCGCCGTGAACTCGCTGGCGAAGCTGCTTGAGGCCGCGCTCTTCGCGAGCCCGCGGCCGATTCCGACTGACGAACTTGCCGCCCTCGACACCGAAGCGTCACCGGCCGCGGTCCAGTCGGCGCTCGATGAACTGCGCGAGCACTACGACGTCGATGGACACGGCGTCGAGCTCGTCGAACAGGGCGGCGGCTATCAGATTCTGACCCGCCCCGAGTACACCGAAGCGATCGAGCGGGCCCAGATGGCCGTGCGGCCGCAGCGGCTCTCTGGCGCGGCACTCGAAACGCTGGCGATCATCGCGTATCGCCAACCGATCGGCCGTGCCGACGTCGCCGAGATTCGCGGCGTCGATGCCGGCGCGATTCTCAAGTCGCTGCTCGAACGCGGCATGATCGAAGTCGTCGGCCGCGGCGAAGGACTGGGCCGTCCACTGCTCTACGGCACGACGGCGCTCTTTCTCGAACAGTTCGCGTTGCGTCATCTCGAAGAGCTGCCGCGCGTCGACGAACTCGCGATCGCGCTCCGTCGCGAACCGGTGCCGCTTGCTCTGGCAGGTAGCCCCGTGGGCGCTTCCGGCCAGGCGGAATAGTGGCCGAGCCCATGCGTCTCCAGCGCGCGCTGGCCCGAGCCGGTATCGCGTCGCGGCGCAAAGCGGAAGAAATGATCGCCGCCGGCCGGGTGTCGGTGAACGGTGTTGTCGCGCAGACGGGGCAATCGGTCAATCCGCTCACGGACGTGATCACCGTCGACGGACAGAAAGTCGGCGCGCCGGTGGCGTCGAAGTGGATTCTGCTCAACAAGCCGACCGGCGTCCTCACGACGGCGAAAGATCCAGGTGGACGCCGCACGGTCTTCGATCTCGTCGAGCATACGCCGGGTCTCACGTACGTCGGCCGACTCGACTACATGACCGAGGGCGTCCTCCTCATGACGACCGACGGCGATGCGGCGCACGCGCTGACCCATCCGAGCACCGGCGTCGAGCGAACCTACGTCGCGACGGTCCGCGGCAACGCGCCGAATGCCGTCGTGCAGGCCAAGCGCGGCGTCGAACTCGAAGACGGGCTGGTGCGTCCCGATCACGTCGAGGCGATTCCGCTCGGCAATCGTACTTGGGAATTCGCGATCAGCATCTCCGAGGGGCGCAATCGCGAAGTACGGCGTCTCTGCGAGGCGCTTGACCTCGAGGTGCTGCGACTCGTTCGCACGAAGTTCGGCCCCATCGAGCTCGGCGCGATGCCGTCGGGAACGAGCCGCGCCCTCAATCAGCGCGAACGCAAACTCCTTGAGGCCCTGGCGCGTTCTGCGGGGTAGAACTCCCGCAGCGAGTTCCACGGTTTCCTGAGTCTCCAGCCAGCCATTCAACTGAGTCGCGACGTGCCCGAACCTACCCAAGCCGAAGTCGACCACACGCTCATCCAGCAGGTCATCGATCAAGTCGCGCGCCGCGTCGTCGGCCAGGACGTGATGGTCGAGCGCCTGCTGATTTCGCTCCTCACCGGCGGTCACGTGCTGCTCGAGGGCGTGCCGGGGCTCGCCAAGACACTCACGGTCCGAACACTCGCCGAGTCGGTTCACACGACGTTCAGTCGCATCCAGTTCACGCCGGATCTGCTCCCCGCCGACGTCGTCGGCACACAGATCTACGATCAGTCGAGCGGCACGTTCTCCGTGAAGAAAGGACCGATCTTCGCGAACATCGTGCTCGCCGACGAAATCAACCGCGCGCCGGCCAAGGTGCAGGCGGCGCTCCTCGAAGCGATGCAGGAAAAACAGGTGACGATCGGCGGCACGAGCTTTCCGCTGGTCGAGCCATTCCTCGTCCTCGCGACGCAGAATCCGATCGAGCAGGAAGGCACCTATCCGCTCCCCGAAGCGCAGGTCGATCGCTTCATGCTGAAGCTGCGCGTCGGTTACCCCACTCGCGACGAAGAAAAAGAGATCATGCGCCGGATGTCGGGCGGTGAACCAATTGACGTCCAAGCGGTCGCGACGCCGGCCCAGATCATGGCGGCGCGCAAACGGGTCGCCGCGATGTTCCTCGACGATCGCATCGTCGATTACATCGTCGACATCGTCCATGCGACGCGCTCGCCGGCCGATGCGAAGCTCGCCGATCTCGTGCCATTAATCGAATTCGGTGCCAGCCCGCGCGCGACGATCTCCCTCGCGCAGGCCTCGCGCGCCCACGCCTTCCTGCGCGGTCGCGAGTTCGTCACGCCGGATGACGTGAAGGCGATGGCCCCCGACGTACTCCGCCACCGCGTCCTCCTGACGTACGAGGCCGAGGCGGAGAGTGTGACGAGCGAGCAGGTCATCACCCGCGTGCTCGACGCCGTTCCCTCGCCGTAACGCAACGAGATGATCGGCATCGCGCCGGAGATTCTCCGGCAGGTCAAACGCATCGAACTCCGCACGCGCGGACTGGTGAACTCGCGCTTCGTCGGCGAGTACCGGTCGGTGTTCAAAGGGCAGGGGATGGAGTTCTCCGAAGTCCGCGAATATCAGGCGGGCGACGAAGTGCGCACCATCGACTGGAACGTCAGTGCGCGCATGCGGCGGCTCTTCGTAAAGCGCTACGTCGAAGAACGCGAACTCACCGTCTTGCTCGTCGTCGACTGCTCAGGCTCAACGCGATTCGGCACCGGCGAGCACGACAAACAGGCGATGGCTGCCGAGCTTGCGGCCGTGCTCTCGCTGACGGCAACGCGCAACAACGATCGTGTCGGGCTCATTCTCTGTTCCGACAAAGTCGAACATGTCGTGCCGCCGCGCAAAGGGCGGCGGCATGCGCTGCGTCTCGTGCGAGACGTGCTGGCGTGGCCCTCCTCCGGCGGCCGAACGGATCTTTCGGCGGCGCTCGAATACGCCTCGCAGGTGCTGCATCATCACGCGATCGTCTTC
>JAYVPN010000222.1:0-11742 GCA_043757365.1 Gemmatimonadota bacterium | reverse complement strand
CGCCGAGCTCGCCGATCCTGAGCGGCGCGTGATGGTGATTGATGCTCCCGGTGGCGGATGGGGGGCCTTCGCATCACTCCGCGCGAATCCCGTTCCCGATCACGTGGATTCGATACGGGCCGTCGAAGTCGAGCGATTTTACGTCGGCGAGCACTGGCACGGCCGCGGCGTCGCCGCGCGGCTCATGGACGCCGTCGTCGACTCCGCACGCACCGACGGATTCGAGACGCTCTGGCTCGGCGTCTGGCAGCACAACCGCCGCGCCATTCGCTTCTATGAGAAGATGGGGTTCGCCCACGTCGGAAGGCACACCTTCGTCTTCGGCGGCGAGCCCGAGGATGACGTCCTCATGGCCCGCCGCCTCTAAATCAAGACGGCGACGTTCGCCGCGCTGCCTACTTCGCGGCGAGCATCGCTTCGAGGCGGCCGCGATGGCGCGCCAGCAGCATCTTGCCGAGTTCGGTGTTGTTCGCGATCCACTCCGTGTTCTTGAAACCGCGCGGCCCCGATGCGGCGCGATACTGCTCGAGAAACCGCTCGAACCGCGAGAAGATGAAAATCCCCTCGCCGTTGCTCTCGAGCAGGAATTCGGGGTGGATAATGCCGTGCGCGGCCATCCCGTACACCATTTCCCAGTACGACGTCACCTGACGGAGCGACGCGTTGAGCGGATGGTCCGGCTTGAGAGCGGCGGCGATTTCGTCGAACGTCTTCGGGACGAACCGCGCCATCTTGTCGCGCGCTTCACGCATCAGCGGATCGCGGCGCAATTCATAGAACTTAATGACGAGTTCAGCGTCGTGATGATCGGGATAGTCTTTTGGCACGGTTCACTCCGAATGGTCGTTGATAGCTGCGTCGGTCCAGCCCCGCAAAGTTGGCGCAGGGGTGCGCAGCGCGAAAGCTGGCCGATCGCAGTAGTTTTGACGGGCGATACCAACCAAATCCGGAGTTCGATGATGAAACGCACGGTGCTTCAGGCCGCCGCAGCGGCCCTGCTCCTTGTTCCCGCCACGATGTCGGCCCAGTCCGGGGTGTATGTCTCGCGGCTTGGCAATGACACGCTATCGGTTGAACGCTTCACACGCTCGGCCGATAAAGTCGAAGGGACGATCGTCACGAAGAGCCCCGCGACTCGCGTCGTGAAGTACACGCTGATGCTCGCGAAGGACGGTTCGGTCACCGGACTGGAGCAGGCGATTCTCAAGGCCGATGGCACGCCGTTTCCGGGACAGCCGACGGGAATCAAGCTGACTATCGTCGGCGACACGATCGTGCGCGAGATGACGATGAACGGCGCGCCGAGTATCCGTCGGACGATGGTGCCCAAGGGGACGCTCCCGGCGCTTGGTGGGTCGTACGCCTATTCGGAGCTCGTGATCGCGCAGGCCAAGCGCAGCAAGAGTGATACGGTGCTCTCGCTCGGTATCGCGGCGGCGCAGAACGCGCCCGGCAAAGTGGTCGTGCGCCTGATCGGCTCGGACTCCGCCGAGATCGTGAACGGCGGCTTTCCGGTCGGCTACAAGTTGGATAAGTCCGGCCATGTGGTGCACGTCGACGGCGCGAAGACGACGCAGAAGGTGCTCGTGACGCTCGTGAATGGCGCGGATGTGATGGCGATCGCCGCGAAGTGGAGTGCCGCAGACGCCGCAGGCCAGTCAATGGGCGCCGCATCGACGCGCGACACTCTCCGCGCAGACGTCGGCGGCGCGCATATCACACTCGAGTACGGCCGTCCAGCCAAGCGCGGCCGTGAAATCTGGGGCAAGCTCGTCCCGTTTGATACGGTCTGGCGATTTGGCGCCAACGCCGCGGCGCGGTTCTCGACGGACAGAGACCTGATGATCGGCGGCGCGCACGTGCCCGCCGGTACCTACACCATCTGGCTGCTCCCTTCGGCGGGCCAGTCGTTCGTGATCCTCAACAAGCAACTGATGGCCTCGTCGGCGTCGAACGCGCCGCCGCTCTGGGGCACCGGTTACGATGCCGCGCAGGACTTGGTTCGGATTCCGGTCGAAAAGCACGCCGGGATGGGGACCGTGGAAGAGCGTTATCGCGTCTTTATGGCCGGAGGCATGCTGATGATGCACTGGGATACGGGCGGCTACGGGGTCAAGATCAAGGCGATGTAATCGGGCGTCGCCGAATCGTGACTCAAGCGAGGGGCAACTGCGCGGGCGTCGGAACTGCATCCGACGCCCGCGCTCGCTACTTTTAGGGATAGTCCTCACTCCCCCCACTTTGGCTTCGACGATGACCACACCGCTCCACGCCCTCCACGCCGCCGGCCAGTCGATCTGGCTCGATTACATCGATCGTGTGATGCTGCACAACGGCGAGCTCGCGCGGCGCATCCGCGACGAAGCCCTAATGGGGATGACGTCGAACCCGACGATCTTCGAGAAGGCGCTCGCGCAGGGGACGGCCTACGACGCGCAGATCGCCGCCGCGCCGGGCGAGCACACCGCGTGGGAAATGTTCGAGCTCGTCGAGAGCACTGATGTCCGTGTCGCCTGCGATCTCTTCGCCGGCGTCTACACGGACACCAAGGCGCACGACGGATACGTCTCGATCGAAGTGAGCCCAAGCTCGGCGAACGATGCAACGGCGACGATCATTGAAGCGCATCGACTCTGGAAATCAGTGAATCGCCCGAACGTGATGATCAAGGTTCCCGGCACCGCCGAGGGCGTGATCGCGCTGCGACAGCTCATCGCTGACGGGATCAACGTGAATGTGACGCTGCTGTTCGCGGTCGAGGCGCACGCGCGGGTGATCGAGGCCTACCTGGGCGGTCTCGAAGACCGCGTGAAGGCGGGCGGCGACATCACGAACGTCGCGAGCGTCGCGAGCTTCTTTGTGAGCCGAGTGGACAGCGAGATCGACAAGCGTCTCGAGAAGATCGGCACGCCGGAAGCGGCGGCACTGATGGGGCGCGCGGCGGTCGCGAACGCGAAGCTGGCGTATGCGCTCTTCCTTGAAAAGTTTTCCGGCCCGCGCTGGGCGGCCCTCGTCGCGAAGGGTGCGCGCGTGCAGCGTCCGTTGTGGGCGAGCACGGGCACCAAGAATCCGGCGTACAGCGACGTGAAGTACGTCGAAGAATTGATCGGTGCCGACACCGTGAACACGCTCCCGCCGGCGACGCTCGATGCGTTCCGCGATCATGGCAAGGTCGTGCGCTCGGTAGATGTCGACGTCGACGCGGCACGTACGGCGCTGAAGCTCATCGCGGCGCACGGGATCGAGCTCACTGCGGTGACCGATCAGCTGCTCGCCGAAGGGCTGGCGAGCTTTCAGAAGTCGTTTGATACGCTGATCGCGGGGTTGGAAGGGAAGGCGAAGGCGCTGGGGAAGGTGTTGAGCGCTTAGGGACTTAACGACGCCTCGGATCTTCACGGAGCGGACGGGCGTGAATCCTTGACCTCATTCGTGAAGATCACGCGTTTGAATTCTGGACGCTCGCCGAAATTCAGAAGCATTCCAACTTCAATTCGCGTCGATTTCAGGTAATGCAACAGTTGCGATTGATGGTCTTGGACGATTCGGCGGGCAGTTTTCACCTCGACGAGTACCGCGTCGGCCACGATCAGATCGGCTCGGTAGTGACCCACAACGTGGTCGTCGAAGATCACTTCAATTGCCGCTTCGAGCTGAACGCCTGCTCCCAGCGTGCGAATTCGGTGGGCCAGCGCCTTCTGATAGACGCTTTCGAGGAATCCGTAGCCGAGCTGATTATCGACATCAAAGAACGCGCGCAAGATTTTATCCGTCGTTTCACGCTCGATTAGGTTCACGCGGTTCCCCTAGAGAAAGATCCGCGTAAATCCGAGGCGTCGTTGAGTTTCCCCAGCACCGTTTTGTCCCAATCGACTTCAATTTCCCGCCCGAACACCCGCAAGCCATGCCCCAACACAGCACAAAAATCGTCGGCACCCTCGGCCCCGCCTCGGCATCGCCGGAAGTCATTCGCGCATTGATCCAAGCCGGCCTCAACGTCGCCCGCATCAACTTTTCCCACGGCACGCACGAGCAGCACGCGCGCACCATCGCGACGATTCGCGATATTTCCGAAGATCTCAGTCTTCCCGTCGCTATCCTCGGCGACTTGCAGGGCCCGCGCATTCGCATTGGTAATCTCGCCGAGACGATCACCATCGTCAGCGGTGAGGAGCTGACGTTCATCGACGAGCGGCTCGCGCAGGCCGGGGAAATTCCCGTCACCTACGATCACATCGCCAAGGACGTCCGACTCGGCGGCCGCATTCTCGTCAACGACGGCCTCCTCGAGTTCACCGTCATCGCGATCGACGGCGATCGCGTGCGCGTGCGAACGGTGCACGGCGGCCCGCTCAAGTCGCACAAGGGGATGAACCTCCCCGGTATCGATGTCTCCGCGCCGTCGCTCACCGAGAAGGACCTCGACGACATCGCCTTCGCGATCGAGCAGGACCTCGATTACCTCGCGCTCAGCTTCGTGCGCCGCGCCGAGGATATCATCGCGCTCCGTAAACTGCTGCCGAAGGGCATGCTCGTCGTCGCGAAGATCGAGAAGGACAGCGCCCTCATGCGCCTCGAGGAAATTCTCGAAGCGAGCGACGCGGTGATGGTGGCGCGCGGTGATCTCGGGGTCGAACTCCCCTTCGAAGACGTTCCGCTCGCGCAGAAACGGATCATCGGCCTCGCCAACCGCTACGGCCGCCCGGTGATCACGGCGACGCAGATGCTCGAGTCGATGATCGAGAATCCTCGCCCGACGCGCGCCGAGGCGAACGACGTCGCGAACGCCGTCCTCGACGGCACCGACGCCGTGATGCTCTCGGCCGAAACCGCCGCCGGTGCGTTCCCGGTGATGGCGGTGCAGGCGATGCGTCGAATCGCCGACGCCGCCGAGACGTTGCCCGTGGCGCGCGGCCTCGGCATCGACCGCTTGCAGGCCGGCGGGGCGTCGACCGAAGAGACCATTGCTTCGGCGTCGGTCACGGCGGTGCGATTGATTGGCGCGTCAAATATTGTCGTGTTCACTAAATCCGGATTCAGCGCGCGGATTGTCGCGGCGCGTCGTCCCGGCGTGCCGATTGTGGTGCTGACCGATCAGGCGCGCACCTATCGCCAGATGGCGCTCGTCTGGGGTGTCGTCCCGGTGCTCGTGCCGCATTGCGATACGTACGAGCAGATGACCGCCCTCGCGCGGAAGGCGCTCGTCGAGCGCGGTCTCGCGAAAGCCGGCGATCGCTTGATCGTCACGGCCGGCGTTCCGTTCGACGTTCCCGGCACCACCAATCAGCTCAAAGTCGAAATCGTGTGAAGCTGACCTTCCTCGGCACCGGCACGAGTTTCGGCGTTCCGCAGATCGGCTGCGACTGCGCAGTGTGCCGTTCGACCGATCCGCGCGACAAGCGCACGCGGGTCGGCGCCGTGATCGAGGACAAGGGGACGCGGCTGCTCATTGATACGCCGCCGGAGCTGCGGCTGCAGCTCATCGCCGCCGGGATCGCCGACGTCGACGCCGTGCTCTTCACACACGACCACGCCGATCACACGCACGGCCTCGACGACATCCGGGCGATTTCCATCCGTCACACCTCGCCCCTCCCGTTTTACGGGCCGGCCGAGACGATGGAGAGTCTCGATCAGAAGTTCCGGTATGTGTTCGATCCCGCGATGAAGCCGCTTCCCGGCACGTTCAAGCCCGAGGGATCGGTGCACGTACTTGACCCGGGGAAGCTCGCACGGATCGGCGATCTCGACGTGATGCCGCTGGAGGTGCCGCACGGGCGGATTCGCGTCTTCGGGTATCGCGTCGGGCAGGTCGGCTACGTGACCGACGCGAAGTCGATCCCGCCGGCCGCGATGGAGGCGCTCCGAGGCGTCAAGGTCCTAGTGCTCAACGCGCTCTTCCGCACCGAGCATCCGACGCACCTGAGTTTCGGCCAGGCGATTGCCATAGCCCGCGAAATCGGCGCTGACCGCACCTACCTCACGCATCTGACGCACGACCAGGCGCACGCCGACCTCGAATCCGAGCTTCCGGACGGGATATATCCCGCTTTCGACGGATTGCAGGTCATCGTCGACTGAGCCAAATTCCATCTGTCCCCCCTCTTCAGCCCTCGCTATGTCCCCGATCAACGCACTGAATCGCATCTTCGGCCCCGCGGTGACCGTCACCGCCGATTCCGTCACGGTGCACGATGCCGCGCAGCTCGCGTCCGACAAGATGGACGCGCTCATTCGTCTCGCCGTCTTCGGCTCAGCCGACGAGAAAGAGTGGGCGCGATGGGCGATCTGGGAGATCGGACAGGCCGTCGGTGTGCGCTCGGCGTCGATCCATGACTTCTACATGGCGCGCGGCCGCGCTGACGTGACGGGGTGTACCGTCCCGGCGATGAACATTCGCGGCGACTCGTACAACACGGCCCGCGCGATTTTCCGCACCGCCGTGAAATTGAAGGCCGGTGCGTTTATCATGGAGATCGCCCGCTCGGAGATCGCCTACACTGAACAGCGCCCGGCCGAATACATCGCCGTGATTATCGCGGCGGCGCTGCGTGAAGGATTCCGTGGACCGCTGTTCATTCAAGGCGATCATTTCCAGGTGAATCACAAGAAATACGCCGCCGATCCGGTGGGCGAAGTCGCGAACGTGAAACTCCTTGCGACCGAGGCGATCGCCGCCGGCTTCCTGAACGTCGACATCGACACGTCGACGCTCGTCGATCTCTCGAAGGCGACGCTCGATGAACAGCAGCGCCTCAACTACGAGGTCGGCGTCGAGATCACGAAGCACGTGCGCGCGCTCGAACCGAAGGGCGTAACGATCTCGCTCGGTGGCGAGATCGGCGAAGTCGGCACGGAGAACTCGACCGTCGTCGAGTTGAAGGCATACATGGACGGCTACAACCGGACGCTCGCGAAGGAAGCGCCGGGAATGATCGGCCTCTCGAAGATCAGTGTGCAGAGCGGAACGTCGCACGGCGGCGTCGTGCTCGCCGACGGTTCGATCGCCGACGTGAGTCTCGATTTAAATACGCTTGAGGAACTCGGCAAGATTGCGCGCAAAGACTACGGCATTAGCGGCGCGGTGCAACACGGCGCGAGCACGCTGCCGGACAGCGCGTTTCACAACTTCCCGCGCACGGAAACCGCCGAGATTCATCTCGCGACCGGCTTCCAGAACATGCTCTACGATCATCTGCCTGTGACGCTGCGCACAGAGATTTATGCGTGGTTGCGCACAAACGCCGCCGAAGAACGCAAGGCGAGCGACACCGACGAGCAGTTCTTCTATAAGGCGCGGAAAAAGGCGATCGGCCCGTTCAAGAAGCAATTGTGGTCGCTGCCGGTGGCGGACGCGGCGAAACTCGCCTTTGCCTACGACGCGAAGTTCGAATTTCTTTTCACGCAGCTCGGCGTTGCTGGCACTTCTGAGGCCGTCGCGCGGTATGTAAAGGAGGTGCCGTTGCATCGTACGGCACCTGTAAGCGGGGGCGACGCGATGGACATCGCTCCCGACGATCCGGACGCTGGCGAGTAGCCGGCCCCGTTTCAATGGGTAGCGATTGCATGATGCAAGCGACGCCCGTGTACTACGATCTCCCCGGAGGTACCACCATGAAGACGATGACCTTGTTTGCTGCCGCGCTCGCCGTTGTTGGCGTTTCGGCCTGCGACAAATCGAAGCCGGAACTCGAGAAGACGCTCGTTCAGGTCCAGCAGATCTCGGCCGAAAAAGACTCGCTCCTCAAGGATGTGATGCAGACGTCGCAATTCATCGCCGACGTGAACACGCAGCTCGCGACCGTGAAGAGCCGCAACACCGGTAAGCCGACCGTTGGCAAGCCGGGCGAGATGGAGAACAACTTGACGCCGGCGCAGCAGCGCGAGGCCATCAAGGTGAAAGTCAAGGAACTCACCGCCCGCCTGAACGAAAGTGAGTCGCGGCTCAACGCGAGTCGCAAGCGCGTCGCCGATCTCGCCGGCAACAACTCGGCGATGACCAAGCAGCTCGCCGCGTATGATTCGACGATCAGCGCGTTCAAGTCGATCATCGAGAACCAGAAGGCCGAGATCGCGACGCTCACCGAACAGGTCGCGGCGCTCACGGGCGAGAACACCGCGCTGAAGGCCGAGAAGACGCAGTTGACGGCCGAGAAGACGACGCTGGTCGACGAGAAGTCGACGCTGACGACCGAGCGTAATACCGTGTACTACGTGATCGGCACGGAAGATGAACTGTTCAAGAAGAAGATCATCACGAAGTCCGGCGGCGTGATCGGCCTCGGCAAGACGGCGCTGCCGAACAGCGACCTGAACCCGGCCGACTTCACGTCGATCGACAAGACGAAGGTCAGCGAGATCGCATTCCCGCGCACCGACAAGACGTACAAGGTCGTGTCGCGGCAGGATGTCGGCGGCCTCGAAGTGCAGCCGGACAAGAACGGACGCATCAAGGGCGGGTTGAAGATCACGAACGCCGAGAAATTCTGGGCCGGTTCGAAGTTCCTCATCTTGATGGAGCAGTAATCCGGGTGGACACATGGTCGCGCGATCCGTTCGCGTGACGCAGTCCGAGACGGTTCGGGCTGCGACGATCGTCGGCGGCGAGCGGGAAGAATCCCTGCTCGCCGCTGTTCGTGACTACGCCCATCGCCTCTGGCGAAAGGGCGCCAGTGACGATCTGTTTTTCCTCGCGGGTGGTGTCGCCTTCGCGATCGTCTTGGCTGGCGTGCCATTCTTTTTGCTGCTCGCGTCGGGGCTTGGGTATGTGCTCAACGACGCGGGAAGCAGCGCCGCTGCCGTCGTCAGCTTTCTTCAAGCGCTGCTCCCCGATACCGTGAGCGGTGACGGATCGGTGCTCGATCCGGTGATGCAGGAAGTCGTCGGCTCGCGAGGCAGCGCCGGCCTGTACGGTGCGGTGCTGTTCATCTGGTTCTCGACGCGCCTCTTCGGCGCGATGCGATCCGTGCTGACGCGCGTCTTTGACGAAGAAATGAGCCACGGCATCCTTTGGGGGAAATTGCTGGACGTCTACGCGACGCTCATTTCTACGGCGTTGATCGTCGCGTGGATCATCGTCAGCACCTATCTCGCGCTCGCTCGTTCGAATGGCGTGAAAGTGCTCAGCGAATTCGGACTGCACACCACGCAAGCGATGGGCCCCTTGATGTACGTAATCGGCCGCATTCTCGCCTCGGTGCTGCTCGCGGTCGTCTTCTTTGCGCTGTACAAACTGCTGCCGCATCGCCGCGTGCGGTGGAAGCAGGCCGCGATCGGCGGTGTCGCGAGCGCGTTTCTGTTCGAGATTGCTCGCACGGGATACTCGTACGTCGTGCATCATTTCGACCCGGCATCGATCTATTCCGGAACGCTCGCGGCGGTCATCGTCGTGGTGTTTTGGACGTACTATGCGGCGCTCGTCTTTGTCTTTGGCGGCGAAGTCGCTCAGGTGTACGAGCAGCGCCACCTCGAACGCACCATGCCCGACCCCAAGGAGTTGTTGTGAGTCAGCCCTTCATCGATCTCCGCAGCGATACCGTCACCAAGCCCTCCGCCGCCATGCGCCAGGTGATGGCCAACGCCGAGGTCGGCGATGACGTCCTCGATGGCGATCCGACCGTGAAGAAGCTCGAGGCGAAGGTCGCCGAGTTGATGGGCACCGAGCGCGCCCTCTTTTTCCCGACCGGCACGATGGCCAATCAGGCAGCGATCGTCGTGCTCTCGAAGCCCGGCACCGAGATCTATATGCACGACGATTCGCACGTCGTGAACTGGGAGTTCGCCGGCTATGCGATGTTCGGCGGAACGGGGGCACGCCTCATTCGCGGCGCGCCGCGGATTACGCTCGACACTTTCAAGGCCGCGGTGCGGGGCCCGAGTCAGGATGCGCCCAAGAGTTCGCTCCTCTGCCTCGAGAATACGCACAACGGGTCCGGTGGCATGGTCACGCCGGTCGATGAACTGAAAGCGATCGCCGCGCACGGCCGCTCACTCGGCCTCACCGTCCATCTCGACGGTGCGCGCCTCTGGAATGCGCACGTCGCGACCGGAACTCCACTCAAGGCATTCGCTTCGATCGCCGATCTCACGATGCTCTCGTTTGCAAAAGGACTCGGCGCGCCGGTCGGTGCGATGCTCGTCGGCTCCGCGGCGCTGATCGAACAGGCGTGGGACGCCCGGAAGCGATTCGGCGGCGGGATGCGCCAGAGCGGAATGCTCGCTGCCGGCTGCCTGTACGGTCTCGAGCACAACCTCGGGCGGATGAGCGAAGATCATGCCAACGCGAAAGTGTTCGCGTCGATCGTTTCCGAAGCGAAGCATGCGAAGGTCGTATCACCCGACACCGGCATCGTGATGACCGACCTCGGCTCCGGCCTCACGAGTGCCGACGTCACGGCGAAGGCACGCGAGAAGGGATGCAAGTTTTCTGCGTGGGCGCCAACGAGGGTACGCGCGGTGATGCATCTCGATCACACGCGCGAAGAAATCGAACGCGCGGCCGTCGTGCTGCGCGACATCCTGAACTGATTCACACCTCGAGGGCATCCTGGACCACTCGCCCGGATTTCTGAAGATCGTCGACGACGCGAAGTCGCGAGTCGGTGAGATTGACGTGCATCAAACGCTCGTGCGCCTGCGCGAGAATGCGAACGCGGTTCTCGTCGACGTGCGCGAAGATCTCGAATGGAGCGCTGGGCACGCCGAGCCGGCGATCCATCTCGGCAAGGGCATCATCGAGCGCGATGTCGAGAAAGCCATTCCGGACAAGAGCACGGAAGTCATTCTCTACTGCGGCGGCGGCTTTCGCTCAGCGCTCGCCGGCGACGCGATGCAGCACATGGGCTACACCAATGTCACGTCGATGGCCGGCGGCTGGCGCGCCTGGAACGACGCCATGTTTCCGGTGACGAAGTGACCGCCGAAGAACGCATTCGCGAGAGTTTTGCCAAGCAGGCGTTCATGAAGCTCCTCGGCGCCGAACTCGTGCACGTCGCGACCGGCGAGGTCGACATCGCGCTGCCGTTCGATGTGAAGCTCACCCAGCAGCACGGTTTTCTCCACGCCGGCGTGACGACGTCCATTGCCGACAGCGCCTGCGGCTATGCGGCGCTCTCACTGATGCCGGAAGACGCAGCGGTATTGAGCGTCGAGTTCAAAGTGAACATGCTCGCGCCGGCGCAGGGGCGTCGTTTTCTGGCCCGTGGCCGGGTGGTTCGTTCGGGGCGCAACATCACCGTCGTGAAGGCTGATGTGCTTGCGTTTGATGAAAAGGACGACGCGAAGTCCGTGCTCGAGATGCAGGGGACGATGATGACGATCCGCGATCGGGGGATTGTCGGGTAAGCTTTGTGCGGCGCGGGCTCAACGACGCCACGGATTTACGCGGATGAGTAGGAGATAGCAGCAACGGCGGCCGCGGATTACGCGGTAACGCGCGGAAACGACAAGTACAACCTCTGGGGGGAACTGCGCTCGCCAAGAGAGTAGTTTCCTCGTTTGTTGGTTTTGCTGTTTCCGCGCGTTACCGCGTAATCCGCGGCCGCCGTTGCAGTTATCTCCCACTCATCCGCGAAAATCCGTGGCGTCGTTGAGCCCGCGCCGCTCGGATGTCTTCCACCACCACCACCACGGGGCTATCTTATCAGTGCTCCAGGTCCCGAAGGTTGCGGGCCCGCCAACTCCGCCAGGGCCGAAAGGCAGCAACGGTACGTGGTGTCTCGCCTCGCTTCGTCAGGCCTGGAGCAC
>JAYVPN010000221.1:0-11789 GCA_043757365.1 Gemmatimonadota bacterium | reverse complement strand
GTTATCGGAACGACGCATTGGCGCGGCGAGCGTCAGTGCGACGATCGCAACGATCGCCCCCACCCAAACCCATCGCACCGACCGTCCAGCCGCGCGCTGCGCTTCGGCCGCCGCGAGCGCTGCGACAGCTACGACCGCACCGATGCAAAGCGAGTAGAGCATCCACGTCGTGATCGCGGTGGCGGTCATTGGTCCTCCGCGCTGTCGACGTCGCGCAATCGTTCGGCGAGCAAGGCGCGCATCCGCTCGAGCTCGGCGCGACTCAGCTCTTCGTTCGAGACGAGCTGCGCGAACATCTTTTCGGCGCTTCCTTGGAAAATCGCGTCGCGAATCCGGGCGATCGCGCTGTTTCCAGCCGTGTCGGCTTCGACGGTCGCGTAGTATCGGTACGCCCGCCCTTCCGGCTCGTGCCGCACGAATCCTTTTTCGGCGAGCGTTTGGAGCGCCGAGAGCACTGTTGTGTAGGCGAGCGGCTCGTCGAGCGCGTCCTTCATTTGGGTGACGGTCGCCGATCCGAGCTTCCAGAGGACGCTCATGACGGCGAGTTCGCGGGGCGGGAAATGGATGTCGTCGGCCATCGGACCTCTCAGTGCGCGCGGTGAACTACTGATTCTTCCGTAGGTTAATCTGGACCGGGACGGTTGTCAACTGCTTTTCCCGTAGTTGAACAACAGGCGCGACTTGAGGGCCGATTTGGAAGCTGCCACCTCAGGGGCGTAGACGGTACTCAGTAGACGGTAGACTGTTTACCGCGAACGGCAACCGCAGTAGAGGGTAGCCGGTAGACGGTACACCGTTTGCATTACCGCAATAACGAAAAGTCCGCGCGGTGATTCGCCGCGCGGACTTATCACTTCCAACAACGTTCACGGTGTACTGACTACTGACTACCTTCTACGGCTTTTGATTTTCGCGGTTCACGGTCTACCGTCTACTGAGTACCGTCTACCAACAGTTTCCCCAACCACATGCCCCCCAACCACTTAGTCTAAACGGAACTCCCCGCCGCGATCGACGTTATAATTAGGAGTCCCTCTCGGAGCCATACAAACGATGGGTTACAGTCGCTTTCAGACCATGCCGGCCACCGGCCTAGTTCGTTCTGGTGTCGAAGTCGCGACGCTCGTGCGGCGCACCTACGCCCTCGTCCTCGCCAGCGTGATCGTCACGATGGGCGGCACATGGTTCGGCCTTTCGCAGCCGTCGATGATGGAGGCCGTCATCCGGCATCCGTTCATCACCTTGATCTGCGTGATCGCGCCGCTCATGGGCGCGCAGTGGGCGAAGGACCGCTTCCCTGTGAACATCGGCTTCGTCTTCATGTTCACCTTCGTCGAGGGACTCTGGCTCTCGCCGTTCATCGCGATGTACGAGCGCATGCAGCCGGGCGTCGCGGTGCAGGCTGGCCTGCTCACGCTGACGGCGTTCACGGTGCTGACCGTGTACGCGACCTTCAGCCGCCGCGACTTCAGCGCGTGGGGAAGTTTTCTTTTCGTCGGCGTGATCGTGCTGATCCTCACGTCGATCCTCAACGCATTCTTCGGCAGCAACACAGGCGCGCTCTGGATCGCGGCAGTGGGAGTGCTGCTGTTCAGCGGGCTGTTGGTGTTCGACACGTGGCGCTTGCGCAACGTGTACGGGCCGAATGACTACGTGCCTGCTGCGGTGAATATCTATCTCGATTTGCTCAATATGTTCGTGTTCTTGCTGCAGTTGCTGGGTGGGGGGTCGCGGAGGAACTGAACTGCGGTAGACGGTACACAGTAGACGGTAGTCAGTACACCGCGAACTGCAACGGAAGTAGAGAGTAGACGGTAGTCGGTACACCGTTTGCGTCAAGCAACGAAGAAAAATCCGCTCGGCGATCTCGCCGGGCGGATTTTTCACTGCAAACAACGTCCACGGTGTACCGTCTACTGTCTACCTTCTACTCGCAGTTGCAGTTCGCGGTACACGGTCTACCATCTACCGAGTACCGTCTACCGCAGTTCAGTTCACAAGTTTCTCAAGGTACCGCGCCGTCTCTATATCCATCGCCGAAACCCCACCCGCATCGTGCGTCGAAAGTGTCACCGTCACCTTCGTATACCGTATATCAATATCCGGATGATGCTGCATCCTCTCCGCCTGCTCCGCCGCCTGATCAACAAACGTGATCCCCTCGGGGAACGTGTCGAATACGTACGTCTTCACGAGCGTATCGCCGCGGCGTGACCAACCGCCTAGCGTGCCGAGTTCGCGCTGAATCTCGATGTCCGACAGTTTCGTTGGTGCCATTAGAGCTCCGCAGCGTGCGTAATCTCCACTCCACCCCGTCGCCGCGAGCCGGCTCGGCGCACCGCGATCAACTCGGCAACCACACTCACCGCAATCTCCTCGGGCGTATCGGCGCCGATCGCGATCCCCACCGGCGCATGAATCCGCTCGATATCCGAATCGCTCACATCCCATTGCCGTAATACTTTCGCCGTCAGCGCTGTTTTTCGACGCGAGCCGAGCATCCCGAGATACCGCAGCCCCCGCCCGGCGAGTTGGCCGGCGAGCACGACATCGTGCTGATGCCCGCGCGTCGCAATCACCACGAACGTATCCGCATCGAGCGTCACCGCACTCACCACATCATGAAAATCGCAAACGACCGCGCGCTCGGCAAACGGCAACCGCGACGCATCGGCGAAATCCGCGCGATCATCAACGACGGTAACACGCCACCCCGCGAACGAAGCCGCCTCGGCAATCTTTGCCCCTACGTGTCCACCGCCGAACACCACGAGCCGCGGTTTACCGGCGACGCGCTCAATGAGTAACCCGCCCTCGAGCACTGGCACTTCGCTCGAAGCATCAAACTCAAGGAGTGCCGCCGCCAAGGATTCATCTCCCACTATCCGCGTCAAGTCCGAGGCGTTGTTAAAGCCCTTCACCGGACCGTTGCTCCAGTCGAGCGCAGTAGCAATAACTCCACGCTCCCCGCGCGCCACAGCAGAAGCCGCCGCCAAATACACCGCGTGCAGAACAGCATCCGGATACACCGGCTCGATCACCATCTCCGCGGTTCCGCCACACGTCAGCCCGTAATCACCGGCGAGCTCGGCGTTCAATGAATGTGAAGAAAGCGCCGGCACCCGCCGCTCGATCACATCGAGCGCCCGTTCGATGATCTCCGCCTCGAGACAGCCGCCGCCAACGGTTCCGATACGAGCACCACCGGCCGTGACGAGCATCTTCGCCGTCGCGCTCATCGGCAACGAACCATGTCGTTTCGCAACACTCGCGAGCGCACCAGCACCGGCTCCGCCGGCGAGGCGCGCACACTCCGAAAGAATCGTGGCAAGACTCATGGCTTTATTAGTGCGCCATTCGGAGCGATTGCGCCAGAGCTATCTGCCGGAGCCCGCCACACCACCCCAAGCGGCGATCGCTGGACAGCGATCAAACCGGCCAGTTGTGCCAGTGAGTCGGTCGACGCATACTCCGGGCTCGGCAAGGAAAACGCCAGCAGCGCACCGTGCTCTCGCTCAATCTTCACGCGGAACTGCCGAACCCTCGTAGCGTCGAGCACGTACGGCAGTTCACTCGCGGCGCGGCCGGTGTGAAACCAGATCGCGGCCGGCCAGTTCGAATACAATCGGACCCCCGGATGCGTGCGCGCCCACTCGACGATCGGCGCGATTTGCCAGTCGCGCCCCGCGAGATCACCGCCATCGGTGCGATAGTCGCGCACCCAACCGCTCGCGACATCGTACGAACCGAAGATCCACGCTAGCGTCATGCCGGCGCTGAACATCCGCATCGCCTGAGATGCATGCCTCCAGTACGACTGGAGCGCGAGCGCGAACGCGATCGTTCCCATCATCATCGCCGGCGCGAGAATCCGCTCGTCGAGCGGAATCAATCCATCAGCGAAAAGGCGAGAGACGGCGATCAACCCGCTGTAACAGAACAGCGTGAGCGCGAGGGCGCGAAGCAGCCGGAGCGTCTGCACGTGTTCGGCGGGTGCTCTCGCAATCGTGCGCAACAAGCGCACGATCAGCGCGATCGCCGCCAGCCACACCAGCACCGTTACGAACGCAGCGAGCGGCGCCGGTTCAATGCTGGGCGCGAGCCAGCGCATCATCGTGCGGCCGCCAGCTACAAGCGTGGCCCCGAGGCCGTGCACGTAAATACCAATTGTTCTGATCTTGGCGCCTGGTACTTTGGGGCGCGAGAGCGTCCACGTCGCGAGCAGCGCGAACGGCAGCACGGCCGTCGTCGCCAACGCGATAACCGCGCGACGCATTCGCGTCGCGGTCGAATCATCGCCGTCCGTGGGAACGGCGAGCCAAGCGGCGAGCAACGCATCGAGAAGGGCCGCACCAACGAGCGAGATTCCTGCGTAACGCACGAGCGCCGCCGCTGCGGAAATCACGCCGAGCGCGATCGTTCGCGAGGACAATCGCAAGGACGATCGTGGACGTGCGAGTTGCCAAACGAAAAGTGCGAGCAACGCGAGAAAGAGCGGCTCGCTCAGCACCGACGCGTGACAGATGATCGCCGTCGCTGTCACACCGAAGAGGACGACGGCAATCGCGCCAGCGGCGAACTGTCCAGCGGCAGCCGTGGCAAACATGATCGCCAGGACCGTCACCGCCGCCGAGGCTGCTTGAACAAATCGCGCGCTGTTCTCCGGTGTCGTGCCAGCGGCGATGCCGAGCGCGATCGATGTCGGCACACCGGGCGGAAAGTGGGCGAGCGGCGCTGTCGTATCGGCGGCGGCCCAAAGGGATGATGGGACGCGGTAGCCGTGACCGTTGGCGAGCGAGACCGCCGAGCCTAGGTATGCGAGCGCGTCGGGATCGAGCCCGGGGCCGGGCGGCTCGGTCAGTTCGAGCACGCTCCATCCGGCCAAGAGAGCCAGAAAGGCGGCACATACATATAAGAGAAGACGGCGCGGGGTCACGAGTGAAAGATCGCGGAAGGCGGCGGATGGTGGGAGGGCGAGAATCGCTTGGCGCTGAAATGGGAGATTGGCAAATCGGCTCGCAGACGCCGTACTATCGATGATCCCGATCGGGAGAGGATCCGCCTGAACTATGTATTTGTTTATGAGGTCACTCGTGACTACATTACCTGTTATGAGAGTCGTCGGTATCCGGGAGCTGAAATCCCAACTCAGCAGCGTCCTCCGTGAGGTCCAGAGAGGCGAGTCCATCCTCGTCACGGATCGCGGACGTGTCATCGCTGAAATACGAACGCCGCTCGGCGAGAGCTCGCCGCGCTCGCAACCCGAAGAAGGGCTCCTTCGTATGGCCGCGCGTGGAGAAGTACGACTTGGTCGACGACCGAAGCGACCGCTGCCGCCCTCGCCGCTCTCGTCGCCGATGCCGCCCGGGACCACGCAAGAACTCATCGACTGGGTCCGCGGCGAAGAATGATCGTTTACGCCGAGTCCAGTGCGGTTGTCGCTTGGCTCATGCTCGAGGAGCGGCACGAAGAGGCCCGACAGTCAATCGACAGCGCCGATCGCGTGGTCACCTCGGCGCTGACCGAACTGGAAGTTACCCGCGCCGTGACGCGCGCTCGAGTTGCCGGCCGCGTAACCGAGCTCGACGAGATCGCACTCCGCAATCGCCTCTCCATCGCTGCTGAGGACTGGGAGATCGTCGACATATCCGAGCGCGTACTCGTCGCCGCGCGGACCGACTTTCCGATTGAGCCGGTGCGCGCCCTCGACGCGATTCACCTCGCGACCGCCTGGCTCAGCCTGCAGGAACTCGGTGAACTTTCCATGCTTTCGTTCGACGCTCGGATTCGTGCCAACGCCCCCACACTCGGCCTCACCGTTCTCCCGTAGCACGGCGCCACTCCGCCGGGCGGAACGTTCCCTGGACGGCTATCATTAACTATAGATGACCGTCCTCAACACCCTCCGCCCCGCCCTCGCCGACCGCTATGAGCTCGTCGCTGAAATTGGCGCCGGCGGGATGGCCACGGTCTATCTCGCCCACGACATCCGGCACGACCGCCGAGTCGCGATCAAGGTGCTCCGCCCGGAACTGGGCGCCGTACTCGGCGCCGAAAGATTCCTCAGCGAAATCAAAGTCACGGCGAACCTGCAGCATCCGAACCTGCTTCCGCTGTTCGACAGTGGCGAAGCGAACGGTCTGCTTTACTACGTGATGCCGTTCATCGAGGGCGAGACGCTCCGCGCCAAGCTCGAGCGCGAGACACAGCTCCCGGTGGATGAGGTGACGAGTATCGTCAGCCTGCTCGCGAGCGCACTCGATTTCGCGCATCAGCAGGGTGTGGTGCATCGCGATTTGAAGCCGGAAAATATTCTCATGCAGGGCGGCCAACCGGTGATCGCCGATTTCGGCATCGCACTCGCGGTGAAAAACGCCGGCGGCGCACGCATCACGCAGACCGGTCTCTCGCTCGGTACGCCGCACTATATGAGCCCGGAGCAGGCGACCGGTGAGAAGAATGTCGACGCGCGGAGCGATCAGTATTCGCTCGCGGCCGTCGCATACGAGATGCTCGTCGGCGAGCCACCGCACAACGGCCCCAACGCGCAGGCGATCATCGCGCGATTGATGACGGAGAAGCCGCGCAGTGCGCGGCAGACGCGCGAGTCGGTGCCGCAATCGATGGACGACGCGCTGATGCGCGCGCTCTCGAAACTGCCGGCCGATCGGTTTGCCTCGTGCGGCGCATTCGCGACGGCATTTCGTTCGACCGGTCACACGACGGCGACCATCGCCGGCCAGATGCCGCAGAAATCGCGCACCGGCATCTGGGCCGGCGCGGCGATCGTTCTCGTCGCGCTCGCCGCCGGCTGGTATTTCACGTCGCAACGCGGCGGCGGGAGCGGCGCCGTGCAGGCGACACGCATCTATGTGGCCGATGCCACCGGCGCGGGCGGCACTGATCTCGACGCCACCGCCGCGGCCGCAACCGACGCGATCGTGCGCGGCATCGGCACGCTGTCGTGGGCGACGGTTTCGTCGCCGCCCGTCGGCAGCCGGAGCAAAAGTGATCCGCTCGTCGCGGCGCAGAAGGAGCGCGCCGCCACGGCGATCAGCACGGCCGTGATCGCGGCTGGTGACAGCGCGCAACTGCAGATGCGCGTACTCGACGCTGCGACCGGCGCCGTCTTACGCGCGCTGCCGTCGGTGCGCGTTGCGAAGATTGCGTCGGCCGACGAGATCGCGCGCGCCGTCGAGCCGGCGGTCGTCGCGGCTGGTTTTATCTCAAGCCGACATCTCGGCGCACCGACGCTGCCGTCGGGTGAGCTTCCCGATTTGGCGACGTTCAAGCTGTACGAGTCGACCTACCCTGATTTCGCCGCAACGGACCGAGCATCGTCGGCGCGCATGTTCCAAACACTCACGGGCCTCGTACACCAGAACCCAAACTTCGCGCAGGCCAGACTTTGGCTTGGCTTCGTCTACTGGTGGAGTAATTTCGCCCGCGATCCCAACGGCGCGGCACTCGCCGACACGATCTTTCGATGGACAAATGAAGGGCGCGCCAACTTCACGCAGTACGAAGCGGCACTCGCCAATTTTACGCGCGCCGCCACCAACGGCACGAGTGAGCTCGGTCTTGACGACGCGCGCCGCCTCGCGGCTCTCGTTCCGAACTCGCCGATCGCACTCGCACTGCCGACACTGCTCGCCGACCTCAATCATGTCCGCGAAGCGCGCACGCTGACGGAATCGCGTATTCGCAGTCAGGGTGACACCGTCAACCCGAGCAACTATACCAGGCTCGCCAGCTATGACCACTTTCTCGGTGACCATAAAGCCGAACTCGATGCCTGCGTCAAGGCGAGAAAGATCGCGACCGAAGATGTGTTCACGCTGCAGTGTGGGCTCACCGCGTACGCCGCGCTGGGCGACTCGGCGATGTTTGTAAAGCTTCTCGACGAAATGCCAACGGCCTCCGGCGACGGACGCGCGTTCTCGTTCTCGGGAAACGTCTATCTCACGGTCGGCCAGGAGCTGATCGCCCACGGACATCCGCAGCTCGCCGAGCTCGTGTTCACACGGGCGCTCGAGTGGTATGCGAGCAACCAGCCGTCGGTCGATCGATCCGTGAATGTGGCGTTCCGCAAAGCGATTCTCCTCACGGTCGTGCATCGCGATGACGAAGCGCTCGTGTTGCTCCGCACGCTCGTGGTGCGCGATACGGCGGACTCGCGCGTGCGCGGTTACATCGGTCGCATTCTCGCGCGGCGCGGCGATATCGCCGGGCTCGCACCGTTGGTGAAATGGCTGAAGGCGCTCCCTGCCGTGAAGCTGCAGGGAGCGCCCACGTACGAACTCGCGGCGATCGAAGCGAACCGCGGGCCATCGCATTGGCCAGAGGCGCTCCGCCTGCTCGATCAATCGCTGCGCGAGGGACAGGGGTTCGGCATCCGGAACCGCGTCCACTTTTTCAGGGACTGGGCGCCACTGAAGGACGATCCGACGTACAAGCGGCTCCTCGAGCCCAAGGGTTAGGGAGTTCCGACCCGCGCCGCGATCTCCTTCGCCATTTTCTGATAAAACGCCAACTGCGATTTCTGATCGGCCGTCGGCTTGCCGGTCCACTTTGCGGTCGCTGAATAGAGCGTACCGACACGCGCGGTAAGCTCCTGCGCCTGCCGCTTGATATCCTTGCCGGCGGAATCCGACGGCGTGCTTTTGCGAGCCTTCTCAGCCGCCGGCGCGAATTCGACGACGAGCTTGGCGATGTCGCGCTGGAACGCCGTCCACGCCGCGCGATCGGCGCGTGAGACCGTGAGGCGTGGATCTTCCTTCACGACAACTTTCTGTGTGGTGATCGCGCCGCCAGCTTCGAGCTTCACTGTGTACGTCCCGGGCAACACCAATGGCCCGGGTGTCGTCGCGCTCACCGCAGCATCATCGTCATCGAAGCCGCCACCGCTGCGGAGCGGGATATCGGCGTCGCGCAGATTCCAGACAACGCGATTCACGCCGCGCATCGCACTCGGCTTGAGCTGCTGCACTGTACGGCCGGTGCTGTCGAGCACGGTGAGCGTCACCGCTTCCCCACTCTTCGCGAGCCAGTAGTCAATGAACGCGCCGTTCGCCGGGTTCTCGCCGCGGAAAATCATATCACCCGCGTGCGGCCGAAGATTTGTCGTGCGAATCTCGTGCGCCGGCTGAATCGAGAAGAGATGCGATGCCTTCGCCACCACGGCGGCAGTGAGCTCCTGTAGCGCATTCACCTGATCGAGAATCCAGATGCCGCGCGCGTGGCTCGCGAGGACGAGCGCGTTGTCGCGCGGATGGACCTGCACGTCGTTGAAAGGCATCGTCGGCATGTTCGCGCTGCGGAGCGGCACCCAGTGCGCGCCGGCGTCGGGCGAGATGAACAGGCCGAATTCGGTCGCGAGATACAACAGGTTCGCGTTACGAGGATCCTCGCGCACCGTGCGCGCTACGCGCTCGAGCGGGAGGTCATCGACGATCGACGCCCACGTCTTGCCGAAGTCGGTCGTGCGATAGACGTAGTTCTTGAAGTCGTTGCTGCGATGGTTATCCACCGTCACGTACGCGGTACCGTCGGCAACGTGCGACGGTTCCACTCCTGCAAACCACGCGCCTTTGGGCAATCCCGGAAAACGTGCCTGCTGATCGTCCCATGTGAGGCCGCCGTCTCTCGACACACGGAATCGTCCGTCGTCTGTGCCTACATACAGTAGTCCCTTCTTCCGCGGCGACTCGGCGAGTGCGGTGACGCCCGGGAAGTACGGCACGCCGTCGTCGATCGAGAGCGTGTTCTCGCTCGGCGTTTGTCCCATCAACGGGAGCGTGCTGCGATCGACACCGGTGGTCATGTCGCCGAGATCGGTCCACGTTAGACCGCGATCGCGAGTGCGGAAGAGATGCTGCATGCCTACATAGATTGTTGCGGAATCGTGCGGCGAGAGAACGATCGGCGAATCCCAGTTGGCGGGATGCATCGCGTTGCCGAGTGTTTGGGAGAGCCCCGGCTTGCCCCACGTGTCCCAGTTGCGACGGCCCGCGATGTGCCCGGTAGGATCGCCCGGGCGGAGGTCCTGTTGCTCCCACGTTTTCGTGTCGTTGCGCAGCAGCCCGAGAAACTGCGAGCCTGAGAAAACGGAGCCCGGATGCTTCGGATCAGCCACGACAAAGAAGCCGTCGCCACCGCAGAGGCGTGACCACGCATCGTTGAGAATTCCATTCGTCGTGTAGCTCGCGCTCGGCCCTGTCCAGCAACCGTTGTCCTGCAGACCGCCGTAGACATTGAACGGGACGGCATTGTCCATTGAAACGCGATAGAACTGTGCGAGCGGGAGCGACGGCACGTAGAGGAACTTGTTGCCGCGATCGTAGGAGATGCCGATGCCGCCGTCGTCGAGCTTGATGACGTGACGGCTATCACGCGGATCGACCCACACAAAGCGATCGTCGCCGTGCGTGGTGGTGCGCGGCGCGGTGAACGTTTTGCCGCCGTCATCGCTGAACGAGTAGGCGTTCAGCATGTAGATCCGCTTGTCGTCGTTCGGATCGATCGTCGGCTGACTCCCGTACATCGGGCGCGGGTTCCAGTCGGAGAGAAACGACCAGTTCTCGCCCTTATCGTCGGAGCGATAGAGCCCTGCTTTGCGGACGATGTACGCAGTAGAGGCGTTGTAGCGCTGCCCCTGCTCGATGCTGATCACGACAACGCTCGAGTTCTTGCGATAAATAGAAATACCAATACGGCCGTACTCGCCCGTGGGAAGACCGTGCCCCGTGAGTTTCTTCCACGAGTCGCCGCCGTCGGTGCTTTTCCAGAGCGCACTGCCGGGGCCGCCGCCGTTGAAGCCGAAGGCGGAGCGACGGCGCTGATAGGTGGCCGCGTAGAGAATGTTGGCATCGGTCGGATCGAGGGCGACGTCGGTGGCGCCGGTTTCGTCGTCAACGAATAGTGTGCGCGTCCACGACTTGCCGCCGTCGGTCGTTTTGAAAATCCCACGATCGCCGCCTGGGCCCCACACGGATCCCTGAGCGGCAACGTATGCAACGTTTGCGTCAGCCGGATTCAAGACGATACGGCCGATGTTCTTGCTCGTGCGCAGGCCGACGTTCGTCCACGTTTTTCCGGCGTCGATCGATTTGTAGATGCCATCGCCGAATCCCACGGACTGGCGGCTAGCCCGTTCACCAGTCCCCACCCAAATGACATTCGGGTTCGACTGGTTCACCACCACATCGCCGATCGAGTGCACCGGCACTTTATCGAAGAGCGATTCCCAGGTGACCCCGTTGTCGCGCGTGCGCCACAAACCGCCGGTCGCAGCGGCGACGTACATCGTGTAGGGATCGGACTCGACGACGTCCATATCCACAACTCGGCCGCTCATCGACGCTGGGCCGATGTTGCGGAGGCGTAACGCCGAGAGGTCGCTCGCCGAGTAGGGGGACTGGGCGTGGAGGGCCGCGGTGAGGAGGAGTGATGCGGCGAGGAGGCGTGGGAGACGCGACATTGGCGGGGCGGGTGGTGGGGAGCGGCTTACAAGTGGATCAAGAATACGACGGATTCCGCGCCGCAACCAGATTGCACGGTCTGCAGAAATTCGGTACGTTATTCTGTACCGAACCTTTTATGATTGGAGGTGTGATGGGGCGCATGAGACCAAGCCGAGATATCCAGCCGGTCACCGAGTTTAGGGCGAACGCCGCGCAGATGATCGGGCGAGTGCGGGAGACGGGGGAGCCGATGTATCTCACGCAGCACGGGAAGAGTGCGGCGGTGTTGTTGGATGTCGAGGCGTATGAGGCTTTGATTGATCAGAT
>JAYVPN010000220.1:0-11830 GCA_043757365.1 Gemmatimonadota bacterium | reverse complement strand
TCCGTTTCACAACGCGGTTCGCCACCAACGGAGACGTGCGAAATGGCGTGCTCAACGGCGACGTCATCGTCATCGGCCGCGGCGATCCGTCGTTCAGCGATGCGATGCGCGGCGATTACCGCCTCGCCTTCGATGCGATGGCCGATTCGCTCAACTCGCTCGGCATCCATCACGTCGGCGGCGGTCTTCGCCGCGCCGGCAACGCCTTCCCCGACGACCAGTACGGTTTCGGCTGGGAATTCGACGATGCCGATGAACCGTACGGCGCCGGCATCGACGAACTGTACGTGAACGAAGGTTTCACGAAGGCCAAGCGCCGCAACGCCAAAGGCGACAGCGTTCTCACCGACGTCGCGATTCGCGATCATCCAACCTTTTTCCTGAACACCCTGCACGACGCGATGCTCCGGAAGAACGTGACGGGCGCGGGATTCATCGACACCACGCTCCTCGCCGACACGAACCTCACGACCCTCTTCACGCTCAAGTCTCCGCCACTCAGCGACATCCTCAAAGCGCTCGAGAAGCCGTCGCAGAACCAGATCGCCGAGATCTTTTTCAAAACGCTGGGCCTCGAGAAGACCGGCGTCGGCATCGCCGATAGCGGCCGCGTCGTCGTCGAACGGCAACTCGCCGCGTGGGGCGCGGAAAAGGACGGCTACGCTGTGCGCGATGGCAGCGGTCTGTCGCGCCACGACTACGTCTCGCCGGAAACGCTCGTCCGCGTCCTCACGATCATGCGCACACGCCCGGAATTCCCGTTCTTCTACGACGCCCTCCCGATCGCTGGCGTCGACGGCACGATCGCCAACCGGATGAAAAACACCGCCGCGCAGGGCAACGTCCACGCCAAAACGGGCACGGTCGATAAAGCGCGCTCGCTCTCCGGCTACCTCACCACCGCCGACGGAAAGTCCCTCGTCTTCAGCTTCCTCTGCAACAACTTCACCGTGCCGAATCGCGCTGTCGAACGGGTGCAGGATGCAATCCTCGCGCATCTCGCCGCCTCGACGTCCCTTGCGTTGAAGCAGCGTTGACGGTCGACTCTCAGCTCTCCGTTCCCGACGCCGTCGGCCGCATTCTCGCCGATATCCGGCGCATGCCGGTCGAACGCGTCGCCTTGCTCGACGCCGCCGGCCGCGTGCTCGCCGAACCCGCCGTCGCCACGCTCACGCTCCCCCCTTGGAACAACTCGGCGATGGACGGCTACGCCGTGCGTTCGTCCGACCTTGCGACATTGCCCGCGACGCTTCGCGTACTCGAAACGATCGCCGCCGGACAATTTCCGTCGCAGGCCGTCGGTGCCGGTGAAGCGACACGCATCATGACCGGCGCCCCCGTTCCCGACGGCGCCGACTGCGTGATTCGCATCGAAGACAGCGATCGCGGAACCGTCACAGTCGAAATCCGCGACGGCCGCGACCTCGGCAAGAACATTCGCCCGCGCGGCGAAGACATCCATGAAGGACAGATCGCGATTCCCGCCGGAACCGCGCTCGGCGCCGCGCAGATCGGCGTCCTCGCGTCACTCGGCTACGCGACCGTGCCGGTGTATCGCGCGCCACGCGTCGCGATCCTCACCTCCGGCGATGAACTCGTCGATCTCGATCGCTTTGCCGAAGTGCAGGCCGGCCGGAAAATCGTCAGCTCCAACAGCTACACCCTGCGCGCCATGGTCGCCGCCGCCGGCGCCGTTCCCGTGTACATCGGCATCGCCGAGGATTCGCCGCAGTCGCTGCGTGAACATCTCGTGCGCGCCGCGGAATGCGACCTGATCATCACGAGCGCCGGCATCAGCGTCGGCGAGTTCGACTACGTGCGCGACGTCCTCGTGGAGCTTGGCGCCGAGATGAAGTTTTGGCGGGTGCGGATGCGACCCGGCGCGCCGATCGGTTTCGGCGTGCTCAAGGGCGACACGCCGTGGATCGGTCTCCCCGGAAATCCGGTTTCGACGATGGTCACCTTCGAGCTCTTTGCGCGCCCCGCGATACGAAAGATGCTGGGGCACACCTTATTGTTCAGGAAGCCGGTCGCGGTCACGCTCGAAGAGCCGGTCGCGATTCACGCCGAACTCATGCACTTCCTCCGCGCGATCGTTACACCGTCGGCGCACGGACTCACCGCACGTCTCACCGGGCCGCAAAGCTCGGCGATTCTCACCAGTATGTCGCTCGCCAACGCGCTGCTCATCGTACCGCCGAATCGGCCGACTGTCGGCGCCGGCGAAACGATCCACTGTATTCCGCTCGGTGATGACGCCGGGCTTGCGAGCGAATTTGTCCTCTAGTACCGCCAAGGAACTCAAGGCCCTCGACCGTCGCTTCATGCTCGCCGAAGCAGACGTGCCGATGCCGGGCGGTGTCGTCACGCTCGACCGGCCGCGCAGCGCCGACGACCTGATCAGTGAAGCCGATTTCGAGAAGGACGAGCGGCTCCCCTACTGGGCCGACATCTGGCCGTCGTCGACGGCGCTCTCGACAATCGTCGCGTCGCTCGATGGAAAAGGCAAACGCGCCCTCGAACTCGGCTGCGGACTCGGCCTCGTGACGATCGGCGCGTTGCGCGCCGGATACGACGTGGTCGCGACCGACTACTACGCCGACGCCCTGCTGTTCGCGCGCCGCAACTCGCTGCGCAACGTCAAGCGCGAACCAGAAACGCGGCTCGTCGACTGGCGCGCATTTCCCGATGATCTCGGCCGATTTGACCTCGTCCTCGCGTCGGATGTCCTCTACGAACGCGAGTACGCGACGCTCGTCGCCGAGGCGATCGTGAAGACGCTGAAGCCCGGTGGTCTTGCGCTCGTCGCCGATCCGGGACGAATCGCGCTCCTCGCGTTCGTGACGGCGTGCGAACAGCTCGGCTGCACGGTCGGCATTCGTGCACGCGTCAAGTGGGAAGACGGTCCGGCGAAGCAGACGATCACTATTCACGAGATCCATCCGCCCGCATCCGTATGAGCGCCTGGTTCGACCAACCGCAATCGCGATTCGTCGTCGCGGCGATCGTGACGTTGACGTTGGCGGCGATCGTGATAAAATGGGCCGGCACCCTGCTGCGTGGGCGCCTCGGCGCGGGCAGCTCACGCAGTGACGGCGATTTCCGCGCCGAGATGACCGCCAACGTTCCGCCGGCGCTCGTGCGCGAAGCGCTCGAGAAGGGGCTCGTCACTGCCGGGCAGCTCGCGGGAATGTCGGGGATCGAGCGGCAGTTTCTGTTCGCTTCGCTCAGCAGCAAGCTTGGCGGCGCCGACTCGGTAGTTCCCGCGCCGCCATTACCCCTGCCAACTGCCCTGATGCCAACCGACGACGCCGAATCGGCGCGCCTCACCGCCGCCCTCGCCCGCGAAGGGCCGAAGGTCCACTGCCCCGGTTGCGGCGCCCGCCTCGAGCTCCCAGCCTTCCCGCCTCTCGTCAGCACCTGCCGCCAGTGCGGTACCCGCTCGGCGATCCGAAACGACGAAGGCGGTCGCTATGTGCTCAATGTGACCCCGCCAAAGCCCGTCTAACCGGGAAGAAAAGCCTCAATCTGTCACATTTGGGGCCCAAAAATTGTTATATTAGAGGTTGCCCCTTTTGGAGAGTCGATGATCGAAGCGTTCCAGTTCGAGGACAGTGGCCGTACCTACGAGTGCAGCGTCGAGGCACCGCGCAACGCGCCCAAGGAAGCCCGCTGGTGGGTTTCCATCTCCGACGATCGTCAGCGCTATTCGCCGTTCGAAACGGCGTCGAGCGATACGAAGTCGAACGTGAAGGCGCGCGTCATCGCCTTCTACAACCACCGTCTCGCCCGCATTGCCGAGCCGCCGCAGGTTCGCGGTCATTGGGGCAATCGCGGTAAGGGTGCGCCTGCGGCAAAGCCGGCGGCCGCGGCCGAGGTCGAAGAGGAATAGTCGCGCCGCAGTTCGCGCGAAACAGCACGGGCCCGCGATGCGAATCGCGGGCCCGTGCTGTTTTTCAGTGCGACTCAGCGGTCGGAGCGCGCGATCGGAACGGCGTCCTTCTCCGGCATCTTGATCGGCTCCATCGGCGCGGCCTTCAGCGTGCGCGATGGATCGCCCATCAGCTGCGTGACGAAGCGCTGCCCTTCGGAAATGCGTTCGATCTCGATCGCGATCGTGTCGATCGCCTGTTCCATCCGCTCGAGCCGCTGCGCGTCGGTGCCGGAAAGCGACGGCGCCGCCGGCTGGGCGGTGCGCTTGAGCATCCGCCGCGCGTAGGCCGCAGCGAGTGGCGCGAGTACGAATATCGTGAAGACGATCGAGATGCCGGTGACTTGGCCGGAGGAGAGCAGGCCCTGAAAGCGCGGCGCTTCGGTGCCGGCGATCGGCGCGACACTCGTCGTAAGCGCGCGGCCTGTTTCGGCAATATCAAGTTCGATCTGCGCTATGCGGTTGTCGAGCACGGCGATGCGTTGCTCGAGCCCGGCCTTGTCGATCGGAGACGATGCTTTCCGCAGCTCCCCAGCCGCCTCGTTTCGCCGATCCTTTGCCGAATTGAACTGCTTCGAGAGTTCGGACCGTCGAGCTCGAAGCGCATCGACTTCCGCTGCAGTTCGCGGAATCGCGATCGTTGCGACTGGCGCCGTCCCGCTCGCGATCGCCGGTCCCGGTATCTGGGTCGCTGGTGCCTGAGGTGCCTTGGGTGCCGCCTGCTGAATGGGGCTCATGGCTTCCGTACGGCGCCGGTCAGGCATGGGTTTCGGTGTGCGTCGCGAGCCGGCCGGCCACCACTTCGGCGATATCGTACACGTTCACGTCAGGATTCCGCGCGGTGATGCTGTCCTGAAGCATCGTCATGCAGAACGGGCAGGCCACCGCAACCGAATCGGCCCCGGTTGCGAGCGCCTCCTCGGCCCGCTCCGCGTTGATGCGCTTTCCTTCCTTCTCTTCCATCCACATCCGCCCGCCGCCAGCGCCGCAGCAGAGGCCGCGATCCTTCGAACGCGGCATCTCCACCAAGTTCACCACCGGCAACGCACGCTTGAGGGTTTCGCGCGGGGACTCGTACACGTTGTTGTAACGGCCCAAGTAGCACGAGTCGTGATAGGTGAAGGTGCTCACCGGCTCGTGCATATCCTCGCGGATCGGCACGCGGTTCGCCTTCATCAGCGACTCGATGTACGTCGAGTGATGGATCACGTCGTAGTTGCCGCCGAACTGCGGATACTCGTTGCCAATCTGATGGAAGCAGTGCGGGCACGCCGTGACGATCGTCGTCACCCCATACTTCTCCAGCGTCTCGACATTGTCCTTGGCGAGCATCTGGTAGAGATACTCGTTGCCCATGCGGCGGGCCGGATCGCCGTTGCATTTCTCTTCCTGCCCGAGAATCGCGAACTTCACGCCTGCTGCCTGCATGATCTTCGCAAACGCGACGGTGGTCTTCTTCGCGCGGTCGTCGAACGAGCCCATGCAGCCCACCCAATACAGTACGTCGGGAGACTCGTGGCGCTCCGCAAGCTCGGCCATCGTCGGGATCTGCATTCCGTCGGCCCACTTGCCACGATCGCCGGGGTCGAAGGCCCACGGCGAGCCGCGCTGTTCCATCGACTCGAATGCCGGCATCATTTCCGCCGGGAATCGCGACTCACCAAGGACGAGATTACGGCGCAGTTCGAGAATCGTGTCGAGCTGGTCGATCGACACCGGGCACTCCTGCACGCAAGCGCGGCAGGTGGTGCAGCTCCAAAGTTCTTCCTCGGTGATGTAGTCGTCGAGGAGCGACTTCGCGAAACGCGCGTTGTCTTCGGCGGTGCGATCGGCCTCGGCGATTTTGAGGATCGATGCTTTCTCTTCGAGCCGTTCACGCACGTTGATGATGATTTTGCGCGGGCTCAGCGACTTGCCGGTGATGTTGGCCGGGCAAACGCTCGTGCAGCGCCCGCACTCGGTACAGGCGAAGCCGTCGAGCAGTCCCTTCCAGCTCAGATCGGTGACATCCTTCGCGCCGAAGACCTCAAGATCGCCCTCGAGGTCCATGAACTTCATCACACCGATTTGCCCCGGGCCGCTCGTGTTCGAGAGGAAGACATTCGGCAGCGAGGCGACGACGTGCAGATGCTTCGAGTACGGCAGATAATTCAGGAAACCGAGCACGAGAATCGCGTGGGCCCACCAGAAGAACTCGTGGAAGCCAAGCGCCGCGCCCGGCGACATCCAAGACAGCGCGCGCGCGAGTCCGAACGTCAACGGCTTGATTGCCGTCTCACTCGCGGGATCCGCAACGATGAGAAAAGCGCCGGCGGCGAACATCGTGACCATCAGCGCGCCGATCCACGAGAGGATTAGCAGCGGGTCGTTGGGATGGGTCTCCTTCCCGAGCAGTCGCTTCACGCGCTTCGTGAGGCGGCGGAAGAGCGCCATCGCGACCGCGCCGAGCACGAGCGCGCCCCACATGTCCTGACTGAGCGCGTAGAACATGTAGACCGGCTTCACGAGCAGCTTCGCAAAGCTGAAGCCGGGGATCATTCCTTCGAGAATGACTTCCGTGGTACCAGCGCCGAGCACGACAAAGCCCCAGAAGATCGCGGCGTGCATTGGGCCGGCGACCGAATCACGGAAGATCTTCTCCTGAAAAATCCCGATGCGCAGAAAATTCCAGAACCGCACCGGGATGTCGTTCCAGCGGGAATCATCGAGGCGGCCAAGCTTCAGCTCGCCGACGAGGCGCTGCACGTTGTATGAGAAGAAGCCGAGGGCGGCGAAGACGAGGATCGAAAAGAGGACGTGCGATGCCGTCATCGGATTTCTCTCGGAACGTGAAACCGCGCCGCCCCAGGAGCGACGGCGCGGCGGGCGTGCCTCAGGACTTCTTCGCTTCCTTCACCGCGGCGGTCAGCACCGGAAGAATCTCCAGCACATCACCGACGATTCCGTAGTCGGCAATCTTGAAGATCGGCGCTTCTTTGTCCTTGTTGATCGCGACGATCGTCTTGCTCGTGCGCATACCGGCGAGATGCTGGATCGCGCCGGAGATGCCGCAGGCGATATACAAGTCGGGGCTCACGAGTCGCCCAGTCTGGCCGATCTGATCGCTGTGCGGCCGCCATCCTTCGTCGGTGACCGCTCGTGTAGCTCCAACTGCCGCATTGCCGAAAGCCGCAGCGAGATCTTCCACCAGCGAGAAGTTCCCGGCCTCCTTCAAACCGCGACCGCCACTGATGATCACCGGTGCTTCGCCGAGGTCGAGCTTCGCACCGCCGCCGACCACCGTCTCGGTCACGACCACGCGGGCGCTCGACGGATCGATCGCGCTCGCGAGCGCTTCCACCGTACCAGCCTTCGCGCTCTCCTTCGGCAGCACCGCACCCGGACGCAACGAAACAATCGCCGGCGTCGCCTTCAGCGTGAACGTCTGAATCACCTTGCCGGTGTAACCAGGATGCTTCGCAACGATCGTCTCGCCGACCACCGTGTACTCGGTCACGTCACCGGCCATCGGAAGCTTGGCCTTGGCTGCGACGCGCGGCGTCAGATCTTTCCCCTGCGCGCTCGCACTGAAAAACGCGGCGCGATAGCCACCGCCGCCAATTCGTGCCGCGATCGTCGCGGCCAGCGCTTCGGGATTGTAGTTCGCAAATCCAGCATGCTCGAGCAGGAGCACGACGTCGGCACCGTGCGCCGCGAGCTTCGCGGCCTGCGCCGCAATGCCGGGCGCGCCGGCGATCATCGCGTGCACCTGCCCACCGGTGGCATCGGCCACCGCACGTGCCGCAGTCACCGCTTCGAGTCCGGCGCGACGGAGTTCACCACCGCGCGACTCGGCGAATGCAAAGACGTTTGCCATTAGAGAACCTTCGCCTCTTCCTTGAGGAGCCGCACGAGCTCAGGCACCGCGTCCTTCCCCTCTCCAATAATGCGCCCTGCGGCGCGCTCGGGGGGGAGTTCCATCTTGTCGAGCGTGTAGCGCTGCTCACCGAGCTGCGCCGGCTTCGTCTCGAGCGGCTTCTTCTTGGCCGCCATGATTCCCTTGAGCGACGGATAGCGCGGACGCGCGATCCCCTCGTCGATCGTCACGACCGCCGGCATCGCGCACTCAAGCAGCTCGTAGGCGCCTTCGAGCTCGCGGCGCGCTTTCACTTTGCCACCGTCGAATTCGAGTTTCGAAATCGACGAGAGTACCGGCAGGCCGAGCAGCTCGGCGGCAATCACGCCCGTCGACTGGTTCGCCGTATCGATCGACATACGACCGAACATGATGAGGTCGTAGCCGCCGTCCTTGAGTTCAGTCGCGAGCGCCGTGGCGATCGCATAGCCGTCGTAGACAGCGGCGTCGGCTTTGAGATGCACCGCGCGATCGGCGCCCATGCTCATCGCCTTGCGGAGCGTCTCCTGAACGACGTCGCCGCCGAGCGAGATGACAACGACTTCGCCGGCGTTGTCTTTCTCCTTGATCTGCAGAGCGGCCTCGACGGCGTAGCCGTCGAAATCACTGATGTCGAATTTGAGACCGCTCTCGTCAACCGCCGTTCCGCTGGCAGCGATCTTGAAGCGGACGTCCATATCCGGGACCCGCTTGATGCACACGGCAATCTTCACCGCGATATCCTCGATTTAGGTGGTAACCACTGAAAGCTAGCGGTCGCCGCAGGACTATTGAAGCGAGCCAACCGGGGACGAATTCTCGGGATTGGACACTGTCCAGAGCCAGACCGCGGAGAGCAGGAAGCAGCCGAGCGCGGCCGCCGCGTAGCCCCGGGAAATGGCACCGGAAATGAGCAGCGTCGCACTCGCGACGGCGAGCGACAGCAACCGTGCCTGTTCGAGCACCGGGGCCCAGTTTTCCCCTTCGAGAAGCCCGCCGATGTTCGTCAGTGCGAGCGCGAGGTAAAAGACCAGCGCCGCGAGCTGACCCATCGGAAGATCGTTGGCGAGGGCCAGTACCTTCACCGATGCGATGAGCACGACGACGAACTGGAAGCAGGTGTACCAGGCGATCCCGCGCGACACGGGCGGGTCGAACTTCCTGAAGTTGTCGACCGTGACTTCCGGCGCCTCGATCGACGGCCCGAAGTCGTCCGGGCGCCACGACGGCGGCCCGAAGACGACCTTGAGCTTGTTCCGCCACCCGACTGTCCGGCGGGCGATTGTGTATATGTCAACAAAAACGTGGACATTCGCCCAGAGAGGATTCCACGTCCCGAGCGGATGCGTGATGCCGTACACGGGCTCTTCCTCTTCCTGCACGAATGTGCCGAAGAGCTTATCCCACGTGATAAAGACGCCGGCGTAGTTCTTGTCCTGATATTTCGGATTCACCCCGTGATGCACGCGATGATGGCTCGGCGTATTCATCACCGCCTCGGTGAACGATCCCATCCGGCCGACGGCGCGGGTGTGAATCCAGAACTGATAGACGAGGTTGATCGCGTTGCAGGTGACGAACATCGTCCACGGCACGCCGAGCACTGCGAGCGGAACGTAGAAGACCCACGTCATTAGTCCGCCCAGCGAGCTTTGACGGAGCGCGACGGTGAGATTGTACTCCTCGCTCTGATGATGCACGACGTGAGCGGCCCAGAGCACATGAACTTCGTGTGACATCCGGTGCGACCAGTAGTAGCAGAAATCGACGGCGACGAAGACCACCGTCCAGCTCAGCAGCTCGGGAAGATTCACACCGAGCCACGGAAAACCCGCAATCGAATAAAACGGCGCGCCGTCGATCCAGCTCGGCAGGAGTGGGAAAAACTGCTGCAGCGCCACGTGATCGACGAACCATACATACAAGCCAATCGTGACAACTTTGAAAAAGAGCGCCGAGAGCTGCGACAGCGTGCCGATGCTCAGATCGTTGATCGAGTCATTGAGGCGCATGAGATGCGTCCCGCGCACGCGGGCATACACGAGCTCCACCCCGATGAGGATGAAGAAGAGCGGGATCGAAGCTTGGATGATCGACAACGGCGCTCGGCGGACAGGGGGACGCGTTTGATGCTATCTTTCTCCCGCCTCTAATATCGGCAGGGACACCCTCTATGACCACCAGCGTGAACCCCTCCTCCCGCCCCGTCGCCCTGATTACCGGCGCATCCGCCGGGCTGGGCAAGATTTTTGCCCAGCGGTACGCAACCCTTGGACACGACTTGATCCTTGTCGCTCGCGACGCCGCGCGGCTGCAGGCGCTCGCCGACGAACTCGCGCTCCAGTACGGCGTCGACGTCGAGATCATGCCGGCCGATCTCTCGCGCGACGTCGACATGCGCCGCGTCGCCGAACGGATCGCCCAGACACCGCAGCTCGCGGCGCTCGTCAACAACGCCGGCTTCGGCACGAAGGGCAAGCTCGTCGGACGCCCGATCGCCGAGCAGATGACGATGCTGGAACTGCACGTGATGGCGCCGATGCTCCTGACGCGCGCGGCGCTGCCGGCGATGATCGAGCAAGGCTCGGGCGCGATCATCAACGTCGCATCGGTCGCAAGTTTCGCATACTCCGCGGGCAACGTGAACTACTGCGCGACGAAGGCCTATCTGCGCGTCTTCAGCGAAGGGCTGGGCGTTGAACTCGAGGGAACCGGCGTCCGCGTTCAGGCGCTCTGCCCGGGTTTCACGCACACGGAGTTCCACGATCGAGCAGCGATCGATAAATCCACGCTGCCGTCGTGGCTCTGGCTCGACGCCGGGCGTGTGGTGGATGATTCGCTGGCGCAGATCACGCGTGGCGGGCCGGTCGTGTGTGTGCCAGCGCTGCGCTACACGCTCATTGTCTTCCTCATCAAGTATCTCCCCGAGTGGCTGAAGTCCGGGGCACGCGGACGGTACGGGAAGTCGCGAGTGTAGAACGAAAAACGAGGGCCGCGATCACGCGACCCTCGTTTCGACACATCCGCGATCATCACTTGAACGCGTTGAACCCCGTCACCGCCTGCCCGATGATCAGCGAGTGCACGTCGTGCGTCCCCTCGTACGTGTAGACGCTCTCAAGATTCGCCATATGCCGCATCGCCCCGTACTCGGCGATGATGCCGTTGCCGCCAAGCAAGCGCCGCGCTTCACGAGCGACTTCGGTGGCGATGTTCACGTTGTTGCGCTTCGCGACCGACACCTGCTGCGGCGTGAACGTACCGGCGTCTTTCATCCGGCCAAGATGCAGCGAGAGTAGTTGCCCCTTGATGATCTCCGTGATCATGTCGGCGAGCCGCACCTGCTGGATCTGGAACTGGCCGATGACCTTATCGAACATCACGCGCGTCTTCGAATACGAGAGCGCCTCTTCGTAGCACGCCATCGCCGCACCGATCGCGCCCCACGAAATTCCGTAGCGCGCCTGCGTCAGGCACATCAGCGGGCTCTTGAGCGTCCCCGACTTCGGCAGGACGGCGTCCGCAGGCAGATGAACGTCATTGAACACGAGCTCGGCGGTGTCACTCGCGCGCAGCGAGAGCTTTCCCTTGAGCGGCTTCGACACGAACCCGGTCGCATCGGTCGGCACGAGGAAGCCGCGAATGCTCTTGCCGTCGTGGTCATTGTCTTCCGTCTTCGCCCAGACGACGCAGACCTGCGCCTGCGTGCCGTTCGTGATCCACATCTTGCCGCCGGTGAGGATGTACGAGCCATCCTGCTGCACGCGGGCGCGCGTGATCATCCCGGCCGGATTTGATCCGTAGTCAGATTCAGTGAGCCCGAAGCAGCCGATCTTCTCGCCCTTCGCCATCAAGGGGAGCCAGTACTTCTTCTGCTCCTCGCTGCCGAACGCGTAGATCGGATACATCACGAGCGCGCCTTGCACGCTGGCGAATGAGCGAATGCCCGAATCGCCGCGCTCGAGTTCCTGCATAATGAGGCCGTAGCTCACATTGTTCAGGCCGGCGCAGCCGTACTCTTCGGG
>JAYVPN010000219.1:0-11924 GCA_043757365.1 Gemmatimonadota bacterium | reverse complement strand
GACATCGCCCGACTTGGCGCCGAACGAGAGACGGCTGAGCACGTGGTTCACCTGCTGCGTCGCATCCTGTTCCCGCGGGCCGGCCGACTCGGTCATCGGCGCCGCGCCGAACGTCGACGTCATCCCCGACGCAACCGTGGTCGCAGTCGACCTGCCGCACGCGACGACGGTACAGATGAGCAGAGCGAGGAGCAACGGGAATGAACGCGGCATGCCGATACTCTCCGGTAGTGAGCGTACGGCGTATGGACGACGCGGGTCGCCCGCACGTTAACGCCGCGGCACCGATGTGACCGTGGTCACGAGTGCGTATCGATGCGCGATCTGCGAATCCGGTGTGACTAAACTCCGTACTTGATGGTAGTAGTGATAGAGCACTGTCGCTCGATAAACGTTGACAATGGGGGGTCGATGGATGTGCTGGTGATGTTGGACGAGACCCCCGACCATTCTCCGGTGTTGGCGCAGGTGAACTCGGTGTCGAGTCCGCTCTCGAATGAGCGGCCGTCGCGCGATGTGGTGACGCTCTATGGCGTTCCCAGTCCCGAGTCACTGGCACTCGCGCTGGCCGCTGCGCTGGAATCCCGGCGTACGGCGATGGGCGGGGAACAGCAGGCCGACGCGGTTCGGCATCTTGGCCTCTGGCCGGGACGCGGAGCGGTCGGTGACGCCGCGTGGCGCGACAAAGCCACGGGACAGTTGATGACGCGTGATGTCGAAATCCCGCTGGCGGTGCTGGTCGAAACGTCGGCGAAGATTCTCGCCGAGTGCGGCAAGGTGATCGGCCGGCTGCTCGCCGGACTGATGATGCCGGACTGGCCGGAAGGGACCAACCGCGCCGTGTCATTCTCATTCGCGCCGGCATTTGCCGGAGGACCGCTGCTCAGTGAAGGATTGTTGGCATCACTGCGTGAGGCGGACGGACTGATCTACGATAGCGAGGAGAACTAGAACGAACGTTCTGATTTGTTCGACTGAGGCCTGAAGAGGGCGGGGGGGAGATCCGGGTTACCGGATCTCCCCCTTTTTTTTACTTCTTACTTTCTTTCTTCTTACTTCCGCTCTTCGTCTCGAGTGCGGTGGGCGTGGGAGTTCAGTGCGGGTGTGAGTTCAGTGCGGGTGTGAGTTCAGTGGGAGAAGTAGTGCGAGCAGCGAGTAGTAGATCGAGTGCGCGTGGACGGCAAAGGAAAGCGCGCCAGGACTGCGTCCGGGCGCGCTTTCCTTTGCGGTCGCTCGCACGCCGTCTACTACTCGCTGCTCGCACTACCGCTCCCACTACCCTCGCACTCGATCTGAACTCGCACCCGCACTGAACTCCCACTCAAACCTTGTGGTAGTGCAGCCGAGCGGCCTCGACTCGATCCTCAGCAGCATAAATCTCGAAGTCCGAGAAAAAGCCGGGCGCCTCCGCTTGCAGCAGCCGGAGAACCGCCACCGCCATCCGCCGAATTTCGAATTCCGCACCGGTACTCGATCGCAACTCGAGCATCGTCCGCCACGCGCGGGCATTGGCCGTCACGACAATCTTCGTCTCGGTCGAATTCGGCAACACTCCCCGAGCCGCTTCGCGCGCCATTTTCCGGCGGTGGATTTTGTCGTCGACCCACGCATAGCGCTCCATCAGCTTCTCGACGAGCGCGACATACGTCGCCTGCGCGCTCTCCATCTGCCGCGTCCACGCACCGAGCAGCGCGTCGTCGCCGATGATCGCCGGCGGCACGACGAATGCCGCGTGGCTTTCATCGACATAACGCTGCGAGAGCTGCGAGTAGGCGAAGCCGGCGCGATGGCGCACAAGCTCGTGCGTCAGCGAGCGCGAGACGCCCTCGAGGAGCAGCGAATAGGTCGCGTGCTCGAGGACGCTGCCGTGACCCTGCTTCTTGATGTTCTCGAGATACTCGCGCGTGTCGCGGTTTGCCGGATTCTTCTGGCTCATATAACAGAGCCGGCCGGCAAACTCGGCGAGTCGCTCGCCGTCGGTGCTGTCACCGAGATAATTCACGGCGAGATGCGCCGGCTCGGTGAACTGCGGGCGGGCCAGCACGGAGATCCGCGGAGCGGTGAAAAATTCGGGCATCGATTCGGCGGCTGATGGTGGAGGAGCGAAAACTATTCGACCGCGACGGCCGCCGACAGCGGTAACGCCCGGCCCTCGAGCGTCCATTTGGCAGGGTGAAGCGTTCCCGCGTCGACTTTCGCGACGAGCCCGCGCACCCGGTCATTCACGGCCGCCGCCTTTCTTCTCTTTCTTGCGATGCGGCATCGGAAGCGGCGAATCGTCTTTCACCGTGCCGAGGGCGATGGTCGTCCGGCTCCGGACGATGCCGTCGATTCCCTTGAGGGTCGTGCTCAGGAGTCGATCGAGCTCGGCGACGCCGGCCGTCCGCACTTTGAGCAGAAAGTCGTCATCGCCGGCGACGTGATGGCATTCGAGAATCGCCGACTCCCCGAGGACGACCTCGAGGAAATTCTTCCGGTGCTTCGGGTTGCCGAGCGAGACGGCGACGAACGAGAGCAACGGCAGTCCCACGGTCGCCGGGTCGAGGCGCGCGGTGAAGCCGCGGATGACGCCGGCCTCGGTCAGGCGATGGACGCGGTCGGCGACCGCCGGTGGTGTCAAGCGAACCGCCGCTGCGAGGTCGGCCCAGCTCGCGCGGCCGTCTTTCTGAAGTAGTCTAATGAGTTCCGTATCAATGGTGTCCATAAGAAATGGATAACGAATACCAGATACGCATGCAAACTGACATTCGAATCGAAAGTCTGTGCTCCCGACTCAGGCGTACCGAGGGTCGATCAAGCCGAGCCGGAAGCGTCCCCATCCTTTCTCGCGGGCGACGCCGTCGAGGGCGACGCGAACGAGATCAGGGAGTGGGGCGAGCGCGCGATCGTACTTCAGGTCGGTGAACGGATGCTGACCGGCGACCGGGACTTTGACGCCGGGGTTGAGCGTGTTTGCCGGATCAAACGCTTGCTTGGTGGCCGCGAACAGCTCCAACGCGCGCGCCGGCCAGACCTCGCCGAGGACCGGCGTGCGCAGGCGGCCGTCGCCGTGCTCGGCGGCGATCGTTCCACCGAGCGAGGCAACGAGCGCCGTCACCCGGTAGAAGACTTCGTCGAGCTTGAGGCGCCATTCCTTCGTACGGACGTCGACGAGCGCGTTGACGTGCGCGTGCGCGTCGCCGGCGTGGCCGAAGATGACGCAACGCAGTCCCGCCTCGGCGAAAATGTCGCGAACGCCCCGAACGTAGGCGGGAAAATGTTCAGGCGGTACCGCGCCGTCTTCGACGACCTGCATCGACGCGAGATTCGGGTCGAGCCGCGCCAGCGTCGGGCTCGCGGCGTGACGGATCGCCCACAGACGAATCTCCGATTCTTCGTCCGGCGCTTCGATCGTCGCGATCGCGCCCTGCGACCGGCAGGCGTCCACCATCACCTGCATCCGCTCGGCGGCGCGAACGGGGCCCTCACCCTCGGACTCGATCACCAGCACCGCCTCCGCGGTCGCCGGAATATCGAGTCGGCTACCGCTGCGCACGACATCGAGAAAGGTCTTGTCGAGTAGTTCCACCGCGCTCGCGCCGTGGCCGGCGCATTCGCCCGCGGCGCGCACGGCGCTTTCGAGATCGGCGAATGCGGCGAGGACGCTTGCCGTGCTCCGGATGGCCGGCGCAAGCGCGACTTCGATGCCGACAAAGAGCGCGAGCGTTCCTTCGCTGCCAACGAGCAGGTCGATGAGATCGCCGCCGCCGGCGAGGGCGGCAAGGGCGTAGCCGCTCGATTCCTTCCGAACGCCCGCATGTGTAAGCGCATCGCGCGCGCCGGCGATCTCGGGTACGACGTCGGCAAGGAAGCGCGCGATCGCCGGGATATGCGTTGGCAGCGGCGCATCGCGGCGGATCCACGCGCGCGAGCCGTCGGCGAAGACGCAGTCGAGCGCGACGACCCACGAGCGCATGGCGCCGTACTTCAGCGATCGCGCACCGGCCGCATTCGTCGCGCACATACCACCGATCGTTGCAAACGCGCCACTCGAGGGATCGACCGGGAGTGTGAGCTCGAGATGCACGGCCTTCGTGTTCAGCCCGTCGCGCAGCGCGCCCGGGCCGCAGATGATCGTCATGCGTTTGGCGCTCGGCGGTTCGATGTGATGCAATCGCGACAGATCGACGATGACGCCGCGGCCGGTCGCGCCGTTGGCCATCGAACTGCCGGAGCCGCGCGCCGTCAGCGCGATCCGTTCGTGCGCCGCCCACCGTACGAGCGTGACGACGTCGTCGGCGTCGGCCGGCACCGCGACGGCGAGCGGCATGCACCGTTCGATTCCGGCCGATTCGCTGTAGACCGCGCGGGCTGCTTCGTCGTCGCGATAGATCCCGCGGAAGCCGGCCGGAGCCGGCGTCATACTGCCGCCGCTGCCGCCGCTGCCGCTGGTGCGAACGGCGTGAACGGACGCGCTTTGACGCGCTCGACGAGCGAGCGGAGTGCGCGGTTACTGACCAGCGACACGAGTCCGGCGAACATCAGTGCCTTCACTTCGCGGCGCGAAATCTTCACGTTGCCGCCCGGCTGGAGCATCGCCCGCGTCTTCGTGAGATCGCGAAGTGTCGCGTACGCAAAGAGCAGCGGCAGGACGCAGAACGCGCGAATCGCTACCGCGCGACGCGGAATCATCAGGATGTACTCGAGCGCGTCGTCGAGGTCGTGCCACGCGAGCTGGATGAACGTCGCCACGGCCGCGTGGTTCTGCGACAGATGCGCGTCGGAGAGCAGTGTCCCGTGCCCGCTCCCCTGCTCGGCGAGCGAATGCTCGGGGATGTAGATCGCGTTCTCGTGCTGCGCGTCGTGCGCGATGTCCTTGAGGATGTTGACCGTCTGCAGCGCTTCGCCGAACTGCTGGCACTTCGTCCACAATCGCGTGAACTCGGCCTTCCCGATACTCGGCGCGTGCAGCGACCAGAGTTCGGTCAGTAGGCATCCCACCGTGCCGGCGACGTAGTAGCAGTACTCTTTGTACTCGGCGACGGTCTGAATGCGAATACCGCTCGGATAGAGCCGCACGAACTTCCGCATCCCGTGTACCATCACAGCCACCCAATGCACGACGCGTTCGCGCGACCGCTCGGGGAGCGAGCGGAGGAGGACGCAGACGAGATCGGTGTGGCGTAGCAGATCGACGTGCGCCGGATCGCCGGCGATGTCGGTCGCGGTCGCCGGATACGCGTCGGCGAACGCCGCATCACCGAGACAGCAGAGAAAGCCATCGAGCAGTTCGGACTTCCGATCCGGCGTCGCCGCGCCGTCGTCTTCGATCGTGTCGGCGATACGGCAGAGCAGATACGCCGTCAGCACCGAGCGGCCGAGCATTCCCGGGAGGAAGCGGATTGAAATCGCGAAGGTGCGCGAGACTTCCGGGAGCACCGCGCGCCCGAACCGCTCCGCGTAGCGGAGTCGTTCCGGGCGGTCGCCGCCGGTGGCTGAAGTCGTGATCACCCGCATTTGAGGAAAGCTACCGAAGGCGCGGCGGCCGGGTGAGTGCGTCGAGCAGGACTTGTCCCGCCGTCGCCGGCCGCGTCTCGCCAAACTCCAAACGGTCGAGCACCTGCTCGAGCGTGACCTGCGCGCGTTCGAGTGTCTTGCGATAGTGCTGCCGCGTGAAGCTGAGCACCGCGGCCGCGACAATCAGCGGTGGCGCCACCGCGACGATCGGCATGATGCCCATTGCGAGCAGAGGAATGCCGGTCAGCGCAAGCAGACCCGACAGCGCCACCGATACTTTCGATCGGCGTTCCCGCTCTTCGCGATAGTTCGCGAGAAGACGTACGTGCGTCCGGTCACTCCCGATCGCCGCGACCACTCCGCCCACATCGTTTGCCGACGCGAGCGCGTGATGCTTGCCGTCGAGCTTGAGGCCGCGACGGATCGCCGTGAAAACGTCGCGCCGCGCTTCCCACACCAGCTGATCGGCAAAGCGGCGCTTCACCATCAGCGCCTCATCCCGCTGGAGGATCGTGTCGATCGCGCTCAGCACCTGCGCCGGTGTTCCTTTGACCGTGCGCGCCGCCGTCACGCTCACGGCGCCAGTGAGCAGCGCGATCGCGCCCTTTTCCTCGGGGACGAGCGTGCGCGATCGCTCCTCGGCGAGCGCCTGGCGCATCGCATCGGGCGTGAGTCCCACTTCCTTGCCGAGTTCGATCAGTTGGGCTTCGCTCATCGCGCCGCCGCCGCCGTCATCGTCGCCGCTGTCGGCCTGCAGCTGCGCGGCCCGCGCGAGGACGCGTTCGAGCGCGGCGCGGTTGAGCGGGCCGGCAGGACCGGTCGGAAGATTGTCGGCCACGGTCAGATCCCGCTGAAGGAAACGGCGATCTGTCGCTCGATTGACTCGATCACTCCTTTGGGAACCACAAAAATCTTCTCGAATATCGCGATCAGCTCGGCGTCGCCGACATTCGGAATACTGGCCGCGTGGAGATAGAACTTCATATAGCCGTTCACGAGTTGGGGCGCCACTTTGCCGAGCAGTAGCGCGCCGCCGCGCACGAGGGCGCGGCTCGAGAGTTGATCGGCCACACCGGCGCGCTTCTCGGCCGGCGTCACGTTATCCTCGACCGCCGTCCCGACGAGCGGGCCGACTGCTTCGTGCACCACGCCGTAGATCGCCTCGGCGGCGCGGTCCGTGGTCGGTGGAAAGGTGACGGCGAAGACGTTTTTCACTTTTCCTTCGCTGATCGTGCGCCCTTCGCCCTCGAGGGAGAGCGTGAGCAGCAGATCGCCGTTCCCCTGCTGGGTGCGATTCAGAAAGCTTTGCAGTGACGGACGCACCGTGCGCTGCCAGAGTGTGTCGACGGCCTCGAGGGCGCCGTCGCGGCGCTTCGTTTCGGCCAGCCACCACTCGTGATAGAACCGGTCGCGTTCGCTCTTGAGCGAATTGAAGAACCGTCGCGCGAAATCGCGGTCGGCTTTCCCGGAAAATGCCGCGGCGATGAGCGCGACCTGCGCCTGGACTTCGCGCGGACTCACGTCGCGCGGATTCCCGTCGGCTTTGATAAAGGCTTCGAAGGCGAACTCGAACTCCGGCCAACCCGAGAAATAGAGCGGGAGGAACTGTGCATTGACGAGCCCCGCATTTTCCCGAAGCCGCTGTGCGAGCAGATCGCGATTCGCATCGAGATCCGTCGTAACGTTCGCGGCGTTGCGGCGTTTCGTCATCTCGGCGCGGTAACCGCGCTTGAAGAGCGGCACGAGCGATGAATCTTCGGCGACCATCGCAAAGCCGTGGAGCCAGAGGTCCACATGCTCGCGCGTTTTCACCGGCCAGCGGTCGGCCGTCGTCCGGCCCGGCAGCGACGACTGCGCAGCGAGCGGATGCGCGGCGGTGAGCGCGGTGCAGGCGAGCGACGAAACTACAGCGGCGCGGAGCGCGCGCAGAATGAACATCGGGCTGTCCGAGAGTGTGCGGTCGGGACTACGGCGATGCCACGCGCCCGCAGGCGACGCAGAACTTCCAGCTAGGCTCGAGTTCCGCGCTGCAGGCGGCGCAACGTCGCACCAGTAAATTCTGTCCGCAATTCGGGCAGAACAAGACCTCGCGTCCTTCCGGGAGTGTCTGACCGCAGTATTTGCAGCCCGGACGGCTCGGCCGCTTCGGGGCGGCCGCTTCCGGATCGAGCGGCCGCGGCGGCGCCGACATCCGCGGAACGATCGGTCGCGGCAGTGACAGCGGCTCGGCAATCGGACGTGTTGGCACCGGCGCCGGCGCAGCGTCGACGATCGTCTCGTGCGGAATCGGCGGCGTCATCTGTTCGAGATGCTGCCGCGCATGCTCCTGCGCGAGCGAGACCCGCGCGTTCAAGTACGAACGATAGGCGTTGAGATCCGGGTTCGGACCGCCGAGCTCGGCGCGCAGATCGTCCTGCATCAAATCGTCGGCGAAGATGTAGCCGCGCTCGCCGGCAAGGAGACGCGTTACGGCGTGCGCGTAGTCGTCCGCCGTTTCTACGCCGACGCCGACCCGCACCGCACGGTACGGCACGAACGTCAGCAGCTCGCCGACCTCGAACGGTCGCGAGAGAAACTCCGGCTTCGCGTCGCGCACCGCGCGCACGAGATGGATGAACAGTCGGTCGAGCTCGTCCGTGTCGCTCATTGCGGCGTCGCGCTTCCTCGGTGCGAAGTCTGTTATTGCTGTTATTTCGGCGAAATCTTGTCGCGGTTGTCGAGCGCCTGCTTCGGCTTCGACGTATCCTCGGCGGCTTTCATCTGCGCATCGACGTCATTGCCTACCGCACCACGGGCACGGCCGCCAGCCTTGCCGACGATGCGAGCGCCGATCGACGGCTCCCCGTTGCTGCCATCCGCGTACCCGAGGTAATACCCGCCAACACAACCGATGAGCAACGCGAGGATCAGTTTCATTGGGCGCCTGTATGGGAGAATATCACACTATCGACGCCCTTAGACGATCGTCGGTAACGCCGTTCCGGCCTTGAAGGTCCCGCCCTCGGGAAAGGGCGTCGCGTCGCCGTGGCGCGCTCCCTTGGCGCGGGTCTTGGCGAGCCATTGCTCGAACTCCGAGTCGATCACGCCGCCGGAGTGGGTCTGCTCGGCCGCCGCCCGCGTCGCGAGATGGTTCGCATACTCGTTTTGCGCATGCCCATTGTGCCCCTTCACCCAGCGCCACGACACGGAGTGCCCGCTCGCAGCGCGGATCGCCTCCTGCCACATTGCGAGATTTTCGATCGGGCCGGTCTTCCGCTTCCAGCCGTTGCGGGCCCAGCCGAAGACCCAGCTCGACATGCCGTCGACGATGTAGCGCGAATCGGTCGTGAAGACGATGCGAAAGCGCGCCCCTTTCGCGCCGAGCGCGCGGAGCGTCTCGCTCACCGACTGAAGCGCCATCCGGTTGTTGGTCGTGCCGGGCGCACTCAGCCACAGATCGCGGCGCGCGAGCGTGCCGTTCGCCTGCCGGTATTCGATGAGCGCGCCCGCGCCGCCCGGATTATCGCCTTCTTTGCCGTTGCCGAGGCACGATTCGTCGGCGAAGACGGCGATCAGTTCGCGATCGTCGGTGTTGCCATCGCCGTCGCCGGCGCCGCTCACTTCACGATCTCGATCTCGTCGGCCTCGTCCACCCACAGGGTGAGCGGCTGTCCCGTCGTCGGGTGGCGCGCTTCGATCGCCTCGCGTCGCTCACGCAGCACCAACCGCTGCGGAATGATCACGTAGTCGGTGCCGCGGCGGCGCACGGTGATGCGGCGGCCGTCGCGGATCGCGTTCTCGAGGTCGTCGTACTGTTTCACGGACAGTTGGGTCATCTCAGCGTGCGCTCCCGCACCAGTCGGCAATGAGAGCGGAAAGTACATCGGTGGCGCGGTGAATCTCAGCCACCGGCACATATTCCTCGGCCGCGTGGGCGACTGCGATGTCGCCTGGCCCAAAGCAGATCGCTGGCACGCCCGCCGCCGAGAGGAGCGCGGCGTCGGTCCAGCACGAGAGCCCTTCGATCGATGGTGCCGCGCCGACCGTTCGTTCGAACGCGGCGCTCAATGCGCGGACGATCGGCGAGTCAAGCGCGACATCGTTGGCGTGTTGGGTGAAGCCCGGAATGATCTCGACCGAGAGTTCCGGACGCTTCGCGCGCACCCGTGCGCACGCTTCCTCGACCTCACGTGTGAAGTCGGAGGCGCTTTCGCCCGGGAGCGAGCGCCGCTCGAACTGCACACGACAGCGGTCCGGATAGGTGGAGAGTCCGATCCCGCCGTCGATCATCGAGGCGTGGAACGACGGCCGTCCGAGCAGTGGATGCGTGCGTTTGGTGAGGACTCTTTCCTGATAGTGCTCGAGCTCGGCGATGACGAGCGCGGCGAGAGTGATCGCGTCGACGCCCACATCGTAGCGGCTCCCGTGCGCGGCGCGGCCGTGCACGATGAGATCGAGCCACGCGAAGCCCCGATGCGCCGGCGCGACGGCGAGACGTGTCGGCTCGGTAACGATCGCCGCGTCGGCGCGAATGCCCGCGGCGAGCACCGCGGCGGTCCCTTCGCTCTCGAACTCTTCGTCGGTGACGGCGGTGATTACGACTTCGCCGTTGAGTGCGCCCGGCGTGGATGCGACGCGAGCCGCCGCGGCACACATCGCGGCGACGCCCGATTTCATGTCGGTCGAGCCGCGGCCGTAGAGGCGCCCGTCGCGTATTTCAGGCGCCCAAGGGGCGTGGATCATTCCCTCGACGCCGACGGTGTCGAGATGCCCATTGAGGATCAGGGAGCGGCCCCCGGCCGGGCCAGCAGAACCGACGCGCGCGATGACGTTGGGGCGCCCAGCCGACGACTCGAGCAGTTCGACGCGAAAGCCCCAATCGCGCAGCACCGCCGCGAGCAGCTCGGCACAGGCACGCTCGCCCGGTCCTTCGGTGCAGAGCGAGGGGTTACGCGAATCGACCGCGACGAGCGCTCGCGAGAGTGCGAGCGCATCGCCGCGGTCGATTGGTGACACGTAGCGCGCGGTTACTTCTTGGGCGCCGGCTTCTTCGCAGCGGCCGGCTTGGCCTTGGCTTTCGCCGTCGGTTTCGCCGCAGACTTTGCCTTGGGCGCCGCCTTCGCCGCCGCCTTCGGAGCAGCCTTCGGAGCAGCCTTCACCAGCGCTTTCGCGGCCGGCTTGGCGGCCGGCTTGGCGGCCGGCTTCATCACCGGCTTCATCACCGGTTTCGGCGCGAGCGGATCGTTCTTCGGCGGAAGCTTCTTGCCCTTGTTGGTCTTCGACCAGGCGTCTTCCGCTTCACGAATCAGCTTGTCCGCCTCTTCCTGCGTCATCTGTCCACGGCGCACCATGAACTGCACGAGATCGCGCGCGCTCTCGATCGCGAACGAGGTCAGGCCGGCAGCGGCACCGATGACTTCTTTCATCGCGGCCGCCATCTTACTACCAGCTTCCATGCTGATTTCGTGCGCCTTCGCGGCCATCTCGGCGACGGTGTCGCGAACATCGGCGCCCCGGTGTCCAGGGTGGCGGCGAACCGGCGGAGCCACCACAGCGGCGTCGTCGGTTGGAGCGGCTGCTACGGCCTGTGCCGCGGCAGGGGTCTTATCTGACATGCGCACTAACTCCGTGCACGAGCAGGACACCGCTCGTGTGGCGGCATCGGATGGACGCACGATCCGGCCGACTTCCGGCCTGTATAACGAATCACGAGAAATCGCGCGAGGTGATCGCGGGCAAGTATATGAATTTTCGAGCAGTCGGCAAGTGACTACGCGACAACGGATTGACCCAAATGTCTCGTTTTCAGGGCAGTTCGGCTTAACTCGATAGCGCTATTCGTCACAATTCCGTCGGTGTACAAGAGACAGTATACAAGCACTAAAAGGACATAATACAGTGAGTTTGCCGCTTAATGGCGTTCGTGTGCTTGATCTTTCGCGAGTTCTCGCAGGGCCGCTCGCGACGATGATGCTCGGAGATTTGGGTGCAGATGTCATCAAAATCGAGCGCCCCGGGGGCGGAGACGAGACGCGCGGATGGGGGCCGCCGTTCGACGACCGTCGCGAAAGTGCCTACTTCTTGTCCTGTAATCGCAACAAACTTGGTGTCGCCGCCGACCTCGATTCCGAGGAAGACCAGGCCTTTATCCGGTCACTCGTCGCCGACGCAGATCTCGTCGTCGACAATTTCAAACCGGGGACCCTCGAACGGCGCGGGCTCGACCCGGCGGCGCTCGTCGCCGCCTATCCCTCCCTCATCTGGTGCACGATGACCGGTTTCGGCGCCGACTCGGCGCGGCCGGGCTACGATTATGTCGTGCAGGCCGAGGCGGGGTGGATGTCGATTACCGGCGAGGCGGACGGGTCGCCGATGAAGGCCGGTGTGGCGCTGGCGGATGTCATGGCCGGCCGCGATATCGCGATCACCTTGCTTGCTGCGCTCGCCGG
>JAYVPN010000218.1:0-40169 GCA_043757365.1 Gemmatimonadota bacterium | reverse complement strand
CGGCCGCCACCGTACCAAGCAATGGCAATTCGACTGAGCGCTGGAAAATCTCGGACGGAAGAATCTCGATCGCCCGACTCTCGTTATAGGCGCGCTTGATGTAGCCTTTGCGCTCGAGATTCGTGAGGTGTTCGTGCACCGTTGCGAGCGAGTTATAGTTGAACTGCGACGCGATTTCCTCGAAGCTGGGCGCGTAGCCGTTGGCTTCGTTATAGTCGGAGAGATAGGACAGTATCTCTCGCTGGCGCTTGGTGAGCGGCATGGCGACGGGCCTTGTGGAGATGAGATGGAGTGACGATTGCCTGAGCGTATCCCTGCGAGTCCGTTCCAGCCGTAGACTACCGAACAGTCCCCGAAGTAACGGTATCCGAACATTGCCCGAAGCGCAAGCACTTTCGCAGGCCTGGATTCCCGCAATCGGCCCCCTCGGCGAGCTGACGGCGGCTGCCGTCAGGCGTGTCGGCGCGGTCCGGTCGTCGCTGGCTGAACTCGAGCGGTTGGCCGAGGCCTGCGGCCCCGTGGCGTCGTTCAGCGCTGCCCTGCACGCGCCAACCGTCCAGATCATCGCCGAGATCAAGCGGCAGAGCCCGAGCAAAGGGGTGATCAACGCGTCGATCAGTGTCGGTGAGCGCGCCCAGGCTTATGTCTCCGGCGGCGCGGCGGCGCTCTCAGTCCTTACCGAACCGACGCGATTTGGCGGTTCGCTTGACGATCTCCGCGGCGCACACGCCGTGGTGTCGGCGCCGTTGCTCCGGAAGGATTTCATCGTCGATCGGATTCAGCTCCTCGAAGCGCGGATTGCCGGGGCTTCAGCGGTGCTGCTGATCGCGCGTGCACTCGCACCGGCGCATTTCGCCAGTCTCGCTGCCGAGGCGCAGGCGCTCGGCCTCGACGTGCTCCTCGAGGTGCGAAGCGAGCGCGAACTCGAAGGCGCACTGCGCGTTAGTACCGGTGTGATCGGCATCAATAATCGTGATCTCGAGACGCTCGCGATTGACGACGCGGTCAGCAAGCGGCTGCTCCCGCTCGTACCGGCCGCCCGGATCGCGGTCTACGAAAGCGGAATCACGGATCGGGCGGGCGTCGAACGCGCCGGGGCGCTGGGGGCGAATGCCGTGCTCGTCGGGTCGTCGTTGTCGGTCGCTGTCGATGGTGTTGCCGCTGTGCGTGCCCTCGCCGGTGTCTCCCGGAGCGCGCGTGGGTGAGGTGAAGTTCTGCGGGCTGACGCGGTCCGAGGACGCGCGCGCGGCGTCGGAACTCGGCGCCTCGTTTGTCGGGGCAATCTTCGCGGGCGGTCCCCGACTCGTCACGCTGGAACGCGCGGTTGAGGTGTTCGCCGGCGCCGGTGACGGACCGTTACGGGTCGGCGTATTTGGCGCGGATGCGCCGGCGCGCACTGCCGAGATCGCGGCGGCCGCGGGGCTCGATGTGATACAATTACACGGGGATCCGCGCGCGGCGGACATCCTCGATATGCGGGCGCGGTTCGATGGAGAGATCTGGGCCGTTGCGCGGGCGAGCGGATCGTTGTTGCCGGAATGGGCCGAGGAACTGTTCCGCGAAGCCGATGCGGTGTTGCTCGACGCCCATGTTGCGGGGCAGCTGGGTGGAACGGGTGTGACGCTCGACTGGAGTGGGCTCGCGCGATCAGTCAACGATCTACGCGGTGACACGCCGGTCGTGCTCGCCGGCGGACTCAATCCGGCGAACGTCGCCGAGGCGATCCGCCAGATGGCACCCGAAGTCGTGGATGTTTCCTCCGGTGTCGAGTCGGCGCCGGGCATCAAGAATCACGCGAGCATGCGGGCGTTCATCGACGCCGTGCGGCTCGCCAGCGACGAAGGATGGTCGGGATGACGCAGGCGATGGTGACGGAGAAGGTGTCGGATCGCTTCGGCGCGTTCGGCGGTAAGTACGTCCCCGAGACGCTGATTCCGGCGCTCGAGGCGCTCGAGAACGCGTACGCGGAGGCGATGGTCGATCCGGCGTTCATACGCGAGGTCGACTCGGCGCTTCAGCACTACGTCGGCCGCCCGTCGCCGCTCTCCGACGCGCCTCGCCTCTCGGAGAAGCTTGGTGTTCCCCTCTGGCTCAAGCGCGAAGATCTCAATCACACCGGCGCGCACAAGATCAACAACGCACTCGCGCAGGCGATGCTCGCGAAGCGAATGGGAAAGCATCGGATCATCGCCGAGACGGGCGCCGGCCAGCACGGCGTAGCGACGGCGACGGCGTGCGCCCGGCTCGGCCTCGACTGCGTGGTGTACATGGGGGAGGAGGACATCCGGCGTCAGGCGCTGAATGTTTTCCGAATGAAGCTCATGGGCGCCGCAGTGATTCCGGTTACTTCTGGCACGCGGACGCTGAAGGATGCGACGAGCGAGGCGATCCGTGACTGGGTCGCGACCTGTGACGAGAGCTACTACATCATCGGATCGGTCGTCGGGCCCGCACCGTATCCGCGGATGGTGCGCGATTTTCAGGCTGTGATCGGGCGCGAGGCGCGCGCCCAGATGCTCGAGCGAGCCGGACGTCTGCCGTCATCGGTCGTCGCCTGCATTGGCGGTGGCTCCAACGCGATGGGCATTTTCCACGCGTTCGTGCCGGATGCCACGGTTGAACTTATCGGCGTCGAAGCGGCCGGCCACGGTCTCGAAACTGGCCAGCACTCGGCGTCGCTGGCCAAGGGGCGTCCGGGCGTGCTGCACGGCGCGCTCAGCTACCTGCTGCAAGACGATCATGGGCAGATTCACCCCGCCCATTCGATCTCGGCCGGCCTCGATTATCCGGGCGTCGGTCCGGAGCACGCCTTTCTCAAAGACAGCGGGCGGGCGACGTACGTCTCGTGCACCGATGAGGCGGCGCTCTGCGGCTTCGAAATGCTGAGCAAGCTCGAAGGAATAATCCCGGCGCTCGAGACGGCGCACGCGGTGGCGTGGATCGCGGCGAACGCCTCGCGCTGGACCGCAAATGACGCGGTGCTGCTGTCCGTGAGTGGCCGCGGCGACAAGGATGTGGCGCAGGTGAGTGAAATGCTTATCTTGGCCTCGTGACTCTGAACGCCGCGAGCACGTCCGCTAACGAGCCTGAATCCTCCGCGCCGCCGTTTGATCCGGTGCTCGTGGAGGAGATGCTTCGCTCGCTTGACAAGACCGTTCGCGCGTATCAGCTGTACATGCACAACAATCCGACGTACCTGCGCTCGCTCGAGACTCTGCGCAGTACGTTCAAGCCGATCTGGGAGAACACGGAGTTTCTCACGCTCGTCGTGAGTGACACACAGTTCACCTGGAACGGGGTCACGGTGCTCAACGAAGCCGAAAAGGCGAGTGATTCGCTGCCGTGGACCCTCTACAAGGATGGCGTCCGCGAAATCACGTTGACGCCGGGATTCGAAGGCGACGAGCTCGAACAGCTGCTCGCGATCATTCCGCGGGTCCGGAAATCGGCGGCGCACGAGGATGATCTGCTGACGATCCTCTGGGAGCAGGAATTCGTGTTTCTCACGTATCGCTACGTCGATGTCTCGAGCGAGCCCGGACTGCCGCTCGATATGTCAGCCGAAGCGGGGCGCTGGCCCGTCACCCCGGGCGCGCTCGTCGAAGATCCGCGTCAGGCGATTGAAGAGGCGCGCGCTGAGCAGGAGGAGGAGGGGAAGGCCGGCGGGAGTTCGTCGGCCGAACTGAAGAACTCGCCGGCGAGCATCGTGAGCATGGAGGATTTCGATTCCACGCTCTACTTCCTCGATGCCAGCGAAATCGCGTACCTGCGCACCGAGACGGAGCGCGAGTATGCGATGGATATGCGCCAAGTCGTCTTCAACTCCCTGCTCGACATCTTCGAGTTGCAGACGGATATTACCGTCCGGAAGGAAGTCGCGCAGAACATCGACGCGCTAACGCTGCACCTGCTCGCCGGCCGGCAGTTCTCCACGGTTGCGTATTTGCTCCGTGAAATCGGTCAGGTGCTCGAACGGGCGAAGGATCTGCCGCCCGACGTCCGCGCCCGGTTCGAACAGCTCCCCGACCGCCTGAGCGAACCGCAAGCGCTCTCGCAACTCCTCCAGGCGATGGATGAGGCGGAGACGCTTCCGCCGCAGGACGAACTATCACAGCTGTTCGAGCAGCTGCGCGCGACGGCGCTCGGCACGGTCTTCGGGTGGCTCACGCAAATCACGAATCCGAAGCTTCGTCCGCTCCTCGAAATCGCGGCCGAACGACTGGCGCAGTCAAACACCGCGGAGCTCGTGCGGTTGATTTCGTCTGACGACGGGCACGTCGCGATGGAGGCGGTGCGCCGCGCGGGTGGCCTGAAGACGGCCGCCGCAGTCCCCGCGCTGGCACGCGTACTCGGCGAACCGCATCGCGATCTCCGCCTTGCCGCGGTGACGGCGCTCGTGGAAATCGGCACCCCGGGCGCGATGCAGTCGCTCGAAAGGGCGCTCGACGACTCCGATCGTGACGTGCGCCTCGCCGCAGTGAAAGCGCTGACCCTGAAGGCCTACAAGCCGGCGCTCACCCGAGCGACCCAGCTGCTGAAGGCACGCGAACTCAAGGACCTCGACCGCACGGAGCGCATTGCGATCTTCGAGCTGTTCGGCTCGCTGTGCGGTGACGGCGGCGTGCCGCTGCTCGACGAACTGTTGAACGGCAAGGGCGGACTATTCGCCCGCAAGGAAGATCCGGACATCCGGGCGTGCGCGGCACTCGCGCTCGGCAAGGTCGGCACGCAACGCGCCCAGACGGCACTACAGAAGGCGATGGGCGAGAAGGACGTGATCGTGCGAACCGCGGTGAACCGTTCGCTCAAGGGAGGCAGCGTATGAACCGGCCGTCGGTCGTTCGTCCGCGCTCCAGCGGGTCGCAGCCCGCTATTCCGGACAAGGGTGGCGACGGGTACGTCCGGTCGGTTGGACGCAATTTCATCATGGCGCTCTACGGGTCACTTCGGAACATCAAGATGTATCCGGTCGAGAACCCGGTCGTGCAGAAGGGGCTCGAAGAACTCATCGCGCTCGCTGAAGAGCTGCGGAGTTCGGAAGGCGATCTCGAGTTCCGTGTTTCGGGCGAGTTCATCTTCCTCAACTCGACCCGACTCCGGCTCGATCTCGATAACTACACGACGTTCTCGTATCTGCTGTCGCAATGTCGGGCGAGCGGCGTCGGCGTGATCCGTTTAACCGCCGCTCCGTCGTCACGCGATTGGACGGTCCTACTGTCGTTCCTGCTCAGCCCGCAGGGCGACGGACCGGAAGAGCGCCTCGGCATCCTGCTGTCGCGCCTCGAAGCGACCGGCATCACCTGCTTCGAACTCGCGCCGCCGGTGGAGTCGGAAGACGACGAGAAGTCACGCTCGCAGTCGAAGGAAGCCGCCAAGCGCACCTACGCGCAGTCGGTGACGGCGACGAAGGAAGTGATGAACTCGGTCCGGATGGGACAGAGCCCGAACATCAAGAAGATCAAACGTGTGGTGCAGGGGATCGTCGACCAGATTCTCAACGACGAGACGTCGTTGATCGGCCTCACGACGATTCGCGATTACGACGATTACACGTTCACGCATTCGGTGAATGTCTGCATTTTCTCCGTGGCGCTGGGTCGGCGCCTCGGGCTGACGCGGTTGCAACTGTACGACATCGGCCTTGCCGCGCTCTTTCATGACATCGGGAAATCGCGGGTCGCGCTCGAGGTGCTCAATAAGCCGGATCTGCTGACCGACGACGAATGGCGCGCGATCGCGGCCCATCCGTGGCTCGGCGTCCTCGCCCTGTTCCAGTTGAAGGAACAGCAGGAGTTTCCGTACCGCGCGATGCTTGTCGCGTACGAGCATCACATGAAACGCGACGTCACCGGCTATCCGCGGTCGTTGCGCACGAAGGCGATCGGCTTTTTCAGCAAGATCGTCGCGGTCGCCGACGGCTTTGACGCCGCGACGTCGCGTCGTTCGTACCAATCCGAGCCGATGAATCCGGCGCTCGTGCTCGCAGAAATGCGCGATAACGCGCGGCGCGGCATGGATCCGATTATCGTCAAAGCCTTCGTCAACCTTCTTGGCATCTATCCGGTCGGCACCTTCGTCGTGCTCGACACCTTCGAACTCGCGATCGTGCACTCGGCGAACCCGAATCCCGATCACCTGTCGCGCCCGATGGCGCTCATCGTGAGCGATGAGCTCGGCAACGTGAAGCATCCCGGCGATCTGGTCGATCTCGCGGAGCAGGACGAAGCGGGCAACTACCGGCGCACCATCATCAAGACGGCCGACCCGGACCGTTACGGCGTTCGCGTCGGCGACTATTTTATCTAGTACTGTGCTCACTCAACAATTTGCTGCTCTGCGCGCGGCCAACCGCCGCGCGCTCGTCTGTTATGCCACCGCCGGACATCCCGACCGCCCGCGTTCGATCGCGCTCCTGCAGGGGCTCGTTGACGCCGGCGCCGACGTCCTCGAAGTCGGCGTGCCGTTCTCCGATCCCGTCGCCGACGGTCCGGTGATCCAAGGGAGTTCGCAACGGGCGCTCGAGCAGGGGATGACGCTCGACGGCGCGCTCGATCTCATCACGGAAGCCAAGCTCTCCGTACCGGTCGTGCTCTTTTCGTATCTCAATCCGCTGATCGCTGCGGGGCCCGATGTGTTGGAGCGGGCAAGCCAGCACGGCGTGCACGGCGTCCTGGTGACCGATTTGCCCGTCGGCGCCGACCCGGCGCGCGAAGCGTGGTTCGGCAAGGGACCGCTCGAATTCGTGCGACTCGTCGCGCCGACCACACCGAAAGCGCGGATGGCCGAGATCGCGAAACACGGGCGGGGCTTCGTGTACCTGATCAGCCGCCTCGGCGTGACGGGAATGCGTGACGAGATGTCGAGCGCGCTGCCGCAGTCGATCGCCGACCTGCGGTCGGTGTGCGCGCTCCCCATTTGCGTCGGCTTCGGCGTCTCGAAGCCGGAGCACGCGCGCACGATCGGCGCGCTCGCGGACGGTATCGTGGTCGGCAGCGCGATCGTCCAGGCCGCCGACCGCAGTGTGCAGGACGCCGTCGCGCTCACCCGCTCGCTCCGCAGTGCGCTCGACGAGACGCCACCGGCCGCCTGATGCAGCTTCTCCTGACCGCCTACGCGCGACTCGTCCCGCTCGCCGGCACGGCGCTGTTGCTGGCGGCTGTGTCACTTGATTTCGAATGGACGCGGCACCTCCCGGCGCTCGCGTTCCTAATCGTCGTGACACTCGCGTTCCGGAAGTATCAGCTCCCGGTCACAAAATACAGTGCGCTGAACCTGCTGAGCGTTGTCGCCACCGGCGGCGCGCTCGTGACCGGACCGACGACGGCCGCGCTCGGCATGTTCGTCGGCGTCCTTGCGGGCGATCTCGTCCTCCTGCGGAAGGAGATCAATGCCTCGTGGATCAACGCCGGCCGCGAGACGCTCGCGCTCATCACCTCGTATGGATTTTTCGCTTGGAGCGCCGCCGCGCTCGGCGCCCGGGGCGGTGCGGCGACCGGCGCCGATTTCATTCCGGCGATGGCGCTCTTCCTTCTGGCGCACTTCGTCATCAGTCGCGGACTGCTGTATTTCTCGCTAATACTGCGCGGCAAACTGCTGGCCGATGAGCGGTCGCTCATCCTGCGCTACGAGATTCTGACGTATGGTGCGGGGTCTGCGGCGGTTGCGACGATCGTCGGCGCACTTCAGATTCTCGGCTGGCTCGGCACCATCATCGTAGCGTTCGTGCTGAGTTTCGCCGGGCTGCTCCTCAAGCGCATCATCGAGGAGTCGATCGCGGCCGAGGAACTCAACACGATTCTCGCGATGGAGCAGGTCGTTTCGAGCGACAGCGGCCTCGGCGACGCCATTCTGGAAATTCAGGCGCTCGCGCATCGGCTGATCGACTGGCGCGAGCTCCGCATCACGCGCATCGACGGCGGCCGACAGATGCTCGCGTACGTCGCCGGCCAGGGGCTGCTGGCTCCGCCACAATCCCCATCGCTCGACGGTGCGAACCTGCGCGAGTTCGCGCTCGCGTCGAGTGAGCCGATCGTGGTCAAGGACGCGGCCAGCGACCTCCGGGTGCAGCACGTCCGGCAGATCGCCCGCTCGTCGGTGACGATCGCGCTCCGGTTCGGAGAGCGCAACGTCGGCGTCCTAGAGATCGAGCATCACAAGCCGGACACGTACGGCATGAAAGAGGCGATGCTCATCAAGCGATTCGCCAATCAACTCGCGACGACGCTGCACATCCACGATTTGCGCACGCCGCTGCTGTCGACGGTGTCGCGCATTACGCACGAGCTCGATACGCTGAACGAGTCGGCGCACACGCTGCGCGCCGGCGGCGAGTCGGTGGCGACGACGGTCGCGGAAATCACTCGCGGTATTTCCGAGGAAGCGGAGCAGGTGCACTCGAGCCTCGAGATGACGCAGCTGCTGCTCGAAGCAACGGGACGCGTCGTTGACGACGCCCGTGAGGCGGCGTCGGCGAGCCGCGCCGCCACCGATATCGCGGCGGCGAATGAGGCGAAGATCGACGCCGCGATCGAGCGTCTAATCGGTGCCAAGCAGTTCGTCGGTGAGAGCGCGACGCGCGTCGAAGCGCTTGCGGCGAGCACACGACGGATCACCGACTTCATTCAGATCATTTCGCAGATCGCCGACCAAACGAATTTGCTCGCGCTGAACGCCGCGATCGAGGCAGCGCGCGCCGGGGCCGAAGGGCGCGGCTTCGCGGTCGTCGCCGACGAAGTCCGCGCACTCGCCGAAGAAAGCCGTGCGGCAAGCGACGAGGCGGCGGAGATTCTCCGGCATTTCGAAACGCAGATGCGCGCGGTCGCCGAACAGATGGCGAGCGGGCGCGCACTCGTCGCCGACGTCGAGCAGCTGTCGGAAGCGTCGCGCGGCGCGCTCGAGCAGATCGTGCGTTCGACGGCCCAGAGCGCCCATCGCGCCCAGCGAATCGCCGGCACCTCGGAAGCCCAGCAGGGATCGTTCTCCGTGCTACTCGAGCGCGTGGCGCGCGTCTCGGAGATCGCCGGACGCAATCGCATCGGCGCCGAACAGGTGACGGCGTCGGCGACCGAGCAGGCATCCGCGTTGCGCGAGCTCGAAGGGGCGATCCACGGACTGCGCGAGGTCGTGACGAATCTGAACGACCTCGCCCGCCGCATCACGAAGATCGGATGACGGACGTGAAGATCCCGGAGATGCCGTCGTGGGCCCAGGTCGGCGCGAAGCGTCTCGCGCACATCGCACGAGTGACCGCGCTGCTCGATCAGTGGGCGCACGAACTGAATCTCGCGCGCACCGATGCGCAGGCGTGGCACGACGCGGGCCGATGGCATGATGCGTTGCGCGACGCGCCGGAGCACGAGTTGCGCGCCCTCACAGCCGGCGGACCGTTCGCCGACGCCCCTGCCAGCGTCCTACACGGCCCGGCGGCCGCGGCGATGCTCGAGCGTGAAGCGGAATCGCGCGCGGCGGTGCTCCTCGCGGTGCGCTGGCACACGCTCGGTAATCCGGCGTGGGATCGCACCGGGCGTGCCCTCTTCATGGCCGATTTTCTCGAGCCAGGGCGCGGCTTCATGCAGGCCGACCGCGCCTTCCTCGTCGCGGCGTTGCATGCCGACTTTGACGGCGTCTTCCGTCAGGTCGTTCGGATGCGTCTCGAGTGGACGTTGCGCGAGGGTAAGGCGCTCTTTCCCGAAACCGTCGGCCTGTGGAACTCGGTTCGATAGACGCACCGGCGCCGCGCCGCCAACGAAAGATCGGCCGATGGATCCTCCTGGCGGTCGTCCTCGCGCTGGCGGCGTACGGTGGGCGTCGATGGTGGCGACAGCGCTCGCCGGCCGTGGCGGCTTCGCCGAGCGCCGTTCCTGTGCGGCGCGTCGTTCCGGAAGGCACGCGCATTCGCGTGGAAGTGCTCAACGCCACCGAGACGCGCGGCCTCGCACGGCGCGCGATGCAGGCGATGCGCGACGCCGGCTTCGACGTCGTCTATTTTGGAAATACGAAGGAGCGGTCCGACAGTAGCGTCGTGCTGGATCGCTCGGGCCATCCGCAATGGGCGGCGCTCGCCGCGAAAACGCTGCAAGGGGCGCGCGTCGAGTCGAACCCCGACACGTCGCGCTATCTCGACCTAACGATCTTGATCGGCAGTCGCTGGCTTCCGCCGCCCGATCTTTTCCACCCGTAGCTGGCCGCACGCGGCGGAAATATCCATACCGCGGCTTTTTCTGATCGCTACTTCGACGCCCTGATTGCGCAGCTGGCGTGCGAACATTCCAATGCCGTCACGCGTCGTCGGCAGGAAGCCCATCGACCCGCCGGGGTGCAGTGGAATCAGGTTCACGAACGCGCGACAATGCTTGGCAAGCGCGGCGAGTTGCTTCGCGTGTTCCGCGCGATCGTTCACGCCGCCGAGCATCACGTACTCGAAGGTCACGCGACGGTCGAATGTCGCCGCCGCATCAATGACATCCTTGAGCGGGAATTTCGTGTTCACCGGCATCAGCGTTGCCCGCAACTCGTCCGATGGCGCGTGCACTGAGATCGCGAGCCGGAACTGCTCCGGCCGCTTCGCCAGCGCCTCAATGCCGGGAAGCCATCCGACGGTCGAAATCGTGATGTGACGCGCGCCGATACCGAGCGCCTTCGGACTGTTCAGGATTGTCAGTACGATGTCGACCGACAGCCAGTTCATGAGCGGCTCACCCATTCCCATGAAGACGATGTTCGTCGGCTTGATCGGCGGATTGAGCAGCGCGAGTTCGCGCACCTGTCCGGCAATTTCGTGTGGCAACAGATTGCGCAAAAAGCCCATCGCGCCGGTCGCACAGAACGCGCACTGCAGCGCACAACCGGCCTGCGACGAGATGCAAAACGTCATCCGCTCGCCATCGGGGATCGCCACCGTCTCGATCGCCTGACCGTCGTGCATTGTGAACAGGAACTTCCGCGTGCCGTCAGCCGAGAGTTGCTGCGTGACAAGCTCGAGTCGCGGCATCGAAAAGTGCTCGGCGAGCAGCGTGCGAAACGCTGTTGGCAGCTCGCTCATCTCGTCGAACGAACCAACCGGTTTCAGCCACAAATGCCGCGACGCCTGCGTGCCGCGGTAGGCCGGCTCGCCGTGCGCCTCGGCGAATGCACGCAGCGTTTCCTCGGCGGCGTCGGGGGAAAGGTCGAGCAGGTTTTGCCGCGTCTGTGCATTCATCGGAGCAGGGTGCTGAGCGAAAACTGATAAGTCGGGGCGAGTCCGCCGGCGCTTTCTTCCCGCGCCACTCCGACGATGTATCCCGCGTAGTGCACGGCGAGGCCCAATCGTAATCTGGTGTTTGTGCCGCCGAAAATCTCGGTACGCACCGGGCCGCCGCGGGCCTCCCAGATGCCGTACCGCGCCGTCGCGTAGACGAAGGTTTCAGTCATCAGCCCCTTCGCGTATTGCCCGGAGTAGCCAGCGCGCACCGTCTTCGCCGTGTCGTTGCCGACGAGACGAATGTCGGCGGCGAGGAGGAGGCTCGTGTGTTCGATGTCGGGCTTCCCGCCGGCGAGAAATGTCGCCGCGCCGAATTTCAGGTCGAGCGCGGTGAGATGGTCGAGGACGACGCCGACGTCAACGGATGAGGCCGTGCGGCTGACATTATCGAGCGTCCCGGTGCGACTGCGGTAGGCGACACCGAGGGAGAAGTTCGGCGTGAACCGGCGGGCGAGGGAGGCCGACAGAACGACCGTGCTGTAGGGGATCTCGTCGCCAATCGACTGCGGGTCGGTATCGGTGCGCAGCAGATTTCCGACGGCCGCACGCAACATCGACACGCCAATCGTCGTCCCCTTCCACGTCGTTGCAGCCGTCGCGAGCTGTCCAGTTACCGCAACCTCGGACGGCGTCGAGAGCGAAGCCGCAGCGATGCGCCAGCGGTTTCCGTCGGCAAGCAGGACGGTCGCCGGGTTCCAGATTCCGCTTCCCGTCTGCGTGGCGAGCGCGGGGGCTTCGGCCGTGAGGCCAATCGGGAAGGTAAGCAGATCGCGTCCGGGGATCGCCGCGGCCTGAGACGAGGCCGTTACCGGAACGATCGCGAACAGCGCAAAGATGAAGCGCCGCATAGAGTTAAGCTATCGACGTTGCAGTGGTTTCGTCAACGGCTCCGACTGCCACCAAGCTACCACCAAGTGCTGGCTTCCCATATATTTAACTCACTTTCGCCCTGTGGAGTTGTGCCTGGTGCTCGCCGAGCTGCTGACGACGGATCGCGTACGCGTTCCGCTCGCGAGCCACTCCAAAGCTGATCTGTTGCGTGAACTCGTCGCCCTCGCGGCCGCCGACGCCGACGCGGCCACCGTCGCGGGCATCCTCGAGTCGGTCGAGACGCGTGAGCAACAGATCAGTACGGCAATGGGCGGCGGGCTCGCGGTGCCGCACGGACGGACCGCGCTCGTGAACGAACTGCGACTGGCGGCCGGCACCGTGAACAGCGTGACGGACTACGCATCGCCCGACGGGGATCCGGTTCGGGTTGTCTTCCTCGTGCTCACGCCGCTCAAGGCGACGGGCGATCATGTCCGGGTGCTCTCTCGCATCGCCCGCGTGATGCACAAGCCGACGTCGCGCGAAGCACTGCTCGGTGCACGGACGCCGGCGGCGTTTCTCGATGTGCTGCGCGAGTCGGAATTCGTGGTGCAACCGTGAGTCCGTCGCGTCGGAAATGGCTCGCGGTCGCTGGGTGGGTGCTCGTCATCGAGACGCTCACGTCGTGGCCGAGTCCGCCCTCCTTCGGCGCGCCGCATGGGTCGGATAAAGTTGTCCATTTCACGATGTACGCGATCCTCGGTTTCTTGGCGATTCGCGCCGCCTGGACGCGCGGTGCGTCGCTGCCGTGGAGGCGATTTCTCGTGGTCGCGGGCTGTGTGTCTTTGTGGGGCGCGTTCGATGAATGGCACCAGCAGTTCATTCCTAGTCGATCGATGGAGCTCGGTGACTGGATCGCAGACAGCATCGGCGGGATCGCCGGTGTGACGATGTTTACCCTGACCGCCGGTCTTGCCGGCGCATCCGGCAGCCGCCGGGAGTCCGAGACGTGACTGCTCCATCGTTTCTTGCCACCTCAATACGCTCGCACCTTGGCGGCCTGCTTCGCGCGGCCGACGCGGGCACCACAGTCACTCTCGGCGGCTGGGTGCACCGTTCGCGAAATCTCGGCGGGATCGTTTTTCTCGACCTGCGCGATCGCGAGGGGCTCGTGCAAGTGTCGTTCGGCACCGAGTGGTCGACGGCGGAAACGATCGCTGCGGCAGCGGCCGTCGGCGTCGAGTGCGTCGTGATCGTCGAGGGAGAGGTTGTCGTTCGTCAGGCGTCGACCGTTAACCCAGAGATGGGAACCGGCGAGATCGAAGTCCGGGCGACTGCGATTCGAACGGTCGGTCCGGCGGTGACCCCAGCGATTCCGGTGGCGCGCGGCAAGGGCGAGAAACTGCCCGCGGAGGAACTGCGGCTGCGGCATCGCTATCTCGATTTGCGCCGTCCTGAGCTGCAGGCGGCGCTGATTCTCCGGCATCGACTCGCCCAAGTGACACGTCGTTTTCTGAGCGAGCGCGGTTTTCTCGAACTCGAGACGCCGATTCTCACGAAGCCGACTCCTGAAGGCGCGCGCGACTATCTCGTGCCGAGCCGGGTGCACGCGGGCGAGTTTTATGCGCTGCCGCAGTCGCCGCAGATTTACAAGCAGCTCTTCATGATCAGCGGCTTTGATCGCTATTTCCAGCTTGCGCGCTGTTTCCGCGACGAAGATCTGCGCGCCGACCGTCAGCCCGAGTTCACGCAGATCGACATCGAGGCGTCGTTCGTGGGCGTGGAGGACATTCTCGCACTCGCCGAAGGACTCATCGGCGTCATTTGGCGCGAAGCCGGGCACGAGATTCCGCCGAAGTTCGAGCGGATGAGTTATGTCGACGCGATGGAAGGCTATGGCTGCGACCGCCCCGACCTTCGCTACGATCTGAAGATTCACGACTACACGGAGTTGTTCCGCCCACTCGAGTTCGGCATTACGCAGTCGGCGATCGCGTCGGGCGGCCGCGTGCGCGGCATTGTCATCCCGGGCGCGGCATCGTGGAGCCGCAAGCAAGTGGACGAACTCGAAGCGATCGCAAAGAGTGCCGGTGTCGGTGGCCTGTTGCGCATCAAGCGCGCCGATGGCAAGCTCGACGGACCGATCGCGAAGTTCTTCACGCCGGAGGCTGAGGCCGCGCTCGCGTTGCCGAACGACGCGCTCGCGCTATTCGTCGCGGCGAACGATCGCGTCTCGAATCCGGCGCTTGATCGCGTGCGGCAGGAATGTGCGTCGCGACGCGGCATCGTTGATGAAACGGCACGGCGATTCGTCATCGTCACCGATTTTCCGATGTTTGAGAAAGATCCGGTGACGGGTACGCTCGGCGCCGTGCACCATCCCTTCACGAGCGCGTACGCCGAGGATATGACCGCGTTCCCGAACGAGCCCGATCGCTGGCGCGCCCAGGCCTACGACGTGGTGCTCAACGGACTCGAACTTGGCGGCGGTAGCATTCGGACCAGCGATCCGGCGGTGCAGTCGCGGATGTTCACCCTGCTCGGCATCGGCGACATCGCCGATCAGGAACGTCGATTCGGCTTTTTGCTCGAAGGACTGCGCGCCGGTGCGCCGCCGCACGGCGGCATCGCGTTCGGCTTTGATCGCATCGCGATGCTGCTCAGCGGTGCAACATCGCTGCGCGACGTCATCGCGTTTCCGAAGACGACGGCGGCCCGCGCACTGTTCGAGGGAGCGCCGACCGAAGTACCCGCGAACGACCTGAAGGATCTCCACATCAGTGTGCAGAGCGACGCGTGACCGATTCGACCCTGACCGATAGCGGCGCCGATCAAGTGACGCGGCGTATCACGACCGAAGGCGCCGATCTGTTGACACTCGCCGGTGTTGCCGACGGCAACCTGGTCGAGTTGCAGAAATTGTTTGGTGTGCGCGTCACCCTGCGCGGCGACGCGATGGCGCTCACCGGCCCGATCGAGGCTGTGGAGAAGGCGGTGGTCGTCGGCCAGCGCATGATCGACGCGGCGAAGCAGCGCATCTCGCTCGAGCCGGACGATGTGTTGCGGCTCTCGATGGAAAATGGCCGCGAGGCGGGAGTGGGTGGACGCATCGTCCTTCCCGGTATTCGCAAAATCATCACGCCCAAAACGTCGGGGCAGGCGGCCTATTTGCAGGCAATAGCCGAGAACGACATCGTCGTCGGCATTGGTCCGGCCGGCACCGGTAAGACGTATCTCGCCGTCGCGGCGGCGGTCGATGCGCTCTCGCGGAAGCGGGTCAAGCGCATCGTGCTCGCGCGGCCAGCGGTCGAGGCCGGAGAATCACTCGGCTTTCTTCCCGGCGATATGCAGGCCAAGGTCGATCCGTATCTTCGGCCGCTGTATGACGCGCTCGAGGACATGATGCCGCCGGAACGCGTACAGAAATGTCTCGAGACGCGTGTCATCGAAATTGCGCCGCTCGCCTACATGCGCGGACGTACGCTCGGCGATGCGTTCGTCATTCTCGACGAGGCGCAGAATGCGACGGGCGCGCAGATGAAGATGTTTCTGACCCGGCTCGGCGTGAATTCGTGCGCCGTGATTACCGGAGACAAGACGCAGATTGACCTCCCGAAGAAGGAAGAGAGCGGTCTCGTCCAGATCGAGCGTATCCTCCCCGGAATCGAAGGGATCGGCTTCCACTATTTCGGCGAAGGCGACGTGGTCCGTCATCGTCTTGTGCGCGAGATCGTGAAGGCGTACGCCGCCGAGACGCCGGCGACGTGACACGCCTCGCGGTGGCGGTTTCGTCGGAGGGTGTGCGCGCGCCGGTATCGGCCGAACGGCTCGTTCGCGTCGCGCAGCTGGTGTTGGGCGCCGAAAAGGTGACCGACGCGATGATCTCGGTGGCGCTCGTCGGCAACGCACGCATCGCCGCGATCAACGTGAAGCATCTTCGTCATCCGGGGCCGACCGATGTCATCTCGTTCGGATTCAACCGCAACGCAACGGGGCCGGTGATCGGTGACATCTACATCGCGCCGAAGGTGGCGAGTGCGAATGCCAAGCGGGCGGGGGTCGGTGTCCGCGAGGAAATCGTGCGGCTCGTCGTGCACGGCGTGCTGCACGTGCTTGGCCATGATCATCCGGTCGATGGCGCCCGCGAACTTTCGCCGATGTGGAAACGGCAGGAGGCGCTCGTGCGCCGCGCCATGCGCGCCGTGAAGGTATGACGCTGGTCGCCGCTGCGGTCGCGCTGCTCGCCGCATTTGGCGCGGCGCTCTGCGCCTTTGCCGACGGCGCGCTGCTGTCGCTAGACGAAGACGAGCCTCCCTCAGGGCAGGCGGCGCGGACATTGCTCTCGCGCCGCGAGAAGGCGCATCGGGCCCTCGCGTTCGGTCGGATCATTTTCCAGTTGCTCGCCGGCGCCGCCGCAGCGGCCGCCGTACGCGCGAGCAGTGTGCCGACGTCTGAAGTCGCGCCGCTCATGATTATCGCCGGCATCGTCATCGTCATCGTCGCCGAGAGCGCGGCGCGCAGTGCCGGCGACGCGGTGGGGGCGGCGGCGGTTGAGCGGCTTGCCACGACCGTCAACGGCATCGAGTTCGCCCTGTCGCCGGCCGTCGCGTTTGGAGGATGGGCCGACCGACTGCTCGCGCGACTTCTGCCGCCGACCGAGCCCGACGAGGACGATCGTGAGGCCACGCTCGAACAGTTCCGCGAAGTCGTCGCGGCCGAGGCTGACGCGACGCGGGATGAAGCCGTACTGCTGCGCGGTGTGTTTTCACTGGGCGAAACGACGGTGCAGGAAATCATGGTGCCGCGCGTCGACATCGTCGGCGTGGAGAAGGAGACGTCTTGGTCCGAGGTCGTCGACCGCGTGCGCAGTGCCCGCCATGCGCGGCTCATGGTATTCGACGGGACCCTCGATGAAGTCGTCGGCATTCTCTTCGCGAAAGACTTGCTCCCGGCCTTCGTCGCCGACGCGGAGCCGGCCGGCGGATGGCTCGCGCTCGTGCGGCCTGCATTGTTCATTCCCGGGACCAAGCAGGTTGACGCGCAGTTACGCGAGTTCAGGAGCAGCCATCGTCATATCGCGATCGTCGTCGACGAGTACGGCGGGACGAGCGGGCTCGTCACGCTCGAGGACTGCCTCGAACTGATTATCGGCGATATTCGCGACGAGCATGACATCGAGGAACCCGATGTCGTCCGCGAAGCCGATGACAAGTTCTGGGTGTCGGCGGGCGTCTCGCTGGATCACCTCAGCGACCTGACCGGTCACGACTTCACGCGCGACGATGTGAAAACGGTCGGCGGCCTCGTCTATGAAATCGCGGGCCGAGTACCGAAGAATGGCGAGCTGCTCGAGTTCGGCGGTTTCCGGGTGATCGTCGAGCGGGTCGTGCGACGCCGGGTCGAGCGCGTCTATCTCGAACGGCTGCACGCAAGTGCGCAGCGGGTCCTGTGAGAACGCTGACGCTCATCCTGCTCCTCTCACTCGCGGTCGCCTGGCTAACGGCCGCGGCGACAGCCGTCCGCTCGGTGAGCCGGATCTGGCTGCGTCATTGGGTAGAGCGACAACTCAATGGCGGCGCGGTCGCCGAGTTGTATCTCGACCGGCCGCAGCGCCTGCTGCTGGCCGCCGGCACGGGGATCGCGTCGATGGTCTTCTCGCTCGGCGCGCTCATTGGACTGCGCGAGGAAGGGGCCGCGCTGGTGCAGTATTTGCTGATCGCGATGTTGTCGCTGCTCGTCATCGGGCAACTGATTCCTCGGGCGATTGCGCGTCGCTGGTCGACGCCGCTCGTGCCACTATTGATGCCGGCATTGCGCGTCCTCGACTGGCTCTTCACGCCGCTCCTTACGGTGGCCGGACGCGTTGCGCGAATCGCCCATCCACCGCTCGCGAACACGAACACCGCGGCCGAGGACGCGCGCGAATCCCTCGAGGATCTGCTGCGCGAGGGCGAACTCGAGGGAGTCGGTGAAGCCTCCGAGAGCGCGATTATCAGCGGTGTCGTGGAGTTCGGCGGGAAGACCGTCGGCGAGGTGATGACGCGACGATCGGAGATCGTCGCGGTCGAACGTCGGCTTCCGGCAGCGGAGATTGCGCGTCTCGTTGCGCAGTCGAAGTACAGTCGGGTGCCCGTCTACGATGGCGATCTCGACCACGTCGCCGGAATCATTCATTCATTCGACGTACTCACGCGTCCGGAGGCGCCGGTTTCGACGTTGCGGAAGGTGTCGATTGCCGCTCCTGAAGCGCCGTGCAACGACGTGATGAAGCGGATGCTGCGGGAGCGCGTACATTTGGCGATCATTCGGGGCGCCGACGGGGCCACGCAGGGGCTCGTAACGCTCGAAGATCTGGTGGAAGAACTCGTCGGGGAAATCAGCGACGAGCACGACGAACCGAATTCCGCGCCCGCCTCATGACGATTACGCTCGATGCCACGTCGCCGAACGCGCTGCTCGACCTTGCGGCCGATTTCTCAGCCGGTCGAAAAGCGGCGCTCGCGCGCGCCGTCAGCATCGTCGAGAATCAGCGGGTCGGGCGCGATGAGTTGCTCGCCGCGATGCATCCGCACATCGGCCGCGCCCGACGCATCGGCCTGACCGGCCCGCCGGGCGCGGGGAAGAGCACGCTGACGACGCTCCTCGCCGCGGAGTTTCGGAAGGTGGGGCTGACGGTGGGGATTGTGGCAGTCGATCCGACCTCGCCGTTTACCGGCGGCGCGCTGCTCGGCGACCGCGTGCGGATGGAATCGGTCGCGCTCGATCCGGGCGTCTTCATTCGCTCGATGGCGACGCGTGGTTCGCTCGGCGGTCTCGCCGGAACGACGCGCGAAGTGTGTGATGTGCTCGACGCTTTTGGCGTCGATCGCATTCTCGTTGAGACCGTCGGTGTCGGCCAAAGCGAACTCGATATCGCGCGGACGGTCGATACGAGTGTCGTCGTGCTCGTGCCGGAGTCGGGCGATTCGATCCAGACGCTGAAGGCCGGTGTGATGGAGATCGCCGATATCTTCGTCGTCAACAAGGCCGATCGTCCGGGCGCCGATCGTCTGCGCAATGATCTCGAACTGATGCTCGGGTTGCGCAGCGGGTTCACGCTCAAGGACACACCGGCGCACCACGGTGTTGACCTCAAAACGATGGCGAACCCGGCGAAGGCGGCGCGGACGGCGGCTCAGAGTGATGGAGGCGACGGCTGGACGCCGTCCGTCCTGCGATCGGTCGGGGTGACGGGGGAGGGGGTCGGCGAGCTGGTCTCATCGATTGACCGTCATTTTGCGTATCTTGAGCGGAGTGGCGGGCTGCAGCGCCGGCGGCGCGCGCGGCTGCGCGACCGGGTGGTCGAAGTCGTCGAACACCGGCTGCGCCGTCGCCTCTGGAAGGACGACGCAACGAATCGTTTTCTTAATGATCGAATTCCGCAGCTCGAGTCGGGGGAGACGACGCCGTACGCCGTCGCCGACGAACTGCTGGCTCAGAGTGGACCACTCCTTACCGGAGTCGAGTGATATGACGGGAATCAGTGATGTGGATGCGACGCTTGCCGAGATGCAGGCCGAACTCGATGCATTGCGCAAGGAAGTGACCGGCTGGCGCGCCAAGTTCGATTCGTCGGCGAAGCGCGAGCTGAGTTTCACGAACTCGTCGGGCGACATCGCGCCGTTGTACACGGCGCTCGATCTCGAAGGATCCGGCGGCACCGCGTTCGAAGTGCCCGGCGCGTATCCGTATACGCGCGGCATTCACGCGAGCGGTTATCGCGGCAAGCTCTGGACGATGCGCCAGTTCGCCGGCTTTGGTTCAGCGAAGGAAACCAACGAACGCTACAAGTTCCTGCTCGCGCAGGGGACGACCGGGCTTTCGGTCGCGTTCGACTTCCCGACGCTGATGGGATACGATTCCGATCACGTGCGCTCCGAAGGCGAAGTCGGCAAGTGCGGCGTCGCCATCAGCTCGCTCGCCGACATGGAAGCGCTGTTCGAAGGGATTCCGCTCGGTGACGTGTCGACGTCGATGACGATCAACGGGCCGGCGATCATTCTGTGGTGCTTCTACATCGCCGCCGCGGAGAAGCAGGGCGTCAGCGCCGATAAACTGCGCGGCACGGTGCAGAACGACATCCTGAAAGAGTACATGGCGCAGCACGCCTGGTGTTTCCCGATCGAGCCGGCGCTGCGACTGATCGTCGACATGTTCGAGTGGGGCGCGACGCACGCGCCGCAGTGGAACACGATTTCGATTTCCGGCTATCACATTCGTGAAGCCGGCGCGACGGCCGCGCAGGAACTCGCGTTTACGCTCGCCGATGGCTTCACGTACGTCGAGCGCGGCATCGCCCGCGGGTTGAACGTCGACGATTTCGCACCGCGGCTGTCCTTCTTCTGGGACGTGCACAACGATTTCTTCGAGGAGATCGCCAAGCTCCGTGCGGCCCGCCGCATCTGGGCGCGCCACATGAAGGAGCGCTACGGCGCGAAGGATCCGCGCTCGCTCGTCATGCGCTTCCATTCGCAGACGGCCGGCGTAACGCTCACCGCACAGCAGCCGATGAACAACATCGTGCGCGTCGCGTACCAGGCGATGGCCGCCGCGCTCGGCGGGACGCAGTCGCTACACACGAATTCGATGGATGAGACACTCGCGCTGCCGACCGAGCATGCCGTGCAGGTCGCGTTGCGCACGCAGCAAGTGCTGGCGTATGAAACCGGCGTACCGAACGTCATGGACCCGCTCGGCGGTTCGTATTACGTCGAGGCGTTGACCGACGAGATGGAGCGTCAGGCCGACGCACTATTCGTCGAGATTGGCGAGCAGGGCGGCGTCGTGCCGGGGCTCGAGAATGGCTGGTTCCAGAAGCGCATCGCCGAGGCGGCCGCGCGTCAGCAGTGGGAGATCGAGCAGCATCGGCGCGTGATTGTCGGCGTCAATGAGTTCATCAGTGACGGCGATGCGCTCAGCATTCCGCTCCTCACCTTTGATGAGCAGGCGGCGCGCGATCAGGCAGCGAAGCTCGCGAAACTGCGTGAAACGCGCGACAACGCGCTGTGCACGGCCCGGCTCGAGGCGCTGCGCGCCGCGGCCGCCGACAAGGTGAACGTCGTCCCGTTCATTCTCGAATGCGCCCGCGCATACTGCACGTTGTACGAGATCCGCGCGACGCTCGAGAGCGTGTTCGGCGCGTATCGCGAACCCGTCTTCTTCTAGCCGATGGCCCCCCGGGCGAAGGCCGCCGCGCCGAAGTCACCGAAGCCGGCCGCGAAAGCCGGTACGGCCGGCAAGCAACTCGCCGGCGAATGGTGGAAATCGTATTTCGACGCGCAGTACATGCTCGAGTATGAACCGATTTTCACACTCGAGAACGACCGCCGTGATGTCTCGCGTCTGATCGAGGTGATGGAGCTTCCGACCGACGCGCACATCCTCGATGTCCCGTGCGGACAGGGCCGGCACGCACACCTGTTCGCCGAGAACGGATTCGACGTCACCGGACTCGACTACTCGGCGCATTTGCTGAAGCGCGCGAAAGCCCGCGGCACGGGGACGCATCTGCGATACGTGCGCGGTGACATGCGCGCGATGCCGGCGACTTGGACGGGACAGTTCGACGTGGTGCTGAATCTCTTCACAAGTTTCGGATTCTTTACGCATCCGGCGGACGATGCCAAGGTAATCCGCGAATTTGCGCGCGTGTTGAAGCCCGGTGGCGCCCTTATCTGGCACGGCGGCAGCCGCGACGGTGTCGTCGCGCGCTTCTTGTCGCGTGACTGGTGGACCGCCGACGATGGCACGATGGTCGGGCACGAGCGCAGCTTCGATCCGCTCTCCGGTTTCCTGACGGTTCGCACCACGGTGCAGCAGGGAAGCGGCAGCTTCGAACGGACGCATCAGATCCGGCTCTACACGGCGTCGCGCCTCGCGGAACTTTGCGCGGACGCCGGCCTCGTGGTCGAGCAGGCATGGGACGGATGGCGGGATCGGCCGCTGAATCGAAAATCGAGCGAGATGTTACTCCTCGCTCGGAAAGACGGGTGAGAGACCGCCGGTCGCCGGCGCAGTGCCCCGTACGGCGGTTGCCGCACGGACAAACCACGACTTAATTCAACGTATGCAACGTCCCATCCGAGTTCTCGTCGCGAAGCCCGGCCTCGACGGTCACGACCGTGGCGCGAAGGTCGTCGCCGCCGCGCTGCGCGACGCTGGTATGGAAGTCATTTACACCGGTCTCCATCAGACGCCCGAAATGATCGCCAGCGCCGCCATCCAAGAAGATGTGGATGTCGTTGGCCTCTCGATCCTGTCCGGCGCCCACATGACGCTCTTCCCCCGCGTGAAGGCGCTGCTCGTTGAGCAGGGACGCGGCGATATCCTGATCACCGGCGGCGGAATCATTCCGAAAGAAGACATGGACGCGCTCGCAGCGCAGGGCGTAGGTACGCTCTTCGGCCCCGGAACCTCGACGCAGGATCTCATCGAGTACATCCGAGCCTGGTTCGCGCAGCATCACCCGCAAGAAGTGTGATCTCCAGACTTCGCGAGCTCGCCACCGCCACGCGTGAGCTCGAAGCGACGCTCCGCGAAGGCGGCGGCGCCGACAAGGCCAGCAAGCAGCACAAGCAAGGCAAACTCACCGCCCGCGAGCGCGTCACGCAGATGACCGACGCCGGCGCGCACTTTCTCGAGATCGGCCTGCTCGTCGCCTACGATCGTTACGACGGCCAGGCACCGGGCGCCGGGGTCATCACCGGCCTCGCCCAGGTGTCGGGGCGCGAGTGCGTGATCGTTGCCAACGACGCGACCGTGAAAGCCGGCTCGTGGTGGCCGGAAACGATCACAAAGATTCTGCGCGCACAGGAACTGGCGATGCGATGCCGGTTGCCGATTCTCTATCTCGTCGACTCCGCCGGCGTAAACCTGCCGTATCAGGGCGGCGTCTTTCCGGGCCAGTACGGCGCGGCGCGCATCTTCTATTACAACTCGCTGATGCGGCGCTACCTGCGCATTCCGCAGATCGCGGCCGTGATGGGACAGTGTGTGGCGGGCGGCGCATATCTGCCGGCCCTCAGCGACGTGATCCTCATGGTGAAGGGAACCTCGTTCATGGGACTCGGCGGACCGAATCTCGTGAAGGGTGCCATCGGCCAGACGATCGACGGCGAGACACTCGGCGGCGCGATCACGCACACCGAAGTCAGCGGTGTCGCACACTACGCCGTCGAGAACGACGGCGACTGCTTGCGGAAGATTCGCGAGCTCGTTGCTCGGTTGCCGAAGCCCGTCGCCCCGCCGAAGATTCCCGACCCGATGCCGGAGCCGGCGCAGCCGTCCGAGAAGCTGTACGATTTACTGCCGACCGATCATCGTATGTCCTACGACATGCACACGATTCTCGATTGTATCCTCGATAAGGGATCACTCGATGAGTTCCAGCAGCATCTCGCAAAAGAAATGATCTGCGGCGACGCGACGATCGAGGGGATCCACGTCGGCATCGTCGCCAATCAGCGCGGCCTGATCAAGGGACGCGCCGGTGAGAAGCCGCGCTTCGGCGGCATCATCTACGCCGAGAGCGCCGAGAAGACGGCGTATTTCATCGACAAATGCAGCCGGCAGGGCGTGCCGATCCTGTTCATTCAAGACGTGAGCGGCTTTATGGTGGGGGCCGAGGCAGAGCACGAGGGGATCATTCGCGCCGGCGCGCGGTTTGTCGAGGCGATGGCAACGGCCGTCGTGCCGAAGATCGTGCTGACGGTGAACCACGCGAGCGGCGCTGGCTACTACGCGATGGCCGGTCAGGGGTTTGATCCGGACTTCATTTTCTCGTGGCCCACAGGGCGAATGGCCGTGATGGAAGGCGAGAGTGCGATCGGGGCCGTTCACGGCCCGGCGCTCGATGCCGCCAAGAAGGCCGGCACACCGCCGTCGGCTGATGTGGCCGGTGCCGTCGCCGAAATGCGCGAGGATTACGAGCACCAGCTCGACGCGCGATATGCCGGTGCCCGCGGCTTTATCGACGCGATTCTGTATCCCGAAGACACCCGTGATACCCTCGCGCTCGCGTTGCGCAGCGCGTTACAAAATCCGGGGCCGCATCTCGGTCCCTTCGTTCTTCCCGCACGGCTCGGAGTGGAGTAATGAGTGCAGGCAAAGTGATCCGCGTTGGCGGTGGTCAGGGCTTCTGGGGTGACTCGCTCGACGCGCCGCGCCGTCAGGTCGAAGGCGGTCCGCTCGACTATCTGATGCTCGACTATCTCGCAGAAGTCACGATGTCCATTCTGCAGAAGCAGAAGGAACGCGACCCGAACATGGGCTACGCTCGTGATTTCGTCGGCGCGATGGAATCGGTACTCGACGGCGTCACCGAGCGCGGTGTGAAAGTCATCGCCAACGCCGGCGGCGTGAACCCCGAAGCCTGCGCGACGGCGATTCTCGAGATGGCGAAGCAGCACGGCAAGGCCGGCAAGTTGAAGGTCGGTGTCGTCACCGGCGACAACTTGCTTCCGCGGATCGACGAGCTGCTTGCCTCCGGCCACGAAATGCGCAACATGGATACGGGCGAGCCGCTGTCGATGGTTCGTGATCGCGTCATCGCCGCGAACGCGTACATCGGCAGCACGCCGATCGTTGAAGCGCTCGCGAAGGGCTCGAACGTCGTCATCACCGGACGCTCCACTGACACGGCGCTGACGATGGCGCCGTTGCGGTACGAATTCGGCTGGGCGGCCGACGACTGGAACAAACTCGCCGCAGGCATCATCGCCGGTCACATCATTGAATGCGGTGCGCAGTGCTCCGGCGGCAACTGTCTCTACGACTGGCGGTCGATCGAGAATCTGGCGGATGTCGGCTACCCGATCGTCGAGGCACTGGCCGATGGCACGTTCGTAGTTACCAAGCACGCGGACACTGGCGGACGGGTCTCCGTGCCGACCGTCAGCGAACAGCTCGTCTACGAAATGGGCGATCCGCATTCGTACATCACGCCGGATGTCGTTGCTGATTTCACGTCGATCCGTCTCGAGAACGCCGGCACGAATCGCGTGCGCGTCCACGGTATCACTGGCAAGCCGGCGACAGACAAACTCAAGGTCTCGCTCGCCTATCGCTCGGGCTACAAGGCCGTCGGCTCGCTGGTCTACTCGTGGCCCGATGCGCTCGAGAAGGCACAGGTCGCCGATCGCATTCTTCGCGAGCGACTCGACCGGCTCGGCTTGAAGTTCGAACAGGTACTCACCGAGTTCGTCGGCGCGAATGCGACGCACGGTCCGCTCGCAGGTCCCGACGCCGGGCGGAACGCGCCGGAAGTGCAGTTCCGCATCGGGGTGCGCGACGCCGACAAAAAGAAGGTCGAACGCTTCACGCGTGAGATCGCACCGCTCGTCCTCAACGGTCCGCCGAGCGTCACCGGCTTTGCCGGCGGACGCCCGAAAGTTGAAGAGATTGTCGCCTACTGGCCGGCGCTCATCGACAAAACGGTGGTCACGACGCACGTGGAGGTACGCTCATGAAGGTGCGCCTGCTCGACATCGCCCACGCCCGCTCGGGCGACAAGGGTGATACCGCGAACGTCGGCCTGATCGCCCTCAAGCCCGAATGGTATCCGGTGCTCGATACGTACGTGACGCGCGAACGCGTCGTCGCGCACTACAAGGGCGTGATCACCGGCGACGTCGCCCGGTTCGAATTGCCGAATCTCAACGCGCTGAATTTCCTCTTGCACGGGGCGCTCGACGGCGGCGGAACGCTCTCGCTGAAGACGGACGCGCAGGGCAAGGTCTTCTCGACATCGATGCTTCGCATGGTCATCGATGTGCCGGATGCCGACGCCAAGGCGCTCGGCCTCCCCGCCGCCGCCGACGCGTAGGATGTCCCGACTTCGCGTGTCGATTTCGGGGGCCGTCGGCCGCGTCACGCTGGCGCATCCGGCGAACGACAATGCGATCGACGGAGAAACCGCGCGTCAGCTCACCGACGTCCTGATCGAATTCGAAGCTGACGACGACGTGCGCGCCGTGCTGCTCAATGCCGACGGTCCGAACTTCTGTGGGGGCGCCGATCTCGAGTCGCTCGCCGCGTTGCTCGACGGCGGCGCCGAGGGCTTCGACCGTGAGGCACAGGACCTCGGCCGTGTCTTTCTCACCATTCGCGGCATGCAGAAGCCGGTCATCGCCGCGGTGCAGGGTAAGGCGCTCGGCGTCGGCTGCGGTCTCGCCACGGCGTGCGATGTCGTCCTCGCGCGCGATGATGCGAAGTTCGGCTACACGGAAGTCCGTCTCGGTCTCGTGCCGGCGATGCTCATCCCGACGCTGCGGCGATCCGTCAACGAGAAGCACGCGTTCGATCTGATCGCGTCCGGACGGATCATCAGTGCGGCGGACGCGGAGAAACTCGGTCTTGTGAGCCGCGTCGTGCCGTTCATCTTGTTCGATGACGAAGTCGAGCGCTATGTGCTCAGCATCGCCGCCAGTCCTAGTGTCGCGATGGGGATCACGAAGCGCCTCTTCTACCGCGTCGATAATCTCGGTTTTCGCGACGGTATCGGCGAGAGCGTTAAAGGGAATCTCGAGGCACGGGAGACCGAGGATTTCCGGACGGCCGTGCTGCGGTACGCGAAGCGCGCTGACTGACCGCGGCGACTCGTCGTACCAACTCGCCACCGGCCGCGCTCTCGCCGTATACTTGACGGATGAGCCACGACGTCCTGATCTACGGCGCCAACGGTTACACGGGCCGCCTGATCGTTAAAGAAGCAATTGCGAAAGGTCTCCGCCCGATCCTCAGCGGCCGCAACGCCGATGCGATCAACGCGATGGGGCGCGAGTTCTCGCTCGAGGCCCGTCCAGCGGCGATCGAGTTTCAAAATGTACTCGACAATGTGCTGGAAGGCGTCGCCGCCGTGATCCACTGCGCCGGCCCGTTCTCGCGTACGGCGAAGGTCATGGCCGATACGTGTATTCGTACGAAAACGCACTATCTCGATATCACCGGAGAGATCGCAGTGTTCGAGATGCTCGCCGCGCGGTCGGCTGAAGCGGCGCGCAACGATGTCATGCTCCTCCCCGGTGTTGGGTTCGATGTTGTGCCGAGCGATTGTCTCGCGGCGCACCTGCATCGCCGGCTGACGTCGGCGACGTCGCTCGCGCTCGGCATTCATTTCGGCTCGTCCCCGTCGCGCGGGACCGCGACGACGATGATCGAGAACGTCGGCAAGGGCGGGGCGGTGCGCCGCGGCGGGCGCATCACGAAGGTTGCCGCGGCCTACAAAGAGCGCGACATCGACTTCGGGGACAAGGTCCGGCATTGTGTGACGATTCCGTGGGGCGACGTGAGCACCGCGTTTCACAGCACCGCTATTCCGGATATCGAAGTGTACATGTCGTCGCCGCCGTCGCAGATCCGCGCCATGAAGATGGCCGACAATTATGGCTGGCTGCTGGCGTCAGCGCCGGCGCAGGCGTTCATCAAATGGCGCATTCGCAGCGGCGCGGCCGGACCGAGCGAGGAGCGCCGCCAGGCCTCGACCGCGCGGCTGTACGGTGAGGCGAGCGACGCCCACGGACGTCGCTCGCAGTCGCTGCTCACGACGCCGGAAGGCTACACGTTGACGGCGCTCACGGCCGTCGCGTCGGTGCAAAAGGTATTGAGCGGCGTCGTGCTCCCGGGCTTCCAGACACCGTCCCGTGCGTTCGGCGCCGATTTCATTCTTGAGATCCCGGGTGTAACACGCGTCGATATTCCCGATGATCACGTCGAAGGGAGAGCGTAATTCGTGAAGCCGATGACCGTTGCCAAGCTCACGCTTGCCGGCACGGGCTTGGCGCTGTTTTTTCTCAGTGTCAAGTTTGACAATCTGATTTTTCGCTGGACGGCGATCGGACTGGTGGCCGTCGCGTGGCTGTTGCGATTTCTCAAAGACACCAACCCCGGAGACTGACGATGACGCGTTGGATTGGAGCTGTGCTGGTTGCGGCCTCGGCCTCGGTGGCCTCGGCCCAAGGCGCGATGAATCACGATGCCGATGCCAAGGTGAAGCAGACCGGCCCGAACCCGGACGGCTGGTCGATGATGTTCGACAGCAAGAGCGCCAAGCCGACGGACCTCGACTTCGTGACGATGGGCCCAGGCTTTCACGTGACGGGTGGCCCGGCAGCGACGTTTTTCAATCCGGCGAACTCGGCGAGCGGCGCGTACACGATCTCGGCGTCATTCGGCGTCCGCACGGCGCCGCTGCACGACGGCTACGGTATCGTGTGGAACGGCGACAAGTTCGGATCGCCGGCGGCGTCGTATCTGTACTTCATCGTTCGCGGCGATGGCAAGTTCATGGTGAAGCATCGGGCGAATTCGACCGAAGTGCACACGATCATGGAATGGACCGATAACGCCGCGGTGAAGAAGGGGACCGAAGCGGGGCAGGCCAGCAACGCACTCGAGGTGCGCGTTGCCGCGGACTCGACGCGACTCGTCGTGAACGGCACGCAGGTCGCCGCCTTCTCCGACAACACGATCGGCAGCACGAAGGGCGGAACCTACGGCTTTCGTGTGAATCACAACATCAACACGCACATCAGCAACTTCGGAAAGAAGTAGCCGCCAGGCGGCTTGGCGATCTGGGTGCGGCTAGACGCGCGTCCAGATCGCGAGCACGCCGCACGTGCCGCGCTTCTGTGGCAACTCCGAGGGGATCACCGCCGACGATGCGTAGAACTCGATCCCTCCAATCGTCGAGGGCGGTAGCGAGTTGACGTCGAAGAGTCCCTCGCCGGGCAGCGCGCTAAACACGGCGATGCCGTCGACGTACACGGTCGCGTAGCAGGCGTCTTGTCGTGCGCCACGACGTTGATCGAAATTGCCCGGTGACCAGACACTCGCCATCGATCCGCGCCCGGTCGAGACCCACGCGGCGAAGCTGTTCGGCGACTTGATGATCTGCGGGCCCGGCATCTGGCGCATCACGTCCGACGTGAGCGCTCGGCCGCCCCGATCGATCTGTTCCTCGGTGAGGAAGTTTCCGAAACCGGCCGCCCGCCTCGCCTCGAACGCCTTGAGCTTGATCTTCTCCGGCTGCAGGCCGCGGACTTCCACGCCTGGTAATGTGGTGGTCGCCGTCGGGACCAGACGGAACTCTCCCTCGATCGTATCCGCAACGGCGAAGGTAAAGATTGCGCGGATCGGCGCATATCCCACACGACGGATACTCACTTCCTGTTTGCCGGGCGGAATGCTGGCGACGAGAAACCGGCCGAGCGAGTCTGACGTCTCGATGAGCGCGGCGCCGACGCGGATGTCCGCGCCGGCCACTGCGCGACCGTCGGCGTCAACGAGGACGCGTCCCTTGAGCGCCGCCGGCTGCTGCGCACCCGCGGCGATGGGCAGCGCGGCGACGGGCAGCGCGGCGCCAACAAAGCAAAGGAGCAGCGGAACGGCAACAGGGCGTCGGACGAGTCGCACGGCGAAGGATCCGGCGAAGGGTGTATCCATCACTACCCGTTTCGGGGCGGTGGCGTCACGACTGAGGTGCGCTCCCACCCCGGCGAAGCTACTTCGTCCAGATCACCACCGCACCGCAGGCGTTGCGGCTGCCGTTGAACTCCGGCGGCATCGTACCGGCGCCGGCGTAATACTCGATGGCTCGGACGCTGGCCGTTGGGATGCTGTTGATGTCGAACAGCGGCTGGCCCCGCTGGGCGGTGAAGACCGGGGTGCCATCGAGGAAGACCGCCGCGTAGCACTGTCCGTTCGGCGCGCCGCGGCCGATGTCCATCTGGTCGACTTGAAAGGTGTTGTTGATTGATTGCTGCCCGCGCGAGCTCGCAATCCACGCCGCCGAGCTCATGGTGGAGCGATAAATCTGCGGACCGGGAATCGTGTTGAGCACTTCGGCCAGTAGCCGCGCCTGCATTTTGTCTATCTGCTCCGCGTCGAGGAAACGGCCGAACCCTTCGGCCTTCCGGCGCTCGTATTCGGCCAACTTCCGGTCGGACGCTCTGCCCTTGATCTTCACGCCAGGCAGCGTTGTCACCGACCGCACGAGAATGAAGTCGGTGTCGATACTGTCACCCGGCGCGAAGTTCAGCGTCGTCGTGACCGGCATGAAACCAATCCGCTTGACCATCACGATTTCGCGGCCGGGCGCGACACCGGAGAGCCGGAAGGTGCCGTCGAGTGCCGTCGTGGTTGTTAATCGGAGGCGGGGCACGGAGATTTCCGCACCGCGAATCGGCAGCTCACTCGAGTCGGTGAGCACATTGCCCTTCAGCACGGCGAGCTTTTGCTGCGCGCGCGTCGCCGTGGGCGACATGGCGATCGCGGTGCACAGCGCGCCGACGAGAACGATGGCGGAACGGACGAAACGATTGTCACGCACGGTCGAGCGACTCCGGGGGCTGGGGATCTATTTCGATGCTACCCCCGAAGTCTCGCTTCGGTCACTCGTCCGTCAAGTCCCGGGGCCGATGACGTACCCGCGCTTTACATCGTTCGCACCGGCATTCACGCCGAGTCCGATGCTGAGTCCGAAGACGACGGCCGTGCCGCCGCCGATCAGCGCGCCGACAATCGGCACGATGTGTAAGAGCGTCACGACGGGTGCCGCCACGACCAGCGCGACAACACCGGCGATGATAGCGGCGCTCGGCTTGAGCGCTGCCTCGACGTATCGCAGCCGCTCGCGCACGAAGCGGCGCGCGGTGCCGTAGCTGACGAACGAGATGGCGAACGTGATGGCAATGGCAATGAGTCCGAGCATGATGACGCCTCCGTTGCTTGACCTACGCGCTGGATGCGGCGCAGGTTTCATCCATGCACAAACGACTCCAGGAACTGACGGACTACGTGGCCGGCGTCCGGGCCGAACTGACTGCGTGGGTGCACGCCACGCCACCAGAGGCACTCACGCGTATCCCGGGCGACGGAAAGTGGTCGGGACTCCAGACGATCCAGCATCTCGGAAAGATCGAGGGCTCGGTCACCAAGAAACTCGAAGGAATGTTCGCCGAGGCGCTCGCCGAGGGATTGCCGGTGGACCCCGACGACTCCTCCGTCCTCAACGCACTCGATAAGTATCGCGTGCCTGACCGGAGCGGTCGTCGGCTCGAAGCGCCGCCCCCGTTTCACCCGGAGACGGCGCCCGATTTTGACTCGAACTGGACCTCGCTGCTCGCCGTTCGCCAACGGACGCTCGCCGCGTATGCAACAGTGGATGGTCGTGACCTGACGCGGCTCGCCTTTCCCCATCCGTATTTCGGACCGCTCAACGGGTATGAATGGCTCCTGCTCGTCGGGCAACACGAGCTGCGGCACTTCGATCAGATGCGCGAAGCTGCCACGTCGTGAGTCCGCGCTCCAGCGAGGTCATGCCGCCAGCGGCATGACCTCGCTGGCAAACCGTTCCATCTCCTCGAGCTGCGGGCTGCACTGCAGCAGGAGCAGGTCAACGCCAGCCGCCGAGAACTCGCGAACGCGATCGGCCACTTGCTCGGGCGTCCCGACGAGTCCGGCGCGCAGCCCGCGATTCGATACCGAGTAGTCCTCGAGCGAGATCTGCGTTTCAAGCTGCGTGTGGCTGACCCATTCCTGATAGTTCTTGTAGCCCGCACTGCCGGGTTGAACGTTCGTGATACGCGCGAGTTCGTCGCGCGCCTCGCGTTCGGTAGGGCGCACGATCGCGTACGCGGCCATGCCAACCGACATCGGCGCGAGCCCCGCCTCGGCGCGACGGCGCTGCATGTCGGCGATCTTCGGCGCGACGCGTTCCGGCGGATCACCGTGAATGACGTAGGCGTCGCACTGCGAGGAGATGAGCGACTTCGCCGCTTCTGACTCACCACCGGCATAAATCACGGGGCGCGGGCGGCTCGCCGGCTTCGGCGCGAGCACGTTCTCGCTGACCGAGTAATACTTGCCCGCCTGCGAAAACGATGACTGGCTCCACGCGCCGTTCACTACTCGTAGCCATTCGGCGGTGCGGGCGTAGCGATCGTCGTGCTCCTCGAAGTGCACACCGTAGCGCCGCGCTTCGTCGGCCCACCAGCTCGACACGACATTGAGCGAGAGACGGCCGTTGGAGATGAGATCGATATTCGCCGCATGTTTCGCGAGAATCGCCGGCTGATGGAAGGTTGGGCGCACCGCCACCATCAGTTCGAGTTTCGTCGTCACGGCGGCGAGCGCCGCGGCGGTGCTCCAGGCATCGAGCGATGGCGCTTCGATCCCCTTGATGTCGTTCAGGAAGAGCTCGGCGATCAGCGTGATGTCGTAACCGATCTCTTCACTGCGTTGAGCGAGTTTTTTCACGTACGCCCACGATGCTTCCATCCCTTCGTCCTCGACGTTGCGCAGCCAGCCGCCGAAGACGGGGAGCCAGTAGCCGTACTTCATCGGTCCACCACTGCGCCGGCGATGAGGCCCGCGCGCTGTTCGAGGTAGTCGACGAAGCGCGAGAAGGGGTCGAAGCCAATGACGTTCGGCGCATCGGCGACGAAGTTCGAGAGCGCGTTGATGTCGTAGTAGTACGCGATACCGTCGCGATCGTCGACGAGCAGTTCGATGCCGCCGATGTCGAGCTGCACGCGTTCAGCGATGCGCTCCACCGTCTCGATGATTTCCTGCGAGGGCGTGACCGCTTCGACGCGCATCCCATTCTTGACCGCGTCGACAGCGCAGAACGTGCGCTCGAGTTCTTTGCCGTCGGTCGTCTGGCAGACGTCGGCCGGGCAGAGATTGAACGAGTCGTCGGCCGGAAAGACATTGATCGCGTAGAGGAACTTGCCGTCGAGCACTTCGACGCGTGTGATGTGCCCGCCACGCAGCGGCGCCTTCTCCTGAACGAGCGCGGTCGAATCGACGCCGAGATCGAGCAGCCCGTCGCGCGACGCCTGCGCCAGCGACTCCGGCGTGTCGAACTGTTGAATGCCGGCGCCGCTTCCACCGATGTTCGCCTTCACCAGCACCGGATAGCGCAGTCCCGCGGCCGCGGCCGGCGCCTGCGACGCATGATTGATCACGCGGGCCCGCGGGTACGGGACGCCGAGTTCCTGCAGGACTTCCATCTGCACGGCCTTCGAGAGTTCATTCGAATACACGGCGCTGCCGTTGACGACCGGAACGCCGATCCGCTCGAGGTGGCGCAGCCAGTGGAGCGTGTGGAACGTGGTGTTCGCGTTTCCTCGCAGGTACGCCGAGGGCGACGCGCGATTCACCACGAGTGAGTACGGCGATTCGGATTCCGCTGGATCCCAGTGGTGCGCCGCAGCGTCAATCCGCACGAACGGCACGCCACGCTGCAGGAGTTCGGCGAACAGCGGCTTGAACCAGTCGGGATGCTCGTAATAGATGGCGATCGGTTTTGGCTGTGACACGGGGCGCTCACTGGTTGTGGATGATGGAACGGAAAGCAAAAACGCCCCGGAACCTTGGAAAGGTTCCGGGGCGCGAGGTCGGGCGGATGCCCGATCAGCAGGTCAGTGTTACGACGCGCGCGCTCCAAGAACCCCATGTGCACAGCACATGGGGCGACACATCATTTTGGAGTTCAGGGCGGGCGGCATCGTGTGGTAATAGTAAGCTTGCGCGTCGCCGAATTCAACAACGCCTCGGATCTACGCGGATCTTTGAAACGGTTCGTATTTCTACGGATACAGACGCTATCTCTTCTTACCGTGATGGGGTCCAACGGCGGTATCCGTGTGCATCCGAGGCGTCGTTCAAGCCCGCCAAGCACAAATGCACCCGAAAATCCGTTATCTTTTCTCACTATGCCACGCCCAGAACTTCTCAGCCCCGCCGGCTCCCTCGACGCCGTTCGCGCCGCTGTCGCGAACGGTGCAAACGCTGTCTACCTCGGTGTCGAGAAGTTCAACGCCCGCGACGAGGGGGCTCAACTCACGCTTGAAGATCTCGAACAGGCCTGCCTCATCGCCCATGGGCGCGGCGTGCGGGTCTACTTGACCCTGAACATTCTGGTCAAGCCGCAAGAGCTACACGGCGCTCTGATCCACCTCGGCGAGTGCATCGACCGCGGCATCGACGCGGCGATCGTCCAGGATATCGGCCTCGTCCGCCTCATCCAGCAGGCGTATCCGGGCTTTGAGATTCACGGCTCCACGCAGATGACGGTCCACGACGCGAGCGGCGCCGCCGTGATGCGCGACCTCGGCGTTGAGCGCGTCGTGCTCGCTCGCGAAAACACGCTCGACGATATCCGCGCGATCAAGGCGGCCGTTCCCGACATCGGTCTCGAGACATTCGTCCACGGCGCGCTCTGCATTTCGTATTCGGGTCAGTGCTACATGAGCGGCATGATCTCGGAGCGCAGCGCGAATCGCGGCTCGTGCGCGCAGTCGTGCCGCAAGGACTACGTGCTCACCGACATCACGAGCGGTGCCGAACTCGATCGCGGCTATCTCATCTCGGCGAAAGATCTTGGCGCCTACGATCACCTTCAGGAAATCGCCGACGCCGGAGTCGGCTGCCTCAAGATCGAAGGCCGGAAGAAGAAGCCGGAGTATGTTGCCACGGTGACAAAGGGCTATCACGACTGGCTCGATCGTGTCGAGAACGGCGACTTCACGACGCCGACGTTCGACGAGACGCAGCCGCTCGTCCAGATCTTTAGTCGAGGCTTCACTGGGGGGATGTACGGCGGTCGCGCAGGACGCGACTACATCACGCGTACGCAGCCCGACAATCACGGCATGGAAATCGGTACGGTGGTCGGCAGCGCGAAGGGCGAGCTGATCATCGAGGTAAATAGTCCAGTCGCGGTCGGCGACGGTCTCGGCTTCGAGCCGCCGGATAGCTCGGCACCCGCCGACACGATCGGGTTCTCAGTCGCCGCGGTACGCACCGTCTCCGAAAAGAAAGGACTGATCCGGCAAGCGATCACGGCGCGCCACAGTGTTCCGAATGGATGGCGCGTCGTGCGCAGTGCCCAGGCGTCGCTGTTGCAGCGCGCACGCGCGAGCTTCGCCGCGCTGGCGGGCCCGGCGCGGGCGAGAAAGGTCGCACTCGATGTGCGCGTCTTCGGCAGCGCAGGAGCGCCGCTCAAGGCAATCTTCCGGGCCGGCGAAGAAGAGATCACGGTGCAGTCCGAGATCGCGCTCGCCCCGGCCGGCAACCGCGCGCTCGACGTTGCGAAGCTTCGTGAACAGATGGGGCGCGTCGGCGATACGCCGTTCGTGCTCGCGGGCCTCGACGCCCAGGGCCTCGGCGACGGGTTGTTTCTCCCGGTCAGTGCATTGAATCACGTGCGGCAGAGGGCCGTCGATGAATTGATGGTCCGACGCGACTGGGCGCATTCTGCAAAGATCGCCGAGCGGTCGGAGGCGGTTGCTGCGCTGTTAGCGGCGCCGGTCTCGGCAAAGCCAGCGGTTGTCGCGCGCGATCACGGCTTCACGCTCTCGGCCGAAGTGTTCCAGATCGACGACGCCCGGGCCGCCGCAGCCGCCGGCGCAACGGAGATTATTTTCGACCCGTTCCTCCGTCATCCGGCGCCGTCGCGCGCGAAGCTTACGGCGCTCGCCGCGGAACTCCGGAACGGCGGTATGACGCTGCGCCTGCGGACGCCGACGATCGTCCGTCCCGATGATCGCGCCGCGCTCGACAAATGGCTCGCGCTCGCGTTGCCGATCCTCACCGGACATCTCGGCCTCGTCGCCGAACTCAGCCGCGCCGGATGTGACGTCGTCGCGGACTACGCCGTCAACGCATTCAATCAGGTGACCGCGGCCGAGATCTTCCGGCTCGGTGCGGCGCGCATCACGGCGTCGATCGAACTGACGATTGAAGAAATCGACGCGCTCGTGTCGCCGTGGAACGGAGCCGGGTTCGACACGGTGATCTATGGACGTCCGGAAGGAATGACGATCGAACATTGCGTACTCTCGGCGGCATTCGATCGTGAGCCGACGACGTGCCGCGACCTCTGCGTGCAGAAACACACAAACGTTGAACTCACCGATCCGGCCGGCTACATCTTCCCAGTGGCAACCGATAGCGATTGCCGCAATCGTCTGTTGCACTCACGGCCGATCGAAGGATCGGAGTTCATGCCGCGCCTCTGGAAATCGGGCATCCGCGGCTACCGCGCGATCTTCAACATCGCCGGAGATCCTGTGGGATCGGTGATCGCCGGCTATCGCGCGACGCTCGATGCGTTAGACGCAGGTCAGCGCCCCGACACCAACGCCGTGCGCGACGTGGTTGGGGCGCGATTCACGCGCGGGCACTTTACGCGCGCCGTCTAGCCGAGCGGTCGGCTCGACGACGCGGTCGGTGATTGAGACCGCGCGCACGTCGAAATGGTTCACGGTGCGAAAACAAGGCGTGCCGCAGTCGCGTGAATTCCGCTATCGTTCACCGTGCCCTCTCCGACGCTCGAATCCGCGCGCGAACTCCTCCGCGAACGCTTTGGCCACGCCGATTTCCGGCCGGGACAGCAGCGTGCCGTCGAGTCCGTTCTCGCCGGACGCGACACACTCGTCATTCTCCCGACGGGCGGCGGTAAGTCGGTCTGCTATCAAGTGCCGGCGTTACTCCTCGATGGCCTGACGGTGGTGCTCTCGCCGCTCATCAGTCTCATGAAGGATCAGGTGGACGCGCTCGAGGCGCGCGACATTCCGGCGACCTTCATCAACAGTTCGCTGTCCGCGAATGACGTGTCGGCGCGTCTGGGACGCGTGCAGCGCGGCGAGATCAAGCTGTTGTACGTCGCGCCGGAACGGTTCGATTACGGCAACGCGGCCGAGCGCATCGCCGCCGTGGGTGTCTCGCTGCTCGCGATCGACGAAGCGCACTGTATTTCGGAGTGGGGGCACGACTTCCGCCCGAGCTACCGGCGGGTGCGCGAGATCCACGCGCGCTTGGGTGCTCCTCCGACCGTCGCGCTCACCGCGACGGCGACCCCCGAAGTCCGCCGCGACATCGCGCGCGTTCTCGAACTCCGCGATCCGGAGATCGTCCTCACCGGATTTGATCGAACGAATCTGCGCTGGCACGTGATCCGCACGAAGAATGACGCCGAGAAAGACGGCACGCTCGTCGAATTATTGAAGCAGCATCCCGGCGTGGCGATCGTCTATGCGGCGACGCGCAAAACCGTCGAGCGCGTGGCGCACCACCTGACGCGCTCGGGCGTGAAGGCCGCGGCCTATCACGCGGGCCTCGACGATGCGCGCCGGAAAGAGGTACAGGAATCCTTCATGACCGAGGGCATGCGCTGCATCGTCGCCACGAACGCCTTCGGCATGGGGATCGACAAGAGCAACGTGCGGCTCGTCGTGCATCACGCGATGCCGGGATCGCTCGAGGCGTATTACCAGGAGGCGGGGCGCGCCGGTCGCGACGGCGGGAAGGCCGACTGCTATCTTCTCCACGCGTTTCAGGACCGGTTCACGCACGAGTTCTTCATCAAGAGCGCGTCGCCTGAGAAGGAGACGGTGGAATCGGTGTATGCCGCTGCCTGCAAACATGCCGATGCCGACGGCACCCTTGAGTTCGACGCCGCTGCGCTCGCCGCCTCCGCGAAGGGGAAGGTGTCGGATCGCGAAGCGGAATCGTCGCTGCGCCTCTTGATCGGCGCCGGCGCGATCAGCGCCAGCGACGGCTCGATGGCGCGGGTCCGCGTCCGACTGCTCGCAACGCCCGAGCGAATCCGTGCCGAGCTTGGCGAGGCGAGCGGCGAGGACGAGTCGCTGGAGCTCGGCTTGCTTCGTGCGCTCTGGAAGCTCTCGCGCGGTGCGGTCTCAACCGGGGCGATCATCGATCTCGACACGCTGCCGCCCGGACTCGCCGGCGGTATGCAGGCGACGCCAATTCTCGACGCGCTGCAGCGCAAGCAGATGCTCATCTGGTCGCGCGTCGGCGAGGGACTCGTTGTCGCCGATCGTGCGGCGCCGATCACCCGCTGGCCGGTTGACTGGGAGACGCTCGAGCGACGCCGCACGGCGGAAACGTCACAGCTCGAAGTGATGCAGAAGTACGCGTATACGGACCGGTGCCGCCGCGCCTTCGTGCTCCGGTATTTCGGCGATCCAGCGGCAACCAACAGTTGTGAGCAGTGCGACAACTGCCTGCATCTTGGTCACGCGGCGACATCCAGCGCCGCCGGCGCCGAACTTTCAGCGGGACGGCGCGCCACGATGAAGAAGACCAAGGCGGCAAAGAACGATGCCGTTGCCGCCGACTTCACCGACGACGAACAGCAGCTGCTCGACAAGCTCCGGACCTTGCGCACGGAGCTCTCGAAACGCGACAAGGTGCCGGCGTACGTCGTCTTCGCTGACCGTACGCTGCGTGAAATGGCTCGCGCAAAGCCGCGCACACCGGGCGCGCTCGGGGATGTCCACGGCGTCGGCCCCGCGAAGATGGAGAAGTACGGCGAGGAATTCCTCGACATCATTCGCCACGGCTAGGACCGACAACGGCGCGCCCGTTCCGCGCGTATATTGCCAGTCTACGCACGATCCCTTTCAGAATGAACATGGACGACTCTCTCTATTTCAGCGAACAGCATCTCGCCGTGCGTGACATGGTCCGCAACCTGGCGAGAGATGAAGTATCCCCGGTTGCGTCGCACTTCGACGAAACGCAGGAGTTTCCCTGGGATAACGTGAAGAAGATGGCCGACCTCGGACTGCTCGGGATTCCGTGGTCCGAAGAGCTCGGCGGTGCCGGCCTCGATACCATCAGCTTCATGATCGCGATCGAAGAGATGGCGCGCGTCTGCGCCTCGCACTCGATCGTCATCTCGGCGCACACGACCCTCGGCACGTCGCCGATTGTGAACTTTGGTAACGCCGCGCAACAGAAGAAGTACGTCCCGATTCTCGCCGCAGGAAAGGTCCTCGGCGGCTTCGGTCTCACCGAAGACACCGCCGGCAGCGACGCCGGCGGCACGCGCACGATGGCCGTGAAGAAGGGAAGCCACTACGTCCTCAACGGGTCGAAGCGCTTCATCACGCACGGTGGCGTTGGCGAGATCTTCATCGTCACGGCCGTCACCGATCCGTCGAAGGGAACAAAGGGGATCAGCTCCTTCATCCTCACGAAGGACACGTGCGATCTCGAGCGCGTGAAGGATCTCGGCATGGGGCACAGCACCGAACTCACTCCGATGAAGGGATTCCGTTCGGGGAAGAAAGAGAACAAGCTCGGCTGGCGTGCGTCGGATACCCGCGAACTGATTTTCGAAGACGTCGAAGTGCCGGCCGAAAATCTCCTCGGCACCGAAGGCAACGGCTTCGTGAACTTCATGCGCACGCTCGACGCCGGCCGGATCGGCATCGCGGCGCTGTCGCTCGGCGTGGCGCAGGGCGCCTTTGATCTGGCGCTGCAGTACGCCGCGACTCGCAAACAGTTCGGCAAGCCGATTGCCGAGTTCCAGGGCGTCGCGTTCCAGCTCAGCGATATGGCGACGGAGATCGAGGCCGGCCGTCATCTGGTGTATCACGCCGCCTGGCTGTCACAGAACAATCGGCCGTTCTCGAAGGAAGCGGCGATGGCCAAGCTCTTCTGTTCGGAGATGGCAATGCGGGCGACGATCAAGGCCATCCAGGTGCACGGCGGATACGGCTACACCAAGGATTACGCTGTCGAGCGGATGATGCGCGACGCGAAGATTGGCGAGATCGGCGAGGGGACGAGCGAGATCCAGCGCGTCGTCATCGCCCGCCACCTGCTCAAGGATCTGGCCGGGGTCTGACCGAGCGTTTTGGTGGTACAGCGACTGGGCCGACCGGAGTAGTCCGGTCGGCCCGTTGCGTAGGGTGGCCGCACCGTCTAACTATCAGGGGTAGTGTATGTACGATGGTGAGCCTCCCGAATCCGGGGGGCTCTCGTTTAGGGCGGGGGCCCAGCGCCGGTGGATCCGGCGGGCCGTGCCCGCTCTGCCTCCGATGTGGGCGCGACAACTATTATGGATCGCACGAAGAGCCTCACATTCCCGACCCGCGGTGGTCCGGCTTCCCTTCAGGGAAATCGGCCGTCGGCGTGTCGGGGGGCTTCGACGTGGACGATCGCGCGCGCTCACACGGGTTCACCTTTGTCCGTGACCGATGAAGCGAGAGATTTTGATCAGCGCCACGCAGCGCGAAGTGCGTGTGGCGATTTTGGAGGACGACCAGCT
>JAYVPN010000217.1:0-11929 GCA_043757365.1 Gemmatimonadota bacterium | reverse complement strand
GGCGCGCTACCTCGGCGAGGGGAACTACACCGAGGCCGGGATGCAGACGATGCTCCACGATCTGCCGCTCGATTTCGACATCTGCCGGATCGCCGTGGAGACGCCGGGCGCCAAGGTCGTCTTCTCCACCGATGCGACGGCCGGTGCGCACGGACGGAACGCCGAGGAGTTCCTCGGACGGGTCGAACACTGTGGCCAGACGCCGATGGCGGCGCTGGTCTCGGCGCAATCACTCGCCGCGCGCGCGATCGGCATGGGCGACCGGATCGGGCGGCTGTCTCCCGGCTACGAGGCGGATATCATCGCGCTGGACGGTGATCCGCTCACGGACCTTACCGCGGTGCGCCGGGTCGTGTTCGTGATGCGTGGCGGCGTGATCTACAAGTGGGCGCCGACCGTAACGACGCCGCTTCGAGACCACGATTAAAGCCGGCACACACACCATTGCGTGCCTACTGCGGCCAGATCGTGAAGTCCGGGAAGATCGTTCGCACGACGCGTCCGCGGAGCGACGTCATGGCCGAGTCGAGCGTGTGCAGGTTGGCGACTGACAACGCGAGCCCGTGTTCAGTAGGCTGGTCCTTGGTGCCCACGACGTAGTCCTTGCCCGGCACGTCGGAGTTTTCGATGTGCGTGCCGAAGATGTGCGAGATCACGCGCCTGTCGGCGAACGCGCGTAGCCGATGTACGCTGCGCGCGAAGGCCGCGGTGTCGCGCACGTAGAGGCGGCCCGGGTAGAACGTGTCGCCGGTCAGCAGGATCGCGGTGCGGCGATCGTACAGCGCGATGCTTGCCGGCTCGTGGCCGGGTATCGGCAACACGTCGATGATGCGCGATCCGATATCAATCGTCGCGGAATCGTCCGGCCAGCGCGTTATCCCGAAGAACGCGCGCACCGCCGCCGTGTCTTTCTCGACGAGCGTCACGCCCGGCTTGCCGCGAAACAACGCATCGCCGGCGACATGATCGCCGTGTCCGTGACTATGCGTCACGACCAGCGTGATCGGCCGACCGCCATGCCGCGCGCGCCACGCCTGGAGCAGGCTGTCGACAGAGAACGCGACGTTGATGTTGCCCGCGCCGGTGTCGAACAGCAACGCGCGCGCATCGCCGAACAGCAGATAGAGAAAAGGTTTCTCGTAGTTCGTGCATGCCGGTTGCCGCAGGATAAACAGGTCGGCGTTGTACTCATGCACGAGCATGCGCGGAGTGCCCGTGCAGACGGCACCACCAGCGTACATGCGCTCGGGCAGCGTGCCAGGGGCAACGCGATCACCGATGGGATTTGCGGACGAGGAAGCACCGTGCGCGCACGACAGCGCGGACGCGGCCGTGCACGCCATCATTACCGCGACCGCGACCGTACGTCTCATTGCGGCACGATCACAAGGACGTACGGGGCCAGCAATAACAGTCGCATTTTCCGTCCTGGGGACTGCAGTGTGAGCGCTACAGAAGCCACTGCAATCTGACCTGCGGGATCGCACCCTGCGACCCCAGAAACTGGGTTAGGCGACCGCGCCGAGCAAACTTGGCGGATCCGCGCGAACCCGTGCTCGCGCGCGATGCGCCCTTCGTCGACCGTCTGCAACCGCTGCAGGTGATCCGACACCACCCAAACGGCGGCACGAGTTAATAGACGCCGCCCGACGGCCGCCGCCGCGTTGGCCATGCGCGCTCCGAGATCGTGGAGCGTCGAGAATGCGCGAGCCAAGGCGCAGAAACTCGAAGCGTGGCGCCACGATTACAACCAGCACCGTCCGCACAGTTCGCTCGGCAACCTGACCCCGAGTGAGTTCGCAGTTTCCGGCGAGGTACACGGGACCACAAAAGCGGCCTCTTTCTAGCCACGAACTGTCTGCTTACGGGGCCAACGTCAGCGCCACCAACAGTCTTCTTTACAATGTCAACCTGCCTGGGGAGCTTACCATTCCACGATGTTGACTATGGGTCCGAAACCCACTCCACGCGTGATGCGTCGTCACCAGCACGGCAGTCAGCGTGGCCACTCCGGTCACTTGGTGCAACACCCCGAGCGCGACCGGCACGGCGAGCAGGAGCGTCGTGATCCCGAGCGCCACTTGCATGATTACCACGAGGCCCATCCGCAACGCTGCCGTGCGCAACTCGCCGCTCGCGGCGCTCGCCTCGCTGCTCCGGATCGTCCGCGCGATCAGCAGCAACACCACACCCGTGGTCATCGCCAGCACCCGATGATGGAACTGCGCCGCCACCGGATTCTCCAGCGCGTTCTGCCACCACGCCGAGAACACCGAATAGCCCGGGGGGAGCACGGCACCGCCCATCAGCGGGAACGTGTTGAATATTTTCCCCGCATCCAAGCCGGCCACGAACCCGCCAGAGAGGATAGTCAGCGATGTGAGAGCCGAGGCGCCGAACAGCGAAGCGACGACGCGTCGTGGTACCGGCCCCGCCAACTCATTCGTACGGAGGTCGAGCGCGGTCCACACCGCGACCACGAAGATCGCCAGCGCGAGCGCCAAGTGTGCCGTCAGTCGGTATGCGCTCACGTCCACGCGTGCCTCGAGTCCGCTCCGCACCATGTACCAGCCGAGCGCGCCCTGAGCCGCCGCCAGGACTGGTAGGAGCAGGAGTCGCGCCCGGTGTCCGCGGCGAATGCGCCCGCGCGCGAGCAACACGAAGTATGGCAGCGCCAGCACGAGGCCCACCACCCGCGCGAGCAATCGGTGCACCCACTCCCACCAATACAGCCGCTGGAATGCCGCGAGCCTGATGCCGCGATGCACGGTCTGCGCTTCAGGGATAGCGAGGTACTTCTGGTAAGCCGCGTCCCACTCGGCCGCGGAACGTGGCGGCAATACCCCGGACACCGGGCGCCACTCCGTGATCGAGAGCCCACTCTCCGTGAGTCGCGTGATGCCGCCGATCGCGACCGCGAGGATCACCGCGAGCGCCGAAGCGACGAGCCACCGATGGACCATCCGGTCGTTGCTCGCGCTCATGGTGTCGCGCGCATCCCGTCGCGCACCTCGAGCGCCCGGCGGTCCCGGTTGAACGTGACGAGCAACACCTGCCGGGGCGCGAATACCAGCGTGGTGTCGAGTACAAGGCTCGCAGGGATCGCGCCCTTCGCGCGACGAGCGTGCTCGTCAGACTCCCGCGCGGACCGACCCGCGAAGATCCCGGAGTCGACCTCCACGGGGGCGACCGCCGCGAAGGCTGCCGCGTCGTCGTCTGTCGTCTCTCGTCGCGTGAGCGAAATGCTCACGTGGTGTGCGCCCGTTGGGAGGTCGATGTCGCGCAGCAGGTAGAGCGGGCGATCGTGTCGGAGCCCGGCGCCCCGGACCACGCTCTCGGAGATCACCTGTCCGTCCGCAGCGACGCGCAGCGCGTACGTGGCGAATCGACCATCACACTCCACCCGCTGCCGCATGTGGGCCTCGCGCTCCTGCAGTTGTTCCGCCGTGAGCACGCGGCAGGTCTCGATTCGCTCCGGTCGCGCGGTCCATGAGAGTCGGAGTCGCCCGGTGTCCGAACCATGGAACGGGAGCGGCGCCGCCGATGCACGTGCCATCACGAAGAGCCCGGCCGCCGTGGCAACGACGACCGCCAACGCGCGCCGCGGCGATATTCTGCCGATCATGCGTCCGCCTTCGCGAAGGGCACCGGCTCGCAGACGACTTCGAGATCGACGTCCGGTTCGCGCCGCGCGCGCTCGAGTGCCGCGACGGCACGCCCGAATACGTCGAACGCGGAGAGCGTCCCACGAAGGTCGCCCGCCGCAAGCGTCGCCGTCCCGACTCTGCGCCTGTCGACTCGACTCTGGAGTTCGGCCTCGCGATCATTGAACAGGCGCTCGTGCAGCCACTTCGGACCCTCGCGACCGGCGCAGTCGCGCGGCGGGCACCCGCAGACGATCACGCCGGGCGCCCCCGCACGCAGCAGCGACTCCACCACCGAGGAGTGCAGGTTGCCGACGCACGGGACGGAGTGAATGCGTGCACCGCGCGCGCCGAGCGCCGCGGCGTGCGACGGCGGCGCCTGCGCGCAGCAGATCGCAACGATGGACACAGGATTATCGCTGACGCGTTCTACCGACAGCGCCGAACGCACCGCAATCAGCTGATCGCGCCCGTTGTATCCCGGCGGTCCCGCTCCCATCGGCGCGCAGGAGCCGGCACAGATGCCGCAACTCACACAGCGCGACGGGTCGACAAGCGCAACGAGCGTCGGTCGGTCGTCGGTACGGGGCACCATCGTGATCGCCTCCCACGGACAATCTTGCGGACACTGATTGCAACCGGTGCAGAGGCGCGTGTCGACCACGCTCGGTGCGAGACTTCCGGTGCGGGGTCGGCGCGTGAATCGCGGCGCGAGCAACGCCAATGCCGCGACGACCAGCACCGCCGTCCACGCGGTGCCCGGTGTCAGTCGCTCCGAGAGCGGGAGCCACCACGCCGTCACGAGATTCGCCGGCGTCGACTCGGCGAGCCGGAACGGATCAGCGGGATCGCCGAGTGTGGCCGGGAAGAAGATCGCCGCGGCCGTCAATGCGCCGATCATCCCCCACATCAGCGGTCGCGGCGGCAGCAGCGCCGGTCGCGCCAGTCGTGACACGTGCAGCCAGAGCCCCGCACCAACGGCGAGCGGCAGTGCGATGTGTAGGAACAGGTTCACGAAGAAGAAGGCGCTCGGCACCGGTGCGTCGCCGGCGAAGATTCTACTGAGCGGCTCGGAGAAGATCGGCAGCGCATCGAGCAGCCGCGAGCCTTCACGCGCGAGCCGTTCGCCGAAACTGTCCCACGCCATCACGAAGCCGGTCCACGCGCATGCGAGACCAATTCCGAAGAGCCCAAGTCCCGATACCCAGGCGAGGGTACGCGGCCCAGTGGCGCGCGACTGGGCAAACATCCGGAGCGCGTGCAGCACCACGGCGATCACGAAAATATCGGACGAGTAGCGATGCAGGCTCCGGAGCCACCCACCGAGCCAGGGGTCGGCGGCGAGCCTGGCGACGGAGGCCGTCGGTGAGCCCACTCTATAGAAGATCAACAGATAGAGCCCGGTGCCGATGAGAACCAGGAGCATAGCCACCGCCACGGTTCCGGTCTGGTGCACCGGGTTTGCGGACCAGCCGAAGACGCGCGTCGCGACAGCGTCGAGGGCGCGGATGGCGCGGCGACTGCCGCGTTCGAGGATTCGCACTGGATGTGGCACTTGCGCAAAGTTTATCACCTCGACATGATGTTCGCCATATCCTCTTTCGAAACCCCGACGCCATGTGGCTCTCCAGTACCGCGCAGCAGGCCATCCATGCCCTCCTCTGCGTCGCCGCATTCGAGGACGAGGGACCAGTGCGCGTCGACGAGATCGCTGCCGCCATCGGGTGCCCGCGCAACTATCTATCGAAGACGCTGCACGTCTTGGCGCGCGACGGCGTGCTGCGGTCCACCCGTGGCCCCAAGGGCGGGTTCCAACTCGCCGCGCCCGCGAAAGAGATCACGCTCGCGCAGGTGATCGCGCCGTTCGAGGCGGCCGGGCGGCGCCGTTGTCTCATGGGACAACCGACGTGCGGGGATGCCCGTCCCTGCGCCATGCACCACCGCTGGAACCGCGTCGTGTCGACCGTCGAGAGTTTTTTCACCCACGCTACGGTCGCAAGTCTGCTTGAAGGAAATCCGCGTGCCGCGAACAGCGTCCGCGCGGCGCTTCGTACTGCACGTCTCTCATCTCGGAGGAAGCTCGATGGATCCCACGCACGCCGGACCTGAAGACCCCGTGGAGAAGGTGCCGATTGGGCAGCGCTTCTTCGACAACATGTACCTGCTCCTCGCGCTCGGCATGGTCGTGATGTTCGTCGTATTCACCGGGTGGGGCATGTGGGAGATCCTTTCGATTCCCCAGGCCACTCTACCCTAGGAGGGAACCATGCTCACACGCGTGCATTCGGGGCTCGAGTCGGTCCCCGGCATATGGTGGAAGCCCGCCCACAAGGCGGAGAAGATCTGGGTGGGAATCGCGTTCGCGTGGTGCATGGTCTTGTTCGCCATGATGCCGCTCTGGCATTGGCGCGGCGGACAGAACCCGTCGGGGATCCGGCGCCGCGTCGACCCCAAGGCGTACTACGCCAGGACTGTCAGCTTTGCATCGCAGTTCAAGGTCGGCGAGGACCGCGGCCTGCCGATCGTGCAGCCCCCTGCGGGCGCCGACGTCTACCTCGTCGGCCTGACGTTCCAGTGGTATCCGATACTCCAGTTGCAGGCAGGAAAGGAGTACACGTTGCACATGTCGTCGCTCGACGTGAACCACGGGTTCTCGCTCTTCCCGATGAACATCAACTTCTCGGTCGTGCCGGGCTATGACTACGCGTTGCATGTGACGCCGACCGCCGCCGGTGACTTCCGCATCGTCTGCAACGAGTTCTGCGGCATCGGGCACCATACGATGGTGGGTCGCGTGATCGTCGTGGACTCGGCCGGCAAGACGGTCGCTGACAACGGCGGCGCGCGAATTCTGCGGGGGGACAAACAATGACAAATCCAGCGGCGGCCATGCCGGTAGGCACTATGCGTACCGCCCATCCCTTCCGCATGTGTCCCGTCACCGGTCGAAAGATCGACCGCCAAGCGGAGCTCCTTGTCCGCGCGAATGCTGTGGTCGCGATCGTCGCGTTGGCTGTCGGCGCGACCGCCGCGCTGCTGCTGGTGCTCACGCGTTGGCAGGCGGTGCACCTGCTGCCGGCGGTGTGGTACTACCGGCTGCTCGGCACGCACGGCATGAACATGCTCATCTTCTTCATCATCTACTTCGAGATGGCGGTGCTCTGGTTCGCCGGGACGGTGTTGCTCGACGCTCGGCCCGCGGCCCCGCGATTTGGCTGGTTCAACTTCGGCCTGATGCTCATCGGCTCGTTGATGGTCGAGTGGATGCAGTTCAGCGGTCGGGCCGACGTCCTCTTCACCTCATATCCGCCGCTCAAGGCGCATCCGCTGTTCTATCTCGGCGTAATCCTGTTCGCTGTTGGCGCGCTATGCGTGGTCGGACAGTTTTTCGCGACGCTGACGATTGCGAAGCGCGACAAGACCTACGTCGGCTCGATGCCCCTCGTCGTGTACGGGGCGATGACCGCAGCGATCATCGCGGTGATCACGCTAGTACACGGCGCGCTGATCTACGTCCCGACCTTCCTTTGGTCGCTCGGGATCATCAAGAACATCGACCCGCAGATCTACAAGCTGCTCTGGTGGGCCCTCGGACACTCCTCGCAGCAGATCAACGTGGCGGCGATGGTCGCCATCTGGTACATGCTCGCCGCGCTGACCGTCGGCGGCGTCGTGCTGAACGAGAAGGTGAGCCGGTCGGCATTCGTGCTCTACATCCTCTTCATCTCGATGGCCTCGGCGCATCACCTGTTGGTGGATCCCGGGTTCGGCTCGGCGTGGAAGATCGTGAACACGTCGTACTTCATGTACATGGCGGTGCTCGCCTCGATGGTTCACGGCTTCACGGTTCCCGCGGGACTCGAGCTCGGCATGCGGCTCCGCGGTTATACCGATGGTCTCTTCGGGTGGCTGCGACGCGCACCGTGGGGCGATCCCGGATTCTCGGGGATGATCCTCTCGATCGTGGTATTCGGCTTTTTCGGCGGCATTACCGGTGTGACCATGGGGACCGAGCAGATCAACATCATCGTCCACAATACGCTGCGCGTCCCGGGACACTTTCACGCCACGGTGGTGAGCGGCACGGCGATGGCCTTCATGGCGGCCACGTACTACCTCATTCCCCTCATCTTCCAGCGGAAGGTGGCATTCTGGAGGCTGGCGCAGTGGCAACCGTACCTCTTCGCCTTCGGCATGCTCATGGTTGAGACCGGCATGACGTTCGCCGGAAGTTTCGGCGTGCCGCGGCGCCATTGGGACATCTCGTTTGCGCAGGCGCCGTTCGATGTGCCATTTAATCCGGCTGTCGACCTGTTCCTCGCGATCATGGGGATTGGCGGGATCATCGCCGTGATCGGCGCGTTCTCCTTCATCCTCATTGCCGTGAAGTCGGTGTTCTTCGGTGAACGACTCACCGAGTTCCCGCGGGGGAGTGTCGTGCCCGGCATTCCCCAAGGGCTCACCAATCCGCCGACCTACCCGGCCAACGTCGATGCGCTCAATGAGTCGATGCATGCGCCCGGGCACGGGAAGTGGGGTCCGACGCCAGGCACGGTGGTGCTCGTCGCCGTCTTCTTCCTCGCTTTCATTCTCTACTACTTCACCAACTGGAAGCTCCTGAGCTTCCTCTGGAAAATCGGATGAGCCTTGATCGTTCCCGTCGACCAGGGACGGCACTCATTGCGCTAATGGTGATCGTGGTGATCACCGCAGCGTGGTGGGCGCTCGCCTTCTGGCCGGCGGGCACGGTCGAACCCGATTGGTTGGCCCGCACGCGCGGAGCCTGCTTCGGTTCCGCGCGCGGCGGTCTCCCCGACGCCGGCGGATGGATACTGCTCATTGGGGAGCCGATCGGGATGCTCGGTTTCCTCGGCGTGGTCTGGGGAGGCTCGCTTCGCGAGGAGCTTCGCCGGGTCCGCGGCGACTGGCGTTGGCTCGCGGTCGGCGCGTTCACCACCGTGCTCTCTGTGGCCGGCATCTCGGCGGTCGCGGTCCGCGTGGCACGAGCCGAAGAACTTGCCGGCGCGCCCGTCACCTTCGTCCCCGGCATTCCGGTGCGCGTGGACGAGGCATTGCCTTCTGCACGTCTCACGGACCAGCATGATCGACGAGTGTCGCTCGCTGACCTTCAGGGCCACGCCACCCTGATCACGTTTGCGTTCGGCCACTGCGCGACCGTCTGTCCGATGGTCGTGCATGACCTTCGTGCCGTGCGTCAGGCGGCCGCCCGCGACGACATCCGGTTGGTCGTCATCACGCTCGATCCGTGGCGCGACACCCCGGAGCGCCTCCCCACGCTGATGAACGAATGGGGGCTGGCACGGGACGATCTCGTCCTCTCAGGCACTGTTGCGGAAGTCGGACGGGCACTCGACGCGTTACGAATTGTGAGGCGGCGCAACGAAACCACGGGCGACATCGATCATGTGGCTACCGCGCTCGTGATCGCTCCGAACGGTCGCATCACCTGGCGCATCGAGGGCGGGGTGATGCGCCTCGGCGAAGTGCTTCCCGTCCGGAAGGGGATTCCTTCATCGCGTCCAGTCGCGCGTGAGGAGCCTCACCACACGGTCACCGGAAAAGACGGCCCGATCACGTCCGCCGAATTCGTCGGTCGCAGCACTCGAGAGCGCGTACAATCAGACATGACGATCGGCGACGCCGACACGTTCTTCTTCTACCTCCCGCCGCTCGCCTTCCACGCCTTGTATTCATCGGGCATACATTTGGCGCAGGGACGGTAGCCGGCGGCCATCGCCGTCGCCTCGTCAGCGAAGAAGACGCGCTGCTGCTCGTAGCCGCGCCCGGTGGCGAGCGAGCGCCGCGCAGTTTTGCACGTCAGCTGACCATAGACGCGGGTTCTCCGGTGGCCGCCAAGGGTGCCCTTGATCGGGCTGCTGACCCGCGAGCCATCGGGTCCGACGAGAGTGTAGAAAGGCTTTGAGGACATGGCGTGAAAGCTAATGGGTCAGGAGCGCAAGCACCGTCCGCTTATTGCGTCGCGTTCTTCCCTTTCTTCTCAAAGTGATCACCGAACCACCCGAACATCCGTGTCCAATGATCGCGGTAATCAACCTCGGTACCGGCGCGCCCCGCGCCATGCCCGGCGGCCGCGTACTGCACCCACACCGCCTCGCGACCTAATCGCCGCAGCGCGTAGTACATCTCGCGCTCATTGGTATCCGGCACGTTGTAGTCCTGCTTGCCGGTGAGCATCAAGAGCGGCGTATGGATTCGGTCCGCGAACATGATCGCCGAGTGCTGGATGTACTTCATCGGCGCCTCCCACAACGTCGCGCCGATCCGGTCCTGCCCCTTCTCGGCGGCGTTATAATTACGCGTGCCGATTTTCGGGCTGTCGCCGAGGAACGAGATCATGTTCACCTTCCCTGAAATGTTGACCGCCGCCGCGAAGCGGTTGGTCTTCGCGATCAACAAGTTGGTGGCGTAGCCGCCGTAGCTCGTGCCGAATACGCCGAGTTGTTTTTCGTCCACATTTCCGCGCTCGATCAGTATGTTAATCGCGGAGAGCACTCCCTTCTCCCACGACTCGCCGGGATACCCGGTTTCGAAACTCACCGACGGATGGAGCACGAAGTAGCCGCGCGCGGCGAGCAGATCCATCTGCTCGATATATCCGTTGTCGAAATAGTTCTCGTAGATCTCCGCCACCAACGGATATTTCTTTCCCGGCTGATAGTTGTAGGGATAGTAGAGCACGCCGTTGAGCCGCTTGCCGTCGGCGTCCATGTAATGAATGAGTTCGGTCTTAGCGAGCGCGACGCCGGCGAGCTGCGGGTTGAGCTGCGTGAGTGCGCTCGCGTTCGTGAGATCGGTGCCCGCCGTGTACAGCTCGGGGGGATGCTCACCGTCGGATTTCTCGAAGGTGATCCGCGCGCCGTCCTTAGATAGGCGCCACCCCGCATAAAGGTTCGCGTCCTCCGCGAGCGGAGTGGCCTGCTTCGTGGAGAGGTCGTACTTCTCGAGACCACGCGCCCACTTGTCGCGCGCCGATCGCGTGAGATAGACGCTGCGTCCGTCCTCGCTGAAACCTAGATACGCGCGCGTCGGGCGCGTCGCCGTGTCCGCCTCAAATGGGTAGACCATTTGCAGCGAGTCGCTCGTCACGTCGAGCGTGTACCAGCCGTCGCGCCCACTGACGAGCAGCGCGCTGCCGTCCGGCCGCCAGTCGACCATAGTATAGGAAGGGCGGTTTGCCGTGTCGGCACGCGCGGCGCTTGCCGGAGCGCGGCGATAGTTCGCGGTGAGGTTCACCGCGCTGTCCTTACCCAGCGTGCGGAGCATGATGTCGCCGCGATCGTCGTAGGCGAACGCCGTCATCGCCTTGTTCCACCGCGCGGCGACGCGGCGTTCGGTCGGCTTCACGAGTGTGTCGGGCTTGGCTCCCGCAGCGAGCGCGAGTTTGAAGAGAGCGAAATCGCTGCCGCCATTGTTGTCGTATGTGGACTTCTTCGGCTCGGAAGTCGCGTACACAATATGCGAACCGTCCGGTGTGAACTCGACGCCGGCGCCGGCCGCACCGCCGCCTCGGCCGCCACCACCGCCGATTCGAGTGACGCCGAGCAGCTCGCGCACGGAGCCATCGGTGATCGAAATGATCGCCGGAATCTGTTCATCGCTCATGTTGCGGACGCGGTCCCACGAGAGAAACGGTTCTTTGGAGTCCTGCACCGTGATCGGGCCCTGATCCAGATTCACAAACGCCGCCCGCGCCTTGGCCGCCCAACCATCGGGCCGCAGAGTGACGAGCACCGACTTACCGTCGGGCGCCCAGACGAGCGGCGAGTTCGATGCTACGGGCTTCGCCGACTTGAGCGCGACCGAGCGAACCTTTGCCGTGGCGACGTCATAGACGTTGAGCGTCGCGTTATCGGCGCCCTGAACGAAGAAGGCGAATTGTTTGCCATCTTTCGTGAACGTCGTGCCGCGGACCTGCGACTTGCCGGGGAGGATGGCGATCGCCTTTCCGGTCGTGGCGTCAATCAACTGAAACTCTGCCACCGACGGCGCGACGTAGGTCGGGTCGCCGTAGCGGGCGTTGTCTACCGTGAGTGCGTCGCGACGGACGCGGATCGTCAGCGCCACCCAGCGACCGTCGGGCGAAACGTCCTCGATGCGCGGCGAGCGGATATTCAGCGCGTCGTCGATGCCGAGTGGTCGCCCGCTTGAACCACCTAGCTGCTGCGCTGATGCCGCGCTCGGAACGGCAGCAGCGATCGATGCCATGACAGCGGCGCGGAGAAATATCGAACAGAGAGCGCGGG
>JAYVPN010000216.1:0-12029 GCA_043757365.1 Gemmatimonadota bacterium | reverse complement strand
GAGCGTCGTTTCAGCGGGCATTTCACACCGACGGCGACCGGTAGCTGGACGTGGAGCGGCCGCGGGGCGACTGCATCGATCGCCGATGTGCCACCGCCACTGGTGGTGGAGGTCGTCGCCGATTCGATGCCTGCGGCGGAGATTCTCGCGCCGGCGAGCGATTCACTCATCGCGCCGAGCGACAAGGTCGAACTGCAACTCGTCGCGAGCGACGACCACGGACTGTCGGCCGTCTCGCTGAAGCTGTGGAAGACGACGCGTGACGGCACCGCGGCAACTCCGGTGCTGCAGAAGCTTGCCGGCGGCGGCATTCCCGACTGGAGCGGCCGAGTGACGATGGAGCTGGCCGCGTGGGGACTCGCCGACGGCGACGCCGTGCACGTGCAACTCATTGCGCGCGACGAAACGCCGTGGGGGCAGGAAGGGGCGAGCCGCGAACTCATTCTCCGCGTGCCGGCGACGGAAGAACAGCGGTCGGCGGCGCGTGCCGCTGCCGATTCCGCCGCCGCTCGCGCCCAGGCGATGGCCAAAGCGCAGTCGCAGTTGCAGCAGCGGACGAGCGACGCCGCCAACGCCCGCGACACGAAAGCGGGCGACAAATCGGCGAAGTCGGCGGCGACGATGAACTACGACGCGTCGCAGCAAGCCAAGGCGCTCGCTGCCGAACAGCGCGCGATGGGCGAGCGGATGCAGCAGATGCAGCAGGCGACCAAGCAACTCGAGGAGCGACTCAGGGCGGCCGGCGCGCTCGATACAGCCCTCGCGGCGCAGCTGCGCGAAGCACAGAAGATGCTCCGCGAAGCGATGACGCCGGACATGATGGAAGCGCTCAAAAAGCTCGAGAACTCCACGCAGCAGCTCTCGGCAGATCAATCGAAGCAGTCGCTCGCGCAAATGGCCGAGCAGCAGAAGAAACTGAAAGAAGCGCTCGAGAAGAGCGCCGAGATCCTGAAACGCGCGGCGCTTGAAGGAGCGATGCAGACGCTGAAGGACGAAGCGAAGGATCTCGCGAAGCAACAGCGCGAGGCCGCGCAGAACAACGCGAAGCCGCAGTCGGCGGAAGACAGGAAGCGGATGGCCGATCGGACGGAGCAGCTCGCGAAGGATATTGCAGCGCTCAAGGATCGGCTGAAGAAAGAGCACGCCGATACGGCGGCGGCGAAGGCGCAAGAGGCGCTCGAGCAGGCGTTGAAGTCGAAGAGTTCGCTTGCCGAGCAGAAGCAGGATGCGCAGCAAGGGAAGCCCGGCGAGCCGAAGAAGGGCGGCGAACAGAAACAGGGCGAAGCCGGCAAGCCGGGTGAGCAGGGGAAACCCGGTGAGCAAGGAAAACCCGGTGAGAGCGGCAAGCCGGGTGAGAGCGGCAAGCCGGGCGAGGGCGGCAAGCCGGGACAGCAGGGACAGCCGGGCGGCTCGGGCGAACAAGGTCAGCAGGCGGCCGACGCAATGGAGAAAGCGGCCGACGCACTCGCCGAAGGCCGCAAGGCGCAAGTCGAAGAGTGGAAGAATCAGATTACCGGCGAGCTCGATCAGTCGGTGAATGAAATGCTGCAGCTCGCGCGTCAGCAGGATGCGCTCGCCGAGCGTGCGAAAAAGAATCCGTCGGATAACTCGCTGCGGTCGGAGCAGAGCGCGTTGCAGCAGGGCGTGCAAAAAGCGTCGGAGCGGCTCGCGAACGAAGGGAAGAAGTCGGCGCTCGTGTCGCCCAAATCTCAGAAGGCCGTCGGCGAGGCCGAACACAAGGTGTCACAGGCGACGCGCGATGCATCGCAGCCGCAGGGTGGAACTCAGATGCAGCAGTCGATGGCCGACGCGGCGAGTGCGTTGCGTCAGGCGGCGGCGTCGCTGGCGCGCGATCGCGAGCGCGCCACGGCGTCACAGTCGGCGAGTGGATTGCCGGAGCTGCTCGCACAATTGCAGATGCTCGCGCAGCAACAGGGCTCGCTCAACGGCCAGATGCAGAGCTTCTTGCAGCAGAATCAGAACAAGGGCGGTCAGCCGATGTCCGACGCCGCGAAGGCCGCGGCGCGCAGTCTCGCGAAATCGCAGCGGGATGTCGCCAAGCAGCTCGATGATGCCGGCGATCAGGACGCCTCCGGACGCGCCGCCGAGCTCGCCCGAGAGGCGCGGCAGCTCGCGCAGACGCTCGAGCAGGGCGCCGCCGATCCGAATATTTTCGAACGGCAACAGCGGCTCTTTAAACGCATGCTCGACGCCGGCAAGACGCTCGAAAACGATCAGAAAGACGAATCGTCGAAGCGCGAGTCGAAGCCGGGCGATCAGAACAATCCGTTTCTGCCACCGAACGCGCCGGCATCCGGCAAATCGGCGCAGAAGTATCGCGTGCCCGAGTGGAACGAGTTGCGCGGATTGAGCGCCGAGGAACGGCGCCTCGTCATCGAGTACTTCCGTCGACTGAACGGGGACAAACCGTGATGGGGGGTCCCTCGCTCTGGCGATGGGCACGGCGGGCGACGACGATGGGACTGCTGCTCGCCGCGCCGGCCGCGCGTGTGCATGCGCAAGCGCAGAATCAGCTCTATCAGCGCGCGATCGATCTCGAGAACGCGGGACGCAATCGCGAAGCGGTCGCGGCCTATCGCGCCCTGATCGCCACCGGGCTCACCGCGCAGGGGATCGCCGGACTGCAGCGCGTCTTCTCGAATCTCGGTCAGGACGATTCGGTCCTCGCGCCGCTCGATACGGCGCTCAAGCAGACGCCGACCGACCGCATGCTGCGCGGCGTGCAGTTGCGCGTGCTGCAGACACTGGGCCGCGACACCGACGCGCGCGCCGCCTTTCACGAATGGGCGAAACTGGTCCCGCGCGATCCGACGCCCTATCGCGAGTTTGCCGGGCAGTTGCTCAACGACGGCCGCAACGCCGCCGCCGATACGGTGTTGCAGGAAGCGACGACCGTCCTCGGCTCGGCAAACGGGCTCGCCACCGAAGTCGCCCAGCTTCGCGCCGCGCTCGGTCTCTGGACGAAAGCGGCAATCGCGTGGCGCGACGCGATGCTCGGCGAGCCGTATCTCGAACAGTCGGCGATCTACTCGCTGACACCCGCACCCGCCGCGATGCGCGATTCGATGCGCGTACTGTTGATGGCGGTGCCGGTGCTTCCGTCGGTGCGGAAAGTGATGGGATCGCTCGAGGTCGCGTGGGGTTCGCCGCGCGAGGGATGGCGCGTGCTCTCGGCGCTGACGCTCGCCGATTCGGCGTACGATACGTGGAGCGAGTTTGCCGACGAAGCCGAACGTGCGGCGGCGTGGCTCGCGGCGCGCGATGCGATCGTCGCGATGCAGAAGCTGAGACCCGCCGTTCCGCTGGCCCTACGCGCAGCGAACGCCGCGCTCAACGGCGGCGAGCCGGCGACCGCATTGCCGATGCTCGCGGCAGCACGGGAAAAACTTGCGCCGGCCGCGGCGCGCGTTCAGGTGCTGCCACTCGAGGTGCGGGCGCTCAGTCAGCTCGGGCGTGGCGCGGCGCTCGAGGCGCTGCTCGCGAGGAGCGATCTCGACGACATGGCGAAGCGGGCGTTTGCGCGTCCCCTCGCGTGGGCGTGGATCAGGGCCGGCGAAATCGAGAAGGCCCGTACGGCGCTCGCCGGAGCGAGCGGCGACGACGAGGACGAAGTGACCGGCTGGCTCGCGCTCTACGACGGCGATCTCAAGAAGGCCCGTACGGGACTGCGCCGGCCGACCGAAGCGACCGGCGAGGTCGTCACGGCGATGGCGGTACTCGGCCGGACCAAAGCCGACGGATCGCGCCTCACCGGCGCGGCGTTTCTCGCGCTCGCGCGCGGCGACAGTGCACAGGCGGCCCTGCAGTTTACGCGTGCGGCCGACGAGATTTCGGACGCGGCGCCGCTACTGCTCGCGCTCGCGGCGCGCATCCAGATTGCCCGCAAGCAGGAGACGGCCGCAATCACGCTCTGGACGCGTATCGTCACGCAGTATGCCGCGGCGCCCGAAGCGGCCGAATCCGATCTCGAGTGGGGACGGACGCTGCGCCGCCGCGGTGACGCGAACGGCGCGACGGAGCGATTTGAGCATCTCATTCTTTCGTATCCACGCAGCGCGCTCGTTCCCCAGGCGCGCCGCGAACTCGAACTGCTGCGCAACGGAGCGTCGACCGAATGATTGACCGCATCACGCGTGTCATGCGAACGCTCATCCTGGCGCTTCTCGCCGCCCCTGGTGCACTGACGGCACAGCATCTGCTCGTGCCGATGGATGACGCGCAGGCGAACCATCTCAAGGCGTACGGGCTCGTTTTCGCCTCGCTCAAAACCGGAAGCAAGGCCGAGTGGTTCCTGAACTATCGCGGTGGCAGCTTCCTGCTGCTCGACGAGCCCGCGGTGCGCCGCAAAGCGCTGCTCGACGGCGTCTCGTTCGAGCCGATTGGCGACGGGCCGGTCGCATCGATTCGCAAAGAAATCGCCGCCGGCAATATGGACGCCGTCTCGCTCGAGAAGGCGCCGCGTATCGCGATCTATTCGCCGCCGAAGTCGCCACCGTGGGACGACGCGGTGACGCTCGCACTCAAATACGCCGGCATCGAGTTCACCCAGATATGGGATGACGAAGTGCTGAAGAGCGATCTGTCGAAGTTCGACTGGATCCATCTCCACCACGAAGATTTTACCGGCCAGTTCAATAAACTGTACATCAGTTTCCGCGACGCGCCGTGGTACATCGAGCAACGCGACCGCGACATGGCGACCGCGCAGCGCAACGGCTTCAATTCGGTGCCGGCGCTGAAGAAGGCCGTGAGCTGGCGCTTACACGATTTCGTGCAGAAGGGCGGCTTCATGTTCGCGATGTGCGGCGCCACGGAGACGCTCGAGCTCGCGATGGCGGCGCAGAACGTCGATATCGCCGGTCCGTTCTCCGACGGGACGCCGATGGATCCTGACGCCGACGCGAAGATGGACTGGACGCAGAGTTTTGCGTTTCAGGGGGCCCACCTCGAGATGTCGAGCGGCGTGAACGCGATGAGCGACATCGACGGGCATCAGGTGAATGTGCCGGCGCGTCGTCAGCCGCTGGGACAGTTCACGCTGTTCAATTTCTCCGCGAAGTTCGATCCCGTCGCGACGATGCTCATTCAGGATCATCGCAACGTCGTGCCGGACTACTACGGCGTCACGACATCGTTCACGCGCTCCGTGCTGAAGCCCGGCGTCACGATCCTCGCCAACGAAGAGGGGACGCCGTGGGTGAAGTACCTGCACGGCGACTACGGCAAAGGATCGTGGACGTATCTTGGCGGTCACGACCCGGAAGATCCGCAGCACAACATCGGGGCGGCGCCAACCGACCTCGCGCTGCATCCGAACTCACCGGGCTATCGGCTCATCCTGAATAACGTGCTCTTTCCGGCGGCGAAGAAGAAGCCCTTGAAAACGTGACCTCCGGTTCGGACACCGCGGACACCGCGGAGACCGCGGGGACCGCGGACGCGGTGACGACGCGCATCGCGAGCGGCCCGGCGCGCGCGATGCGCACCTCGATCGCGCTCACCGGCGGCAACGAAGTCTGCTTCGCGTGCACGCTGAACGACGATGGCGTCATCATCGCCGCGAAGCCGGTGGCGCGAGGTGATGTGTCGAGCGTCCTTGCGCTGCCCGGCTTTGCTCAGCGCGGCGAGATGCTTGTGCACAATCATCCCTCGGGCATTCTCTCGCCGTCGGGGCCGGATCTGGATATCGCATCGCGCATTCACGGCGACGGTATCGGCTTCGGGATCATCGACAATGAGGCGAGCCGACTGTACGTCGTCGTCGAGGTACCGCGCGGTAAGGAGCGCACACCGATCGATGGCGCAGAAATCAGTGCGTTGCTCGGCCCCTCGGGGCCGATCGCCGAACACCTCGGACGCTACGAGGATCGCCCGTCGCAGCGCGAGATGGCGGAGCGGATCGCCAAGCTCTATTCGCTCAACGGCATCGGATTGATCGAAGCGGGAACGGGTGTCGGAAAATCACTCGGCTATCTCGTCCCCGCGCTGCGCTGGGCCGCGGCGAACGGCGAGCGGACGATCGTCTCGACGAACACGATCACGCTGCAGGAACAGCTCGTGAACAAGGATCTGCCGTTCCTCGCCGAAGCGTTCTCGTTCCAGAAAGTGCGGTTCGCGCTGCTGAAGGGATGGCGAAACTATCTCTGCCTGCAGCGCCTGCAACAAGCGATGCAGTCCGGCAACTCCCTGTTCGACGACGGTGCCTACGCCGAACTTCGAGCGCTCGATGCGTGGGCCGAGCGCACGACCGATGGTTCGACCGCCGATCTGGCGTCGCCGCCGCGATCGGATGTGTGGGATGAGGTCGCTGCCGAAGGCGATTTGTGCACGCGGCTTCGCTGCCCGTATTTCGAGAAGTGTTTTGTGTTTGCGGCACGCCGCGAGGCGGCGCAGGCCGACATCGTCGTCGTGAACCATCATCTGTTGATGGCCGACATCGCCGTGCGTCGGGCCAGTCAGAACTGGAGCGAGGCGGCCGTACTGCCTGCCTACACGCGGCTCATCATCGACGAAGGGCATCATCTTGAAGATGCGGCGTCGGCCCACCTCGGGCAGACCGTCACGCGCCGGGGCCTCCAACGCCTGTTCTCGCGACTCGAGCGGCGAGGGAAGGGGCTGTTGCCGTCGCTCGAGCGGAAGCTCAGCAACGCGAGCGATCTCTTGAGCGTCGCCAGTCTCGATCTCGTGCGCGCGCGGTTGTATCCGTCGACGCGCGCCGCGCGTGAACTCGGGTCGCGACTGTTCGATCTTCTCGAGGAGTGGATCGTCGCGCAGTCCGACACGCAGGTGCGGCTGACTGATGCGTTCGAAGACGACTCCATCTGGAAGGCGGGCCTTACCGTCGCGCTCGATGATGTGCTGCGCGAGATCGTCATGCTCGGCGACGGGCTCGTGATGGTGAAGGAACGCTTCGAGACCGACACGCGTCTTGAAGAAGAGATGGCGCCGCTGTTGAACGAGTTGCGCGGCGTCACGCGCCGACTCGCGAATGCCGGTGACGCGCTGCGCAGCGCACTGCGGCCGGGGCAGGACGGCGCCAAGCGCGTGCGCTGGATCGAGGCGCGTCAGCACACGCCGCGCCGCAATTCCGCACACGACACGTACGAGGCGCACGAAGAGACGCGCCGCAATGTCGTCGTCTCGAGCGTGCCGCTCGACATGGCGCCGATCCTGCGCGAGGATCTCTTCCGTCGGCTCGAGACCGGCATCGTCACGAGCGCAACGCTCGCCGTCGGTGAGGGCTTCGACTTCATCGCAAAGCGACTCGGCCTCGACGAGAGCGATGTCGAGCCGGTCACGGCGACGCTGCCGTCGCCGTTCGATTATCCGCGCCAAGCGATTCTGGCCGTTCCAACGGACTTCCCCGCGCCGAACGAAGATGGACCACTCCACTTCCGTCGTACCGTACAGGCCGCCGCTGACTTGATCGAGGCGGCGAACGGCGGCGTCTTCGTGCTCTTCACCAGTCACCGCGACGTGCGCGAAGCGGCACAGTCGCTACGCGCCCTCGGGATCGACGGCCGATGGCCGCTGCTCGTGCACGGCGAGGACTCGCGCGATTCACTCCTCCGGCGCTTTCGCGAATTGGGTGACGCGGTACTCGTCGGCACGGCGAGCTTTTGGGAAGGCGTCGACGTTCCCGGCCGGGCGCTCCGCGGCCTCCTGCTCGCGCGAGTTCCGTTTCGCGTACCGAGCGAGCCGGTGACCGCGGCGCACTGTGAAGCGATCGAACGGGCCGGTGGGAATTCATTCTCCGACTACATGGTCCCGCACGCCGCTTTGCGGCTCAAGCAGGGCTTCGGCCGATTAATCCGCACGGCCACCGATCACGGGGCGGTCGTCCTCTGTGACCCGCGCGTCGTGCGCAAGTCGTATGGCCGGGCGCTCCTTGCCGGCCTCCCGCCGGCCCGCCGGATCGAGGGGCCGTGGGCGTCATTGCGCGAGCAATTGCACCAGTTTTATCGCGAGACCGATTCCTGAACTTTGGGGTACATTTAGGCTATGGAACGACCGGGTAAAATCGTCTGCGTGGGGCGGAACTACCGCGAGCACGCCAAAGAGATGGGGAACGACGTGCCGACGGAGCCGCTGCTCTTTCTCAAGCCGCCGAGCTCCGTGATCCGCGCGGGCGCCGCGATCGAGCTACCGCCGGATGCCGGGCTCGTCAGCTACGAGGGCGAGATCGGTATCGTCATCGGATCGATGCTTCGCAAGGCGACTGCCGAACAGTGCACCGCCGGGATTCGCGGCATCATTGCGGCCAATGATGTTTCGTCGCGCGATTGGCAGAAGCACGACGGGCAGTGGGCCCGCGCGAAAGGCTCCGACACGTTCCTCCCGCTCGGCGACGAATCACATCAGCCGTACAATCTCGCGAACCTCACCGTCGTGACGCGCGTCAACGGCGAAGAGCGTCAGCGCGGATCGAGCGCCGAGATGGTCTTCTCAATTCCAACGCTGCTCGCGTACATGTCCACGTACATCACGCTCGAGCCCGGCGACGTCGTGCTGACGGGGACGCCAGCGGGCGTCGGGCCGCTCAAGCACGGCGACGTCGTCGAGGTCGAAATCGTCGGACACTCGATCGTCCGCAACCCGGTGACGGCGCTCCAGTGAGCGCGTGCTGCCGATGACCGAACCACGACGCCGTCACGCGATTACGACGCCGGGCACGCTCGCGGATCCATCGCGACGCGGCCCGGGAAGTTTCGTTGCGGCGGTTGTCGTGCAGACGGTCGCGGTGCTGATCATCGTGCAGCTCGTCATCATGCCGAGCGACTGGATGCAGCTGTTCGCGTCGAAGACGGAGCCGCTTCACAGCGAACGGATTGGATTTATTGCGCTGCCGAAATCGGAGGGCGAGCGGGCGCCGGCGAAGGCCGGCGGCGACAATCGTCCGGAGCGTCTCGATCGTCTCAAGGCGCCGCCGAAGGTCGCGCCGATCTACGCGCCGACGAGCGTGCCGGCGACTCTCCCTGCGGAGCCGCTCACTCCGGCCAAAGAGGACGCTAGCGGCTCGGGTCCGCTCGTCGGCGGTGGCGGACCGACGCGCGGCGTGCGGCCGAGCTACAACGATCCGCGCGTCTGGGCTGGCCCGGCGACCGTCGTCATCGCGCCGAAAACCCCGTCGCAGCGTCTCGACAGTGTGATCGCGCAGGGCATCTACAAGATGCGCGACTCGATCGACTCGCTGCCGAGAGAACGCGCGCCGGGCGACTGGACGAAAACGATCGGTGGCAAGACATACGGCATCGACCAGAAGTACATCCACCTCGGAAAGTACTCGATTCCGACAGCGCTGCTCGCTCTTCTGCCGCTCAACGTCCAGGGGAATCCGGCGACTGCCGAAAAAAATCAGCGGCTGGGAATGATCCGGGGCGAAATCCGTGAGCAGTCGGCGCGGATGGGACGCGACGACGAGTTCCGCGCCGCCGTGAAGGCCCTCCGCGCGCGCAAGGACAAGGAGCGGGCAGCAAAAAAGGCGGCCGATGCTCCGGTCACGCCTGATAAGGTCCCCGTTCAGCCCTGAGCATCACCGTCATCGACTCACGCGTCGATGGCCTCGGGCTCCATACCGGGCAAGGCCGTGCGGACGACGCCGGCGAGGACACCCAGCACCGTATAATCGTCCATCGTGCCGAGTTCGAGATCGTCGCCCGCACCGGGCGCCTCGAAGACGATCGACGCGCCGCGTCGCTGCATCGTGCGCACCAGCGCGACGTTTGCCACGCGCACGACGACCACGTCGCCGTCACGGGCTCTCGCGGATGGATGCACCAGTACGAGATCGCCAACACAGACGCCGTGATCGGGCGCCATCTCATGGCCGGCGCGGACGAGGAACGCGTCGTCGGCCGGCACGAGCCGTCGGTCGAGCGTGATGTGATCCTCGGGCTCGAGATCGGTACGGTCGGCCTCGAGGTGCATGACCGGTACCGGAAGCGTTCCGGCGCCGCCGGCAAATCCGATGAGCGTCACCCCGCGTGACCGCCCCGCCGCGCGCGCGACATAGCCCTTTCGCTCGAGCGACGCGAGGATATCCGCCACCGACTTCGTGCTCGGAATCTTGAATTGCTTCGCGATGTCGCGCACGCTCGGCTGGAACGTGTGCTCCGAGAGAAAGTCGAGCAGGAAGTGATACACCTGCTGCTCGATCGGCGACAACGGCGCGCGTGTCACGCGGCCGGTGTTTCCTCGAGGAACTGCTCGGCGGCCGCAAGGCGCGCCACGGACTTCTCACGCCCGAGCGTGACGAGCACGTCGAAAATACCGGGACTTACCGTGAGTCCGGTCAGCGCGACGCGGAGCGGCTGAAAGAGCTTGCCGCCGTTCATGCCGCGCGATTCCGCGAGCGCCCGTAGCGACTCTTCCATCGCCGTTGGCTCCCACGGGTGCAGCGTGGCGAGATTCTCGCGCACCGCGGCGAACAGCGCGCGCGTTTCGACGGCGTCCTTCCACTGCTTGGCGACGGCCTCGGGGTCGTACGAAATCACGTCGCGGAAATACGGCTCGGCCTGGCGGATGATGTCATCGACCGTCCGGGCGCGAACGCGCAACAGATCGAGCAGCGCGAGATACCAGTCGCGGCGCGCGGCGATGTCGGCCTCGGACGCGAGTCCGGCCGCAACGATCGAGGGCGTCACCAGCGGCTCGAGCTCGGCGATCGGCAGTTTCGACAGATGTTGACCGTTCATCCATTCGAGTTTCTTCGTGTCGAAGACCGACGCCTTGCGCAGCAGTCCGTCTTCGGAGAAGGCCTCGATCATCTCATCCATCGTCATCACTTCGCGATCGCCGCCCGGGCTCCAGCCGAGGAGGGCGAGGAAGTTGTTCATCGCCTGCGGAAGGATGCCGAGGTGCTGGTAGTCGCCGACGGCAGTCGCGCCATGGCGCTTCGAGAGCTTCTTGCCGTCCGTCCCGTGGATCATCGGGAAGTGGCCGAACCGCGGGAGCGGGGCATCGAGCGCTTGGTAGAGAAGAATCTGCTTCGGAGTGTTCGAGATGTGATCGTCGCCGCGCATGACGTGCGAGACGCGCATCGCGATATCGTCTGAGACGACGGCGAGATTGTAGATCGGCGTGCCGTCCGAGCGCAGGACGACGAAATCGTCGAGGTCCTTGTTCGGAAAGCTGATGTTTTCGTGGACGAGATCGTTCCACCCCGTCGCGCCGTCGGGAATGCGGAAACGGATGACGTGCGGCTCGCCGGCGGCGATGCGGCGCGCCACCTCGTCTTTCGGAAGACGGTCGCAGCGCCGATCGTACTTGAAGGCTTCTTTCGTATCGGCGGCGGCTTTACGACGCGCGTCGAGTTCCGCAGCCGTGCAAAAGCACGGATAGGCGGCGTCATTAGCGACCAAACGGGCGACATCGCTCTGGTGCCGCGCGAGATTCTCGGCCGACCCCTGATAGATAACTTCTTCGTCCCAGCTGAGGCCGAGCCAGCGGAGCCCGTCGAAAATTGCGCGCGTGCTTTCGTCCGTGCTGCGCGCCTTGTCCGTGTCCTCGATGCGAAGCAGAAAGACGCCGCCGTTCTTGCGCGCATACAGCCAGTTGAAGAGCGCCGTACGGGCCCCGCCGACGTGCAGATATCCCGTGGGGGACGGAGCGAAGCGGACGCGAACGGTCGGAGCGGTCATCGGGAGGCCCGGGGGAGACGGACGGCACATCACGCGCGGCATCGAAACGAAAAAACGGGTCCGACGGATTCCCATCGGACCCGCGATGCGGCAAAAGCGAACGCGAACACGCACACAACAACGGAGCGGGAGGGATTCGAACCCTCGATACAGGCGTAAACCCGTATGCCGGTTTAGCAAACCGGTGCCTTCAGCCTCTCGGCCACCGCTCCCCACTACACCTGCGCTACATCACAAATCTACACAACACAAATCGGTGCGCCGCCGTCATTCGCGAACCCCATCGAGGCGGCAGCGGCGGAGCGGAGGGCACAGGACTCGAACCTGTAAGCGGCTTTCACCGCGGCGGTTTTCAAGACCGCTGCCTTA
>JAYVPN010000215.1:0-12104 GCA_043757365.1 Gemmatimonadota bacterium | reverse complement strand
CCAAGCTCGGGGTGCGCGATCTGACGGCCGCGGAACATCAACGTCACCTTCACCTTGTTCCCTTCTTCGAGGAAGCGGCGCGCGTGGCGCGTCTTCGTGTCGAAGTCGTGGCCTTCGATGCCGGGACGGTACTTCACTTCTTTCAACAGAATAATGTGCTGCTTTTTCTTGGCCTGCCGCGCCTGCTTGGCCATTTCGAACTTGTACTTGCCGTAGTCCATGATGCGGACGACCGGCGGACGAGCCAGCGGAGCCACCTCGACGAGATCGAACCCTCCCTCAACGGCAGCAGCGAGGGCGGCGTCGACTTCCATGATTCCGAGCTGAGCCCCGTCCGCGGCAATGACACGAACCGGGCTGATGCGGATTTGCCGGTTGACACGCGGCGGCCGCTTGGTGGTATCCTGAATAAACCGACTCCTCCGTGGATCCAAACAAAAATCGCGGACCCCATTTCGGAATCCGCGATACACAACGCTCCCAGCGGGCTTCACCCGTGGGATGCTGTTTCGGCGAACTCCTGCAGCTCAGCGCGCGGTAAGACGCGAAGGCCAGAGGGTGGGATCGGCTGCCTGTCCGATCCGCTTGTGGTGCGATGTCCTTCAAAGATAGGTCGGACTTGGGGTTAGGTCAAGTCTCGGTGCCGCGGGGGCTCAACGACGCCTCGGATTTACACGGATGAGTGGGAGAAACGGCAACCGCAACGGCGGCCGCTGATTTCGCGGAAACGCGCGGAAACAGCAAAAATAACAACTGGGGGTACTGCTCTCGCCAAGCGAGTTGTTCCCCCGTTTTTAGCTCTTGCAGTTACCGCCCGTTACCGCGAAATCCGCGGCCGCTGTTGCGGTTGCCAGTGCCTGTGATCTCTCCGCGAAAATCCGAGGCGTCGTCGAGCCCGCCCTACTCCGAACCAAGCCCGTACGCTTTCCCGTCAAACCGCACCCGCCCCCACGCGTGCACGGCGTCATGCTCAAAAATTGCCAGCCAGTTCTCGGCCTCGGCGCGCTTCAACAAAAACCGCTTCGACTCTAGCGTCACCAATGGCTCGACGTCGTAGCCCATGATCCACGGCAATGGCAAATGCGACGCCGTCGGGCAGACGTCGGCGAGAAAACAGGCGCGCTCACCGCCGCCGTCGATTAACACGCTCTGATGATGGGGCACGTGGCCCGGAGTGCGAATCACCGAAATGCCGGGGACGATCTCGCGGTCACCCTCAATCAACTCGAGCTTCCCCGCCTCGCGTAGCGGCTCCCAGTTGCGCTCGAAATAGCTCGCCGCCGTCCGCTCGTTCGTGTGCATCGCATACTGATGCTCGCCCGCCTGCACCACGTAGCGCGCATTCGGAAAGCTCGCCTTGAGCGTGCCGTCGGCGTCGACGTACGTGTTGCCGCCGGCGTGATCGAAATGGAGATGCGTGTTGATCACGAGCTTCACGTCACTCAGCCGATGGCCCGCCGCCGCGATACCGGCCTCGAGCGCCGTCCGCCGCTCGCCACCGACTTCCACACCATTCGCGATCTGATAAATCGCATAGAACTTGTCCGTCTCCTTGTTGCCGGCACCGGTGTCGAGCAGCACGAGACCATCGTCGTGCTCGATCAGCAGGCAGCGCATGCCGAGCTGGATACGATTGGTCGCGTCGGCCGCGATGCGCTTCTCCCACATCGGCTTCGGAACGACGCCGAACATCGCGCCGCCGTCGAGCATCACGCCGCCGGCCTGAATGGCGTGGACCGTGTAACGGCCAATCTTTCGCGTCTGTACCAACGGTTCCAATGGTGTCATCGTCGTTTCGAAGAGTGGGGTAAGCGGGTCAGGCGCCATCGCGCCCGTCGGTGCCACGCGGCATCGCGGTGTGCTTCTTCTTCGCCGCCGCGGCCGTGCCGCGCGCCATCCATTGCTGCAGCGACTCCCACGTGTACAGCCCCTGACGCTCGGCGTCCTTCAGCAATCCGACGAGCACGAGCGCCGTCGCGCGAGCGTCGCCGGCCGCGCGATGTCGGCCGTCGATCGTCACGCCGTAGTGATGCGCGACCGCATCGAGATTCCGCCGCGGCAGATGCGCAAGCATTCGGCGCGCGAGGCGCACGGTACAGAGTTGCGCGTTGGCTATCGCGTCGAGGCCACCGGTCGCGACGCGCCCAAACTCGGCATTGAGAAAACTCCAATCGAACCGCGCGTTGTGCGCGACGAAGACGCGGCCGGTCAGCTCCACCGCCAACTCGCCGGCAATTTCGCGAAAGACCGGCGCCGCACGCACCATCGAGTCACTGATGCCGGTGAGATGCGTGATGAAGGGCGGAATCGGCCGCTCGGGATTCACCAGCGAATGAAAGACGTCGCGGATCTCGGTCCCCTCCACCGATACGGCGGCAACTTCGGTGACGCGGTGGCCGGTATTCGCACTCCCCCCGGTCGTTTCGACGTCGACGACGACGAACGGCACGGCGGCAAAGAGGGTTTCGGGCATATCACAACTTAATGCGGCGTCCCGAACGAATGGCCGTCCGGCGCCGCGGGCATCTTCCTGAGTCGCCGCAACCGATGTAACTTGTGAAATCATTCACAAGCTTGCCCGCTCCCCGCACGAAGCCTCGTGAAACACATCGCTGAATCGACCGTCCGACGACTCTCCCTGTACCTGCGCTTCCTCGAGGATTTCGAGACGCAGGGGAACAAGACCATCTCCAGCGGCGAACTCGCCTCCCTGGGCGGCACCACCTCCGCCCAAGTCCGCAAAGATCTCTCATTCTTCGGGTCGTTCGGCAAACGCGGACTGGGCTATTCGGTCAGCGCACTGTCGCAGAGCATCCGGGCGATTCTCGGGCTCGAGCGGCAGTGGCGCGTCGTCATCGTCGGCGCCGGCAAAATCGGTGCCGCGCTCGCGCAATACAAAGGATTCCGCGAACGGGGCTTCTCCGTCGTCGGCGTTTACGACGTCGACGGCGCGCGCATCGGCCGATCGCTCGACGGGCTCACCGTGAAGGATCAGTCGATGCTCGAGGCCGATATCACCGCACTCAAGCCGGAGATGGCGCTCATCGCCGTGCCGGGTGAAGCGGCCCAGGCCGTCGCCGATCGGCTCGTCGCCGCGGGGGTGCACGCGATTCTCAACTTCGCACCGGCGCCGCTGCACGTCCCGGCCGACGTCACCTTGCGCAGCGTGAACATGGCCGTCGAGCTCGAGATTCTCTCCTACGCGTTGGTCAACCGCGACGCGGTATAGCGCGTCAACCGCGCGTCTGATATGCGCGCAGCAGTCGCGCGAAGTCCATCGGCCCCAGCACTTCGGGGCGCGACGTCTGCGGAATCCCCGCCTCAACCAGTAGCGACGCCGCCTCCTCCGCGCCGAGTGACCAGAGTTCGCGCACCACCCGCCCCATCTGCTTGCGGCGAAAGCTGAACGCCCCCTGCACCAGCAAACGAAACGGCGCCTCTTCGTCGGCAGTGACCAGCGGTTCGGCGAGCGGCGTAATCCGCAACACCGCACTCTCGACCTTCGGCGGCGGCGTGAACGATCCCGCCGCGACGCGAAACAACAACTCGGCGTGCGCGAGCGCTTGGACGTTCGCCGACAACGCGCCGTAGTTCTCGCTCCCCGGCTCGGCGACGACGCGCTCGGCGACTTCTTTCTGCACCAGATACACCGCGCGCGTCGCCCGCGGCCGTTCGAGCGCGTGAAAAAGAATCGGCGTTGTGATGTTGTACGGAACATTTCCCGCGAGGAGAAATGGCCCGCCGGCGGCGTCGCCGAGCTTCACCTCGAGGACATCGTTCTCGATGACCTCGAGCCGTTTATCGTCGGCATATGCACGGCGCAGCATCGGCGCGAGATCGCGATCGATCTCGATTGCGACGACGCGCTTCGCGCGACTGATCAGCTGCTCGGTGAGCGCCCCGCGTCCCGGGCCGATCTCGATGACGGTATCGTCGGGCGTGATCTCGAGCGCATCGGCGATCCGTCCGAGAATCCGCGGGTCCGTCAGGAAATGCTGGCCGAGAAACTTCCGCGGTCGCGGAAACCGATCCGTCACGCGCGAACCACCACGATGGCCTGATCGTCGGCCGGCGATGTCGCGCCCATGTGCCCCTCGACGGCGGCGAAGACACCGTCGACGACGCGCGTCGGCACGTCGGCGCGGCGCGCGCGCACGACGTCGAGCACGGCCGTTTCGCCAAGCACGCGTCCCTCGGCATCGCGCGCATCGCTCACGCCATCGGTGAAGAGGACTAGAAGATCGCTTCCCCGTTTCCAGTTGCGTGATGCGACACGCGGTGCCGCAGAGCCCAGCCCGAGCGGCGGATCGAGCGCCTCGAGACGCTCCAGCGTGCCGTCGGCACTGACGACGAACGCGTGCGGATGTCCCGCGTTCGCATAGCGAAGTTCGCCCTTCGACGGATCGATTACGACGTAACAGACCGTGAGAAACATTTCTGTTTCGCGCAGCTCATCGGCGAGCGAGCGAAGGAGCGCGCCGAGCGTTGCACTCGGATCGTTCCCCGCCTGCGCGTGGATCGACATCGCGCTCATCGTCAACGCCATGATCAGCGCGGCCTGATAGCCGTGGCTCGAGACGTCGCCGATCAGCACGCCGATCTGTCCGTCGCGCAGCGTGAACAAGTGGTAAAAATCGCCGCCGACGCTCTGCGCCGGTTCGACGCGCGCCGCGCATTGCGCCTCCGGCGCGATCGACGACGGTGACGGCAGTAGTCGCATCTGGAGATCGTGGGCGAGCTGCATCTCGTGCGCGAGACGCTCCTGCGCCATCGACGCTTTGACGAGTCGATCGATTTGAATCGCCGTGCCGATTTGCGTCGCGATCGCGGCGACGAGTTTGCGATCGCCGCCGGTGAACTCCTGCCCGGCGCGGCGGCCGCTCAGGGAGAGCACGCCGAGCGGCACGGCACCACCGGGGCTCGTCCACATGATCGGCACGGAGAGCATTGTTCCGTTGGCGATTCCCAGCTCGCGCGGCGATACGGCTTCGCCCTCGGCACGCAGCACCGGATGCTGCGTGCGGAATGCCCGCGCGGCAGCACTCGTTTCGTCGTCGATGCCGATCGCGGGGACGTCACGCACCGCGGTGGCGAGCGCGGCGACTGCGGTGAGCAATCCGCTGGCCGCGTCGTACACATAAATGACGGCGCGGCTCGCGCCGACCGTCTCGGAGACCTCGGTGAGGATCGTCTGCGCGGCGTCGTCGAGATGGACGGTGCGCCCGAGGATCTCGCCGATAGTATAGAGCAGATTGATTTCTTCCCAACTCTCGGCGAGTTGCTGCGCGGCAAGCTGCGCTTCGCGCTGCACGCGCTCGAGCGCGACGCGCAACTCACGGGCGCCGTCGGTCACCGCCTTCAGCTCCGTCGCAGCGTGAGGCGCACGACATTGCCGCCGTCGGAGAAGCGTTCGACGCTGTCCATCAACCGCTGCATCAGAAAGAGACCGCGGCCGTCCTCGCGACACAGGTTGTCGGGCGTCGTCGGATCGTCGGTGCAGGCGGCGAGATCGAACCCCGCCCCCTCGTCGCGCACTTCGAGAACGAGTTGCGCATTGTCGACCTGCGCGCGGACGTGCACCGAGCGCGAGCTGTCGTCGCCGTTGCCGCGGAGAATCGCGTTCGATAGCGCTTCGGTGAGCGCGACCGGAACATTGAGCGCGAGATGGCGGCGAGCGAAGCGGTGCGCCTCGCAGCGCGCTACGACCTGCTCGACGATGTTTTCGATATACTGGACGTCACTCGGGATCCGAATGTCCAGGGCCTGTTCGTGCTGCCCCGATTCCATTCAGAAACTCTCGAGTGCGTGCTCGCGCGTCTGGGAGATCTGGAAGAGCGTGTCGAGCTTCGTCAGTTCGAAGAGCGTCTGCAGATCGTCATTGAGATTCGCGAGGCGCAGATCGCCGCCGCCTTCGCGGATCTTCTTCGCGAGCGAAACCAGGACGCCGAGTCCGGAGCTGTCGATGTAGCCGGTGCGGGCGAAATCGACGAGCACTTTCTTCGCGCCTTTGTCGATCGCGTCGAGCACGAGCTGCTTGAGTTCCTGACGGTTGCCGACGATCAACTGCCCTTCGGCTTCGATGATCGTCACGTCGGACTTCGTCGATGCGGTAAAGCTCATGTCTTCTCCCGTTACTGCGGGTGTGCCTGCAACGCCGTCAGCGCGGCCACATGGAATATCGTATCCGCGTCGGCGCCGCGCGAGAGATCGGAGACCGGTTTGGCGAGTCCCTGGAGGATCGGTCCGATCGCCGGCGCGTGGGCGAGCCGTTCGGTGAGCTTGTAGGCGATATTGCCGGCATCGAGGTTCGGGAAGACGAGCACATTGGCCCGCCCCGCCACCGGGCTCCCGGGTGCTTTGCGATCGGAGACGGCGGCGATGAGCGCCGCGTCCCCCTGAAGCTCGCCGTCAACGACCAGCCCGGGCTGCCGCGCTCGGATGAGCGCCAACGCCTCCCGAACGATGGCGATCGAGCCCTTGTCGCCGCCCGACCCCTTGGTGCTATAGGAGAGCAACGCGCAGCGTGGCTCGTCGCCAACGATGCGCCGCCGCGCTTCCGCCGCCGCGATCGTAATATCGGCGAGCTGTTCGGCGGTCGGATTCGGGACCACCGCGCAATCCGTGTAGGTCAGCACTTCGGTGCTGCCATCGCCACCGTCGCGGAACTTCGGCACCACCAAATAGAACGCGCTCGACACCGTCCGGACTCCGTCGGCAGTGCCGATGAGCCAGAGGGCGTAGCGAATGACGTCGGAGGTCACGCGCACGGCGCCAGCGACCGACGCATCGACGACGCCGGTGCGCAGCAGATACGTCGCAAAGACGAGCGGGTCGCGGGAAAGCCGGTCGGCCGACTCCCGCGTCAGCGCGGACTTCGAGCGCAGGTCGACGAGCAGCGCGGCGAGTTCATCGGTGCGCGGATCGGTCGACGGGTCGATGCACTCGAGCCCCGTTTTGCGAGCGGCTTCCTGGGTCGCCTTGGTCGCGCCGTCGAGCACGAGGACGGGCGTCGCAACCCCCTCGGCTTCGAGGCGCGCGGCGGCCTCGAGAATGCGCGGATCGGCGGCCTCAGAAAACGCGATCCGCGCGTCGAGTCGCGTCGCCCGCGCACAGACATCCGCGAGAAAGTTCACGTCGCCTTGAACTTCTCGCGCAGCGCCCGCTCGACAACAGGGTGCACGAGACTGGTGACGTCACCGTGAAAACGCGCGATCTCGCGCACGAGACTCGAACTGATGTACGTCGTATCCAGCGACGGCACCATGAACACCGTCTCGAGTTGCGGCGCGAGATGACGGTTCATGAGCGCCATCTGGTATTCGTACTCGAAATCACTCACGGCGCGCAGTCCGCGAATGATCATCCGCACGTCGGACTCGCGCGCGTAATCGACGAGCAACCCTTGGAACGTTCGCACCTCGACCCGCGGATCGTCCTCGACGGCGGCGCGGATAAGGCGGGTGCGCTCTTCTGCCGAGAAGAGCGGCTGCTTCGTCACGTTCGTCGCGACGGCCACGATGAGCCGGTCGACGAACGAGAGACTGCGCTTGATCAGATCGGCGTGGCCGTTGGTGATCGGATCGAAGCTACCGGCATACATCGCGACATTCGGCATAGGGACCGTCACGTTCCGTAGAGAGTAATTGCGGTGCCGCCGTACTTCCGGGTGTCGCCGCCCTCAGGCATCGACTCCGGCGATTCGTGCTCCACCGCAAAGATCGTTGAAAAAGGCAGCGCGATCCAGCGCTCGGCAAGCGTTTTCGCGAATCCCATGCGGTACGGGGGATCGGCGAAACAGAGATCGCAGGGGTCGGGAATGCGGAAGGTCATCGCATCGGCGCGGTGCATCGCACACCGGTCGGCTGCGCCGAGTGTCGCAATGTTCTTTTGCAAGAAGGTGAATGTACGAGCGTCATTCTCGACGAAATCGACGAACGCCGCGCCACGCGAGAGCGCTTCGAGACCGAGTGCCCCCGACCCTGAGAAGAGATCGACGACACGGGCATCGGGAAGGCGCTGATGCAGAATGCTGAACCACGCCTCGCGCACGCGATCGGCGGTGGGTCGCACGTCCATCGTCGATGGAGCGGCGATCTGACGCCCGCGCCACTGCCCGGCAATGATCCGCACTAGGCGCTCCGCCGGAAATCGATCAACCCGAGTTGCAGCGTCGAGCGGCCACGATACTCGTTCCGTTCGAGCTTATAGGCGATGTCGACGAACGCCCCCTCGGACAATTCACCGGAGCGCGCGGCGAGGCCCCAACCGACGGCTTCGATTTTGCCCGCCGGCGACTCGATCTGCAGCTTCACGCCGTCGGTGCCGATCTTCGTGACGCTCGAGGCAACGCGCACGGCGCGCGCAAGAAAGAGCGGGCCGGGATTGCCGATACCAAACGGCTCGAAGTGCCGTAGCAACTTCTCGAGCTCCTCCGTCGCCTCGGCAAGCGGAAGTTCGAGGTCGATGCGCAGCTCCTTGACGAGATCTTCCGGCTTCAGTCGTTCGAGCGCGACCTCATTAAATCGCGCCGCGAAGTCGGGAATGCGCTCGGCTGATACCGTGAGCCCGGCCGCCGCGCGATGGCCGCCGTGTTTGATCAGCAGATCGCTGCAGGCGTTGAGCGCCGAGTGCAGATCGAACGCGCCGATCGAACGTCCCGACCCTTTGCCGATGCCGTCTTTGACGGCGATCATGAACACCGGCCGCGCCGTCTGCTCGACGATCCGGCTGGCGACGATCCCGATAACGCCGGCGTGCCAGCGTTCGTCGCTCAGCACGATGCCGTAGGTGGCATCGAGATCCATCCGTTCGACGCGGGCGATCGCTTCGTCGAGAATACGGCGGTCCATTTCCTGGCGCTCGCGATTCCGTTCCTCGCAGTGGCGGGCGATGCGGTTCGCCTCGTCCTCGCGTTCGGCGAGCAGTAGCTCGACGCCGAGGAGGGCCGTGTCGAGGCGGCCCAAGGCATTGAGTCGCGGAGCGAGAATAAATCCGATCCGCCCAGCCGTGATCTCCTTGCCGTCGAGCCCCGCGCTCCGGATCAGGGCGCGAATCCCGGGACTCTTCGATTCCTTGATCAGCGCGAGCCCGCGGCGCACGTAGACCCGATTCTCACCGCGCAGCGGCGCGACGTCGGCGACCGTCGCGAGGGCGACGAGGTCGAGCATGTTGAGCACGACGTTCTCGTTGCCGCCCAACGCGCGCGTCAGCTCGAGCGCGAGCTTGAAGGCAACACCTACCGCCGCGAGGTCCTTGTCCGGCGATGCGTCGTCGACGCGGCGCGGATTGAGCACCGCGAGCGCGTCGGGGAGCGGCCCGCCGGGGAGATGGTGATCGCTGATGATCAGATCGATGCCCGCGGCCTTCAGATCATCGGCCGGCGCGCGGGCGCTCGTCCCGCAGTCGCAGGTGAGTACCACCGTCGCTCCGGCGGCGATCGCGGCGGCGACACCGGCCGTGCCGAGGTCGTAGCCGTCGGCTTGTCGATCGGGAATAAACGGCATCGCGCGACCGCCGAGCGCTCGGATCGCCCGGGTCATGAGTGTGGTCGAGCACATGCCGTCCACATCGTAGTCGCCGTGCACCATCACCAGTTCCCCGCCCGTGATCGCACGCGCGAGGCGGTCGACGGCGACGTCCATACTGCGCATCAGTCGCGGCGCATGCAGATGCTCGAGCTGCGGACGCAAAAATCGCTTCGCTCGCTCGGGGTCGGCGAACCCCCGAGCAACAAGCAGTTTGCACAGCGGCGCCGGAAGGCCAAGCGCGCCAACCAGCCCCTCCACCTGGAGTTGCGTTTGCGCCTCGTCCGTTGCCGGTGGAACGGTCCACCGGCTCTCCGGCCGCCGAATCACGTCGGCGTCAAAACCGGGAAGTACATCAGGACGCCGCACGCTTCGCAGAGCTCGATCGCTCCCGTCGCCGTCATCGTGTGGCGACGCTGCATCGGAATCGCCGTGTCACAGCTGCCGCACGACATACCGCGCATCGCGAAGACCGCTTCGACGCGCTTCCGCCCGCGCACCTTGTCGTACGTGATACGAAGTTTGTCCGGAACAGCCGTCGCCGCCGCGGCGCGCCGGTCGCGCGCCGAAATCATCTCGGCGCCGATCGCACCGCGCTCGCTCGCGACTTCAGCCCGCGCCGACTCCTGCTCCGCTTCGATCGCCGCGAGATCACTCTGCTGCTTGCCGAGCACCGCGCGCATGTCATCGACCCGGCGCGACAGTGCAGTGAGATCGCTTTCCTCACCGAAGACGATCTGCTTGGCCTGCCCCATCTGCGCTTCGGCGGCCGTCGCTTGCTTCATGTTTTTCACCGCATCCATCTGCGCCTGATTGCGCTCGATCAGCAGTTTGTGCTCGGCGATCTTGTCGCGGAGGTACGCCTGCTTCTTCTCCTCGCCCGCCAGCGCTGTCTGCGAGCGCCCGATGACGTCGAGGATACGCTGTTTGCGCTGATCGAGCTCTTTGATCCGTGGCTCGAGCGCCGCGAGTCGCGTTTCGAGTTCGTGAATTACCAGGTCATCGGCCTGCAGTGTCAGCAACGATTCAAGTTCAGTAGCCACTCGCCCTCCGTGTGGGAAACCGCATACATCAAAATAGAACGCGCGTCCGCTCACCCCGCCGGACGTCGCACACTTCGCCAACGTCTTCCACCCAACGCCGTCAGTTCCTTTCGCAACGCGTCTGTCTCTCGAATGAGCGCGTCTTTCTCCTCGCCCGAGGCGAGCGGTGTCATCCGCTCGAGATCGCCGAGCTTCTCCTGCATCAGCCGCTCGCGCAGCAACCGCACCGAACCGTCGACCGTCGCGCGCGGATCAACGACGGCACCGGGCTCGCTCTTCAGCGCTTCAACGACACCGATCGCCTGCGCATCGAGCGATTCGGCGATCTGTTCGATCGACGCCTCCGCCCCGTTGAGCGCCACCGCATCAAAAATGGCCCTGTACACTGGATCGCGAATCGCGCCGCGATCGGGGGCGTATTCGTCTTCCATCTCCGGTGGATGCATGCCCACATCCTCTTCGAGCCGGCCAACGCGCTCCATGATCTCTTCGACGAACGCCGGCAAGAGCAACATCACGCGAATCAACTCTCGTTCAGCCGAGTTCTCGTTGCCGGCACCGCGATACGGTCCGTCGGGCACGACGCGCGTCGGTGCCGGCTCGTCGGGATCGTTCGGTGGCGGCGCGCGGCGCGATGCCGGACGCGCCGACGCGCGCGGCGTGCTTCCGAGTTCGGAGATCAGCACGGCGCGATCGACCCCGGCCGCGGCCGCGACGCGACCGATGTAGAGATCGCGCGTAATCGAATCGGTCGTCGAGCGAATTGTCGGCATCAGCGCGTCGAGCGCGCGACGTTTCTTCTGCAAATCGGAGAACCAACCACCGCGCTCGAGGAGCTGCACCTTACGATCGAAGATGTCGAGCGCCGCGGTCAGCAGCTTCTCCATCGCGTCGCCGCCGAACTTTGCGACGAAGGTATCGGGATCTTCCCCATCCGGCAGCGTGACGACGCGCACGGTCATCCCGCGCGAAAGCAGAATGTCGCCGGCCCGGAAACTCGCTTTCTGCCCCGGCGCATCGCTGTCATACAGCAAGAATGCGGTCTTCGAATATTTCGAGAGCAGATCGGCCTGCCCTTCCGCGAGCGCAGTCCCCATCGGCGCCACCACGCACTCAATCCCCGCTTCGACGAGACGCACCACGTCGAAGTAGCCCTCGACGAGAATCACGCGGTCGTCCTTCCGAATCGCGTTTCGCGCGGCCGCGAGGTTGTAGAGCGTCTTGCCTTTCGAGAACGCGGCCGTCTCGGCGGAGTTGAGATACTTCGGTTCGCCAGGGCCAAGCAACCGGCCACCAAAACCGACCGTGTGCCCCGACGGATCGGTGATCGGAAAGATGAGCCGGTCGCGAAAACGCGGCCGCGGCTCGTCCTGCTCCTCGCGCTTGACGAGCAATCCGGTCGCCAGCAGGCGGTCGTCGTTGAAGCCGAGCGCGTTGAGATACGACCGCATCAACCCGATCTCGCGCGGCGCAAAGCCCATCCCGAACTTGTCGGCGGTCTCGCGCGCGATGCCGCGCTTGGCGAGATAGTCACGCG
>JAYVPN010000214.1:0-3257 GCA_043757365.1 Gemmatimonadota bacterium | reverse complement strand
TGCGTCCGTCACGCACCCGCGCGCGGATTTCCGTCGACGACACATCCACCCGTCGTGTCTTCAGCGCCTGCATGCCGGGCGGTATTTCCCCGCCCCCGTCCCGCGTCAACACGACCACGTCAGCCAGCGCCCTGATCGTCTCCGGCTCCCGCCACTTCGGCAGGGTTGCGAGGACGTCTGCACCAAGGAGCAGGAACAGTGCCAACTCCGAATCCGCGGCGAAACGCGCCCGAAGAGCCCGCAGGGTATCAACCGTGAAAGATAACCCTCCCCGCTCGATTTCGATGGGATCGACCTCGAATCGGCGGTCGCTGCCGGCCAGACGCCGAGTCATTTCGAGACGCTGGGCGGCCGACGCCGTGACGAGGCCAGCCTTCAGCGGTTGCTCAGCGGTCGGAATGATCAGCAGCCGGTCGAGGGCGAGTGCCTCGACGGCATCACTCGCCGCCAACAAATGACCGATGTGCGGCGGATCGAAGGTGCCGCCGAATATCCCAACGCGCATCGCGCTCTCCTCGCCCGGAATGGCCGGGCGGATCAGGCGGCCGGCTTGACCGCCGGCACCTTCACCGGCAGCTTCGCCGGCATTTCGACGGCGGGCTTCTTTACCGGCGCGGCTTTTTTCTTCGACGGATCGGGAACAGAGCCGTCGCTCGGACAGAGCGCCGCAACCTCGCCATCGGTCGGGTACGCGCCGGTGAGCGCCGTGCACATTTCCTTCGCCTCGTCCTTGTAGTTCATCTCGGGACGGCGATACACCTCGACCATCCGCATCATCGCGTCGCGCGAGATGTTGGTGTTCGGATAGTTGCGCACGACGTCCTTGAAATAGATGATCGAGGAGTCGAACGCCTTCCGGCGGACGTAGTGCTGACCGGTCTCGTAATCCTTCGTCGCCATCAGTTCGTCGACGTGCGCCACGCCCTTATCGGCCTCGGCACGCAACTTCGAGTCAGGATAGAGGCTCGAGAGAAGACGGAACTGTGTTTGCGCGAGCGTCCCGTAGGTCGGATCGAGCGCTGGACTGCGCCAGAGCTTCAAATACGCGTTGCCGGCAGCGAGAAGGCCGACGGCGGCGAGGCTATCGTCGGGATAGGTCTCGGCGAGGCGCGCGTAGCTCTGCGCCGCAAGCAGGAACTCGCCCCGCCCCTCGTGCGCCTTCCCAAGGTACAATTGCGACGGCGGAAGGAGTGTATCGCGCGCCGTGAGATCGAGCGTGAGGCGCTCGAACGCGATGACGGCGTTGTCCCACTTCTTCTTGTTGAGTTCCTTAAGGCCGGCGTCAAAGAGCAACGGGTTCGTCGAGAACTTTCGTGCTTGGAATCCCCCGCCGCAGGCCGAAACAGCGGCGAGGGCGAACAGGAGAGCGGCGGTGCGTGAAATTCGGATCATCGGTTGGCGGTCATTCGGGGTGATCCGACGAGGGTCTTGAAGAATTCGATCGTGCGGGCGACGCCGTCGCGGACGTCAACCTTGGGTTCCCAGCCGAGCATCGCACGGGCTCGCGTAATGTCGGGCTGCCGGACCTTCGGATCGTCCTCCGGCAACTCCTTATACACGATCGGCGATTTCGTTCCCGTGAGTTCGACGACGATCTCGGCGAGCTGCGTTACCGTGTACTCCACGGGGTTGCCGATGTTCGTCGGACTGGAATCACCGTTCATGAAGAGGCGGTAGATCCCTTCGACTTCGTCAGCGACGTAGCAGAACGACCGCGTCTGCGAGCCGTCGCCGTAAATCGTGATCGGCTCGTTGTTCAGCGCCTGGACGATGAAGTTCGAGACGACGCGACCGTCGCGCGGACGCATCCGCGGGCCGTAGGTGTTGAAGATGCGAACGATCCGCGTGTCGACGCCGTGAAAGCGGTGATAGGCCATCGTGATCGCCTCGGCGAAGCGCTTGGCTTCGTCATAGACACCGCGCGGGCCGATCGGGTTGACGTTCCCCCAGTAGCTCTCGGGCTGCGGATGGACGAGCGGATCGCCGTACACTTCGCTCGTCGAGGCGAGAAAAAAGCGCGCCTTTTTCGCGAGCGCAATGCCGAGCGCGTTGTGCGTGCCGAGCGAGCCGACTTTGAGCGTCTGGATCGGCAGTTCGAGATAGTCGATCGGCGACGCGGGGCTCGCGAAGTGCAGCACGCCGTCGAGCTCGCCACTGACGTATGTGTATTCGGAAATGTTGTGACGAACGAACGAATAGCGCTCGTTCCCCATCAGGTGAGCAATGTTATCGGGATGCCCGGTGATGAAGTTGTCGAGGCCGACGACGGTGTGTCCGTCGGCGAGAAAGCGGTCGGTGAGATGCGAGCCGAGGAAGCCGGCGGCACCAGTGATGAGCACTCTCACTCGGCGCCCCGTCCGACCGAGCGATAGGTGAAGCCGAGCTGCTGCATCTTCGCGGGATCGTAGAGGTTACGACCGTCGATCACGATCGGTTTCTTGAGCGCGGCTTTGATGCGCGCGAAGTCGGGAAAGCGATACTCGTTCCAATCGGTCACGATGACGAGTGCATCGGCACCCTCGAGCGCGCCGTAGTTTGTCGTCGCGTATTTGATCGTCGTGCCGAGGCGGCGTTCTGCTTCGTGCATGGCGGCCGGATCGTGGCCGGTGACGGTCGCACCGGCGGCGAGGAGTGCGGCGATGAGTGTGAGCACCGGTGACTCGCGCATGTCGTCGGTCTGCGCCTTGAAGGCGAGCCCCCAGACGGCGATGTGCGCGCCCTTGAGATCTTTCCCCATCACCGCACTGAGTTTTTCGAAGAGGCGCTGCTTCTGGCGATCGTTGGCATCTTCGACGGCCTGGAGCACGAGCATCTTCGCGTTCTTTTCTTCCGACGTGTGCAACAACGCCTTCACGTCTTTCGGAAAGCACGATCCGCCGTAGCCGGGCCCCGGGAAGAGAAAGCTCGACCCGATGCGCGAGTCGCTGCCGATTCCCTTGCGCACGAGATCGACGTTCGCGCCGACCTTTTCGCAGAGGTTCGCGATTTCGTTCATGAACGAGATGCGGGTCGCGAGCATCGCGTTCGCGGCGTACTTCGTCATCTCGGCGGACGGGACGTCCATGAAGATGATCGGCTTGCCGGTGCGGACGAACGGTGCATAGAGCTCGGCCATCACGCTGCGGGCGAAATCGCTGTCGACGCCGAGCACGACGCGGTCGGGCTTGAGGAAGTCGTCGACGGCGGCGCCTTCCTTGAGGAATTCTGGATTCGAGACGACGTGGAACGGCAGCGTCGCATGCTTCGCGACGGCGGCG
>JAYVPN010000213.1:0-3304 GCA_043757365.1 Gemmatimonadota bacterium | reverse complement strand
CGCGCCCTGCGCGACCAGCGCCGCGGGCGCGGCGAGCGCGGCGGCGACAGCGACCAGGAGCAGGGCCAGCGGCGCGCGCATGATCCCGCGCCGACCGGTTGGAAATTCGGGGGTGAATGGCATTCGGTCCTGAATTGTACCCCGAACGGCGTTGCCCGGCACCCGCCGCGGGTGCGACCTTTATATCATGCCGCCGCTGAATCTCGCCATCGCCCAGTTCCGCCCCCGAAAGGGCGACATTCGAGGGAACCTCCGCCGGATCGGCGAGGTGCTGGCCCAGGCCTCGACGGTTGTGCCGCGTCCGCACGTCGTGCAGTTCCCGGAGACGGCGCCAAGCGGGTATTTCGTCGAAGGCGGGGTTCGGGAGCTCGCGCTGACCGCTGACGAGCTCGCCGAGGGCGTCGGCGCGGCCTACAGCGCCGCGGCGCCCGGTGACGCGGCGATCGATGCCATCGTGGGATTCTACGAGAAGCGCGACGGCAATCTCCACAACAGCGTCGCCTATCTGCGCGTCCACAGCGACGGCGCGTGCGAGGTGCTGCACGTGCATCGCAAGAATTTTCTTCCGACGTACGGCATGTTCGACGAAGAGCGGTTCGTCGAGCGCGGCTACGGCGTGAGCGCGTTCGACACGCCGTGGGGGCGCGCCGCGATGCTGGTCTGCGAGGATGCGTGGCACTCGCTCACCGGCCTCATCGCCGCTCTCGACGGTGCGCAGGTGATTTTTATCTCGAGCGCCGCGCCGGCGCGCGGGACGTTCGAGCGCACAGAAGGCGGCTCGGTTCCAGCGAGTGTCGCACGATGGGAACGGCTCGTGCGCGACATCGCCGAGGAGCACGGCGTATTTGTGTGCCTCGCGAATCTCGTCGGCAGCGAAGGTGGCAAGATGTTCCAGGGCTCCGGCACCGTGATGGGCCCGAAGGGCGACACACGCGCCCGCGCCCCACTGTGGGACGAAGCGCTGCTCACCGCGACCGTCGACCTCGAAGACATCGCGAAAGCGCGCGCCGACGCCCCGATGCTGAGCGACGTGAGGGCGCAGCTCCCGCAGCTCCAAGCCGAACTCAGCCGCGTAGCTGGTGTGTCCACGGTTGACCGTGAACGGTCAACGGACAACGGTAACCCGTACACGGCAGTTGCCGTTCCTCCCACTCGCACGCACTCGTCGCGCACCGAAACCCTCCCACTCGTCCCTGGCGGCGACGCGAGCTGCGGCACCCCCGCCCCGCTCGACATCGACGCCGCGCTCGTCGAGTCGTGGCTCCTCGCCTTTCTGCGCGACGAGTTCGCCCGCCGCGGCTTCACGAAAGCCATCATCGGTCTCTCCGGCGGCGTCGATTCGGCCGTCGTCGCTGCGCTCGCCGCGAAAGCACTCGGCCAAAAAAACGTCATCGCCGTGCGGATGCCGTACAAAACGTCGAGCCCCGATTCGCTCGCCCACGCGCAGCTCGTGATCGATCAGCTCGGGCTCGAGTCACGCACCGTCGACATTAGCGGGGCGGTCGACGGCTATCTGAGCCAGGAACCGGACGCCGATGCCGCGCGCCGCGGCAACGTGATGGCGCGTCAGCGGATGATCGTGCTGTTCGATCTGAGCGCCAAGTACAAAGCGCTCCCCGTCGGCACCGGCAACAAGAGCGAACGCCTCCTCGGCTACTTCACCTGGCACGCCGACGATTCGCCGCCGGTGAACGCGATCGGCGATCTCTTCAAGTCACAGGTCTGGCAGCTCGCCCGGCACTTGGGAGTGCCCATAGAAATTATCGACAAGCCGGCAAGCGCGGATCTCGTGAGCGGTCAGACCGACGAAGACGATTTTGGCATTTCATACGCGAAGGCCGACGTGATTTTGAACTGGCTGCTCTCGGGGTGGACGCCAACCGAACTCGCGGAGCGCGGATATCCCGCCGCCGAGATCGAGATCGTGCGGAAACGCCTCGACGGCACCCACTGGAAGCGGAAGCTGCCGACCGTCGCCCTCCTCTCGGCGACCGCGATCGGCGAGTCGTATTTGCGACCGGTCGATTACTGAGCCGCCGAAATCGCGCCGCAAGAATCGGATTGAGTGCCGGACCCGGCGCCGGTAAATAGCACGGTGTCCACTCACCGCGAGCAGAATATGTCCGTCGAATCACAGCTCACCGATTATGCCCGCATCGAGAAAGCGATCCGCTTCCTCGACGCGCAGCGCAGCCAGCAGCCGACGCTCGCGCAGGTTGCGAGACATGTCGGTTTGAGCGACGCCCACTTCCAGCGGATGTTCACCCGATGGGCCGGGATCAGCCCGAAACGTTTTCTCCAACATCAGACCGCGCAGGTGGTGAAGCAGTTGTTGCGCGACCGGCATACGACGCTCGACGCGAGTTACGAGGCCGGGCTGTCCGGCCCTGGACGGTTGCACGATCTGTTGATCAACGCCGAAGCCGTGACCCCCGGCGAGTATCAGCGCGCCGGCGAGGGACTGACGATCCGTTATGGCTTTCATCCGACGGTTTTCGGCGAGTGTTTGATCGCCGTGACGCCGCGCGGAATCTGCCATCTCGCCTTCGTGCATCCGGTGTCGCGGCGCGAGGCGATGGCGCGACTCGAGCACGACTGGCCGCGAGCCGAGCTCGTCCCCGATCAGCCCGCGACGCGTGGCGCAGCGGCGAAAGCCTTTCCGCCCCCGGGCAGCAGTGACCAGCCGTCGATCGCGCTACACGTGAAGGGGACAAACTTTCAGCTCAAGGTGTGGGATGCGCTGCTGAAGGTGCCGGATGGCTCCGTCACGACGTACGGCGACCTCGCCGCGGCGATCGGCGCACCGACCGCCTCACGCGCCGTCGGCACGGCTGTGGGCCGCAATCCGATCAGCTATCTGATTCCCTGCCATCGCGTCATCCGCTCGACCGGCGAGCTCGGCGGCTACGCCTGGGGTCCCGACCGCAAGCGCGTGATGCTTGCGGTCGAGACCTCGCGCGGTCCGCTTCAGGCCGCCTGAGCGAAAGCCAGCGACACGGCGCGGCGGGCGCCGCGCTTCAGGGTGCGATGCACCGCTCGCGCATAGCGCATGAAGTTCGACCCCGCCCACGGGTAGCGGGCGAAAAACTCGCCCGGCAACATCGACCCCTTGAGCTGGTTGCAGCGCTGGCACGCGGCGACGAGGTTGCCCGGATCGTGCGTTCCCCCGCGCGAGAGCGGGTAGACGTGGTCCAGCGTCGCGAGGTCTAGACCAAGCCCCGTAGCGCAGTAGACACAACGCCGCCCGCAATCACGAAAAGTCGCGCGCTTGACGTTTCTCTTGTCGTGCTGGGCGAGCACGCGA
>JAYVPN010000212.1:0-3314 GCA_043757365.1 Gemmatimonadota bacterium | reverse complement strand
CCCCCACTACTCCGCCTGTTCCGGCCGTTCCTATCAGCGAACGAGTCCCGCGTCGTCGAAGTCCGCCGTGATCTTCGGCACCGGCTTCTCCGGCTTCGTCTTGATCTCCGGCAACCCGTACTTCTTCAGGAGATCGTTGTACTTCTTGAGATCCTCAGCGTACATCTTCTTCATCGCGCCCGTCTGCTTGTCGAGCTGAACGTTGAGCTCTTCGAAGACGGCGCGCGCCTGCACTGTCACGCGACCCGGCGCCGAACCGACGCTCCCCGTCAGCGCCGCGATCTTGTTGTTGAGCTTGATCGGAAAGTTCAGCGGATCTTGGCCGCTCTGGTTCTTGATCTGGTACACTTCTGATTCCACGCCGGTGAGATTCGTCTTGAGCGAACCGCCGGCGTTCTTGAGTTCGTCCATCGCAGCAGCCGGCGCGCGTTTCACGCGGTCGTCAACTTCGCTCTTCACGAATCGCAGTGAGATGACCGCTTCGTTCGCCTCGGTCACGCGATCGCGGATCTTGATCAGGAAATTGAACTGCGCCAACTGATCGGCCGCTGTCGCCTTCGTGCGCGGATCATTCATCAGCTTGAAGCTCTGCGTCTGCGCGCTCGATCCGACGTGTACGCGCACCGAGTACGTCCCCTGTGGCCCGATCGGGCCGCGCATGTCTCCCGCCCACATGATGAGGCCCGGGAATGTCACGGCGTCCGGATATCGCATATTCCACGCGAACGAGTTCAGGCCAACTTTCTTCGAAAGACGCGGCGTTGGGATCACGCGCGGACCGTCTTCGTCCGCCGGGGCAGCCGGAGCGGCGGCCGCGGTGTCGGTCTTCGAGCTGAAGCTCTTGATGAGCTTGCCCGTCGCATCGAGGAAGTCGAGCGTGACATCCTGCGTCGTATCCTTGAGCGTGTAATACACCTGCACGCCGCTCGGCGGGTTCGCACCCGAACGACCGCCGCCACCGCCGCCGAACCCGCGGCCGCCCCAATCAATGCGGTAGGTGTCGCGCGGCTTGTAGAGGTGCGACGCCGCACTCGCCGTCGTCGCCGAGAGCTGGCGCAGCGGAGAAAGATCGTCGACCACATAGAACGAGCGGCCGTGCGTCGCGATGACGAGATCGCCGTCCTTGATTGTCAAATCATGAACCGGCACGATCGGAAGATTGAGCCGCATCGACTGCCAGTTAGCGCCGTCGTTGAACGAGACGTACACGCCGTGCTCGGTGCCGGCGTAGAGCAGTCCCTTACGTACCGGATCTTCGCGGATCGCTCGCGCGAAATCTTGCGCGCCAATACCGTTTACGATCTTCGTCCACGTCGCGCCGTAGTCAGTCGTCTTGTAAAGAATCGGCGCAAAGTCGTCCTGCTGGAACCGGTTCGCCGCGACGAATGCGACGCCTGGCGCGTAGTGACCGGCTTCGATGAGCGAGATACGGCTATAGTCGCCGATGTCCTTCGGCGTGACGTTCTTCCACGTCTTGCCGTTGTCCTTTGTCAGATACACAAGACCGTCGTCGGACCCGGTCCAGATCACGCCTTTAGTAAGCGGCGACTCGGCGACCGTGAACACCACGCCGTACGTCTCGACGCCCGTCTGATCTTTCGTAATCGGACCCCCCGACGCGCCGAGCGTTTTCGGATCGTTCCGCGCCAGCGGCGGACTCATGATCTGATAGCTATTGCCTTCGTTGCGCGTCACGAAGAGATTGCTGCCGCCGACGTACATAACTGTCGGATCGTGCGGCGAGAAAACGATCGGAAAGGTCCACTGGAACTTGTACTTGATGTCTTCCGACGAGTGGCCCATCGGATTGTCCGGCCATGGGTTCACGTCGTTCGTGAGTCCGGTGCGCATGTCCTTGCGCGTCAGCAAGCCACCGTAGCTCCCGGCGAAGATGATATCCGGATCGCGTGGGCTCGAGGCGATATAGCCCGACTCACCACCGCCTGCGTCCTGCCAATCGGCGATCGTGATGCCGCCGGTCTTCCGGCTCGGTCCGCACAGCGTGCTGTTGTCCTGTTGGGCTCCGCAAATCTTGTACGGGAAATGGTTCGTCGTCGTCACGTGATAGAACTGCGCCGTCGCGAACTCCTGATTCGTCCACGTCCGGCCGCCGTTCACCGAGACGTTCGCGCCGCCGTCGTTGGAGTTGATCATGCGCATCGGATCATTCGACGCGATCCATACGTCGTGATTGTCGCCGTGCGGAACCTGGAATGCCTGCGGGAATGTCTTACCGCCGTCCCGCGACTTATAGAAACCCGTGTTCACCGCGTAGACAACATTCGTGTCTTTCGGATCGGCGTAAATGCGCGTGTAGTACCACGCCCGCTGCCGCAGCTTGCGATCCTGATTGAGTTTCGTCCACGTCGCGCCGCCGTCGTCGGAGCGGTACACACCGCCTTCATCGGCTTCGATCAACGCCCAGAGGCGATTTGATTTGCCGCCGCTCACCGTGAGGCCTACCTTGCCCCACACACCGGTCGGCAGGCCCGCGTTGGCCGTCAGTTCTTTCCACGTCTCGCCGCCATCTGTGCTCTTGAAGATGCCGCCGCCCGGACCGCCCGAGTTCAGCGCCCACGGCGTGCGATAGGCATACCAGAAGGCGGCGTAAAGCGTGTTCGGGTCGTTTGGGTCGACCGCGAGATCGGAAATTCCGGTCTTGTCGTCGCGGTACAGCACCTTCCGCCACGTCTTGCCGCCGTCGGTCGTCTTGAAGACGCCGCGCTGATCGTTCGCGCCGAACGCATGGCCGAGCACGCCGATCCAGACGATGTCGGGATTCGTCGGGTGGATGCGCACGCGATTCACGTGGTTTTTCGTATCGAAGAAGGCTACCTTCGTCCACGTCTTCGCGCCGTCCTTCGTCATCCAGACGCCGTCGCCCGGCGCGGCGTTGCCGCGAATGTCGCTCTCACCGCCGCCCGACCAGACGATATCCGGATTCGATTCGCTGACCGCAAGCGCTCCGATCGTGCCGCCGAAATACTTGTCGGTCACCGGGCTCCAGCTCTGGCCGCCGTCAGTCGTTTTGAACACACCGCCGCCGGTCGTTCCCATGTAGTACTCGTCTCGGCGCGACGACGAGCCGGCAACAGCAACGGAACGGCCCCCGCGAAATGGACCGACCTCGCGCCACCGCATGCCGGCGAACGACGTCGAGTCGAAGGATTGCGCCGCCACGAGGGACGGCAGCAGAAAACCGAGCGCCGGAAGCACGGCGCGGCGTATGACGCGATGAAGCAACACAAACTCCTCCTGGTGGGTTCGGCCGCGCCGGTCGTGGAGCGCGCGTCCATTCCATACATTAAACGAAA
>JAYVPN010000211.1:0-41441 GCA_043757365.1 Gemmatimonadota bacterium | reverse complement strand
TCTGCGTGATCCGGCGATTCAAGTTGTTGTCGAACGTCACGATCCGCGCGCTTTGCAGCGAGAACGTGAGATTCTCGGCGATATCGGTGTCACCGTTCAAGGTAATCGACTGGCGTCCGTTGTCGGCGAGCCGACTCCCGGCGCCGGCGGCGAAGCCGTTGCGGACGAAGCTCTGCGCGCTCTGCTGCTGCCAGCCAATACGGGCGCGCAGGTCGCTCCTCATTTCCCATGCCGCCGGCAGTTTGAAAGCGCGAGACGCGTCGGCGCTGTACTCCCGCTGTTTCGAATCGGCCACCGTGCCGGGGAGCGAGTCGACGCGGAAGGTCTGCGCGACGCTGAACGATGTCGTGAGCCCGCCTTTGTCGTTCCAGACGATGCTCGTGCTGAACGGATAGCTGAGCACGTGGCTCGTGCGAATGTCGTTGTTGAATGTCGAAGACAAACTCGGCGCCGCCGACCGCTGCCGCGTGACGAGGAGCGATGCCGACGCATTGATGCTCGATACGATCTCGCCGATGAGCCTGGGACGGAACGACGTTCGGAGCATGAGATTCGGTAGCGTGATCTGCTCGCCGTCGATGACCGATGGCGTCGTATTCGCGCCGCCGATCCAGTTCCGTGTGGCGACGCGCTGCGTGCGCGCGGTGAGGGTCATTCCATAGGGAAGGCGGAGCCCGCTCGACAGCGAGACCTGCTGCGTGCTGCCGGCGGTCGTCGCGAGAATGCCGTGATCGCGGAGGAAGCCGCCGACGTCGTTGAGTCCGAACTGGAGACCGAAGCCCGGCGTGTAGGGCGTGCCGTCGAACGCCGACGAGAGCGTACGCGAGAAGCTGATATCGAGCGGCAGCACGGTATTCCCGATCTGGCGGAGGCGCGTCGAATCGGTGATCCACTGACGCGATACGCGCGCGAGATCGATCTGCGCGCCGGCGTTGAGCGACTGCACGGCGTTGACGCGTCGCGGAAGACGGAACGCGCCGGTGGTATCGACGAGACGCAGCAGCTGCCGCGAATTCGGATCGCGCTGCAGCGCATAACTGCTCGAGAAATCGAAGCGCGGCTTGAGCCAGCCGCGCAACTGAGGCGCGAACGCATACGAGGTGGTCAGCACGCGCTCGCGCTCGAGTCCGGTGTCGAAGCCGAGCACTTTACTGCGCTCGCCGGTTGCGACGACGCCGACCGCCGTGCTGTCGCCATATTTCCGAAGATCGCGCAGCGAGGAGAATTCGAGACGCGCACTGATGGCGTCGAACGGACGGAGTTCGATTGCGGTCGAGTTGCGCCAGAAGCTGGTGAGCCCGTTGACGATCCGGGCCGTATCGGTCGGCGAAAACGCGAGGTTCGAGAAGTTCGCGCGACGATCGTCACCCTTGGCGTAGTTGCTGCTCAACCGAAAAGCCGCCGGCCGCGCGCGGAACTCGGCGTCGCGCAGCGCCTGGACGAACTCGATCCCTGAAAGCCAGCCCGGGAGATTGTTGAGGCGACGCGTCCACCAGCCGGGCATCGGCTGCTTGGCGCCGTCGCCGCCAACCGAGTAATCGAGACCGGCGGTGAAGAGGTTCGCGCGCCCGTCCGAGTACGACGACGTACTCGTGGAACTATTGATCGACGTGGTGGCGATGAGATTGTTGACGATCGGCGCCAACCAGCCGCTCTCGAGCGGCTTGATACGCCGCACGGTGAGCGCGACACTCGTCGCCGCGCTGCTCGGCTTTCGCAGTCCCTGAATGCCGTCGCCGCGCAAATCGGAGTTCTGGAGGAGCAGCGGCGTGTTCGCGGTCGTCGAATGACTGACGGTGAGTGGCATCGACAGTCCGAGCTGCGGCGCGAACTTCTCGAGCCGCACGACGGAGCTCACATCGAGCGTATTGTCGGCCACATATGTCGGCACTTCACCGAGTTGCCGGAAGTTCGGATCGCGATGCGAGAAGTTCATGCGCAACGTCCCGACGTCGCCGGCCGCGAGATTCACGCCCATCTGGCCGGCGTAGCCGGCCGTATTCGCGATGTTCGCAAGTCGAATATCATCGACCCACACTTCGAGCGTATCGCCAGGAATGATGCGCGTGGCGCTCAGGCTGGTGCTGTCCACACGCACGATGCCGACCGAAAGTTCCTGGACCGACGCGAGGTTCGGCGCACTCACGCCGGGGTCGGCGGAGTATACCATGTAGCCGTCGGCGCAGGCCGCGTAACGGCGCGAGAACTGTCCGACGGGCAGTGCACTCTTCGCGATGAGCGCCGAGTCGGCGCCGGTGCAGCTCAGCGAATCCGAACGATTTTGCAGATACGCGTTCTGCAGCCGCGCCCGGAGCGCCTGCAGTTTTTCGAAGTCGACGCGCACTTCGGGGAGCCAGTTTGCCTGACCGTTGCCGGAACCGACCGGCGTCCGATACGCGTAAAAGTTGTTCGCATCGCGGCCGATCTTGACATAGAAATTCAGTTCGCCGAGTCGGCCCCAGCCGCTGCCGCGTCCCTTCGCCCAGGCGCGAAGTTCCTTGTACTGTAGGAAATTCTTCGGCCCTTCCGGAAAGCGATAGAATGCTTCGGCGCGCTCGTACTTCGCGAGCGTCGTCGCGGTGAGTCGCATCGACCGTTCGTTGATGACGATCCGCTGCGCCTGCAGTCCACTCAGCTTCTGGTCGGTCTGATCGATCACGCCGGGTGGAGAATCGTAAATCAGTCCGCTCAACGAATCCTTATCGGCCGTGCCGATGCTTGACGCCGTCACGAGGCCGATCGACGTCCGGTCGCCGCCGATGCCGGATATCGCGCGATCGGATCGTTTCGTCCACGGCGCGCCGGAGAGCGAGAAGCGCGCGATCGGCACCTGAGAGAACTCGTTATCCGGCATCCCCTCGCCGGAGACCATTGTCAGACGCAGCGACCGCACGCGCCGGATATTCGGGCCGCCGTTGATCGTATCAAGCGCTGTCCCGAACGGAATCTTCACCTGCACCCAGCACTGCCGCGGACTCGCGATCGAGGTATCGGCCGGCGAGTGCTGGCAGCCGCCGATACGAACATACGACTTCGGGTCGCTGAGATCGACGACGAATCGGAGCAACCGTTCCTGTTCGCGCTGCGACGAGTCGAAGTTCAACACGTTGTCGCCGTCGATGTCCCACTCGTCGAGACGGCCGTTGTTCACGGTGCAATTCGTTCGCGTGTCGCCGAGTCGCGCGAGACGGGTGTTGCCGCTCGAGCAGATCTTGAAATTGGCGATCGTGCCGGCCGAATCCGGCGTCGCGTAGAGCAACCGCGGTACGACGTCGCCGGGAAGGCCGATGTCGTTCTTCTCCTGATTGAACGCCCGCGAGAATGCATCGCGCTCCGACTGCAGCGTGTCGCGGCCATACAACGCCTTGCCGGAATAGATCGAGTCGATGATGCCGCCGTTCCGCGTCACGATGAGCTGTGTCGGTCCGGTGGCGACGGTGTTCTCGGAGACGTCGCCGAGATCCACCACGAACGTCGGATTCCGCTTGCGTCGCGTCGCCGTCGTGTCGATCAACGCCCAGAAAACAATGTTCTGCGTCCGTGTGAGATCGACGCCGACCGAACCTCCGCTGCCGAGCAGCTGACGGATCGACCGCCAGCGGCGTCCGCTCGGCGTTCCGTTCACGCTCCACTGGAACTTCTTGCGCACGTCGTTGTACGCGCCGCCGATGTTCAGCGGATAGAGCGTCATCCACAGCACCTGCTCGGGCTGCGTGAGTCCCGATCCGGTGAGCGTCGTCAACGGATCGATCTGCTGGAGCGTGAACGTCGTCGCTTCGCCGATCGCGTTGAGACCGTTCGTCTGCCACGCGAGCGTCGAGGCGCGGGTGAGATCGAGCGTCGCGCCGCCGCCGATGCGCGGCGCGAGCCGGCTGCCGAGCGCGGGCTGTGACGAGAGGTACCAGTTCGGATCCTGCAGAAACAGGTTGATGCCGCCGTCGCCTTCGAACGATTCGAGGTAGGCCTGTCCGCCGCCGCCGATTTGCGGTCGGCTCGTCGCGACTTCTCCGTCGACGCGGAGGCGCGACGACGCCTTCGGATCGGCACCGGGGAGGCGCGCGAGCAATCGGGAGAGCGGCGCCGCATCGAACGAGAACGAACCGTTGAGGCCGGCAACGAGGGCCGACTGACTCTCGTAGCCGAGCAGCGGCCGAGTGCTCGTCGAACTTTGCGACTGCGAGATCGCGACGAAGTTCAGATCGCCGTTCTTGAACGGCATCGTCGACGCGAGGCCGAGGATGTTCGTCGGCGTCGACACCAACGCCGGCTGTTCCTCGAATCGCGCGCTGACATTGCGCGGCTGGGCAAAGAGCGTGTCGGAGTGGAGAAATGTGACGCGGCCGATATCGTAGTCGATCGTGTAATCGAGATCGCGCTTCAGTACTTGCCCGTTCTCCAGCGTCAGCCGTTCGGAGAACGGGCGCAGCTGGTTGGTACCGAGCGAGATGCCGTTGCCCTCGCCGCCGCCGTCCGATTCGTACTTCACGCGGATGTGATAGACGGTCTGCGGATGCTGCGCCGAGTACAGATACTCGTTGGGCGAGTTGTAAATCGCGTCGTTATTCGGATTCGACGCCGGCTGCGCGAGTCCGGCGCGCGCGAACGGCTGCAGCGACGGGAAGACGAGATACTGATCGCGAATCACACGGGTGTTCGCGGATCCACCAAGCGTGAAGATCGGATCGCCCGGCCGCGGCCAGAGGCGATTGCTGACGTCGAACGTCGACGGATTACCCGACTGCGCGAGTCCGTATAGCTGGAGGAAGGTCTGCGCCGAACCTCCGACGGGGCGCTCCTGATCGAAACTCGCACCGGTGAGCACGGAGATCGCAACGGTCTCGCGGCGCGTGTCCTCGCCGCCGATCCGATAGACGGACCGAATCTCGCGATTGAACGCCGGATCGCCGGGACGAACGTTCGGATCCCAGAGCAGATTGGCCCACTGGTCACGCGAGCCATTGAACTGGATATCCGGCGTACCGCCGGTCGTCACGAGCGTCGTGTCTCGTCCGCCGATGCGAACGGTATACGCGACGACGAGCCGCTCATTGAGCAGACTGAGCGGCCGCGCGAGCGCGATCCAGAGCTGCGACGGATCGGCGTAGTAATCGACGTTCTCGCGGAGCAGCTCGTACACCTGCCCGCGGCGCGAACTTGGATCACCGATCAGCCGGAACTGCGGCCCGTTCGGATTCGGCGGTTGCCCGCCAATCAGCAGGCGGTACAGCGCAATGCGCGCCGGGCGCACCGAATCCGGGAGCGTCGCCGCGAGCTGGCGCATCTGCACGCCGTTGAGAATGTCGACGTTCGGGTAGCCGCCGAGCCGGCGGGGATCGACGGTGAAGAAGAACCGCCGCGCTTCGATCTGGTAATCCTCGATGTCGCGATTCACCGACTGTTGGGTGCGCGTGCCGACATTGAACACGCGGTCGCGCTGCACATTCCCTTTTTGTTGCGCCGCGATCGCGCGGACTTTCAGCCGTCCGAACTGGGCGATCGCCTGCACACCGTAGTTTCCCTGGGGAATGCCGCTCGTGATGTATCGGGTCGCCGGCACCTCGAAGGCGACATTGCCGACATCGACGCGCTGTAGCCAGTCCTTTTTCTTTCCTTCGTAGAACAGCGAGATGCTATTCGACGCGTCGAACTCGCGCTTCGAGTCGTAGTCGACGTTCACGTGCACACGATCGGCGACGGTGCCGCCGGTCTTCACGTCGAACTGGAAGTCGAAGTTTGGCTGGAAGGTGCCGTTGCAGAGCGAACTCGTCGTGAAGAACTGGCTCGCGATGCAGCGCTCGTTGCGCGTCCGGTTGTACTTGGACTCGAGACGCCCGTGCATCTGCAGCCCGAGGTCAGTTTTCTGACCGAACAGGTCGGCTCCCCTGGCGCTGTCGGGCGCAACCTTGGCGGAGTCCGCTTTCGCGGTGACCGCTTTGGTCTTGCCGGTGTCGGCCGGGGGAGGCGTGGGGCTCTGCGCCCACAGCCCGGCAACCGGAACGACCGGGAGGGCGGCGAGCGTCACAAGAGCCAGCAGATGACGAATCGGACGTGTTGGGCGCACCCAAACCCGAAGCTGGGGGTATGAACGACCTTGCCTAGGAGTGGTCGCCGGGTGGAATATACGAGTGACCCAAATCCCTACAACCCTATGTGGCGTCGAGATTTCCTCCCGCTTCGGGACCGATTTTTGCGCCACGGGCTGACCTGTTGAAGATCATTACCAAGTACGTCCTTCGCGAGCACCTCACGCCGCTGGTCTTTTCGCTATCGGCGCTGACGTCGCTCCTGCTGCTGAACTACGTCGCGAAACGCCTCGGGGAGCTGGTCGGAAAGGACCTCCCGTGGACCGTGATCGCCGAGTTTTTGCTGCTTTCGGTGCCGTTTACGGTGGCGATGACACTGCCGATGGCGGTGCTCGTCTCGACGCTGCACGCCTTTAGCCGCTTGGCGTCGGAAAACGAGATTACCGCCTTCAAAGCGAGCGGTCTCTCGATGCAGCGGTTGATGTGGCCGATCGTCGTTGCCGGCATGTTTCTCACGGTGGGGATGATCTGGTTCAACGACCAGGTGCTCCCGGCGGCGAATCATCGGCTGACCACACTCACGAACGATATCGCCCGCAAAAAGCCGACCTTCGCGCTGCGCGAACAGGTGATCAACGAAGTGTCGCCGGGAAAGATCTTTCTCCGCGCCGTGCACCTCGACCGCGCCACGAACCGGCTTCGCGACGTCACGATCTACGATCTCAGCAATCCGCAGAACCGCCGCACGATCCGCGCCGACAGCGGACTCCTCGGCCTCTCCACCGACCAGCGCGATCTCAACCTCACGCTGTTCGACGGAGAGATGGTCGAGCTGAGCCCACAGACCGATCCGACGCGGCTCCAGCGCATGTTCTTCCGCCACGACTTGTTGAAAGTGCGCGGCATCGGCAACTCGCTCGAACGCGACACGGTGGGCGGTGAGAAGTCCGACCGCGAAATGACCGTGTGCGAGCTGCAGCGCCGCGTCGAACGGTCGGCGGCACTGCGCGACAGTTCGTACGCTGCGCTGAAGCTGCTCGATTCGAAGCTCGCGAAGCAACTCCGGCCGCGTCCCGTTTCCGGCGGAATGGGAGCGCTCTACTGCCGCGCGCTCTTTCGCGTCGCGGATGCCCGGGCGACGCCGGCTTCGCCCGCAATGCCGGCGCCGCCGTCCGCTCGGCCGGCGAAGGCGTCGCTCTTCCCGTTCGAATGGCAGGCGCCGTCGAGCGGGCAGGCTCCCGTGGTGCAGTCACCGCGGCCGTCGCAGTCCGCGCCGGCCGGCGCGCCGGTTCAGGCGCCGATGGGCACGCCGATCACGACGCCAGTGGAGACGCCCGATCCGGGCGGCCGCTCGGTGCTCGCCGAAGGCATCCGTCTCCAGATGGGCAACGCCCAGCAGACGATCGACGGCAATCAGGTCGAAATCGAAAAGAAGTTCGCCATCGCCGCGGCGTGCACAATCTTTGTGCTCCTCGGCGCACCGATCGCCCTGCGCTTTCCGCGCGGCGGCGTCGGGATGACGATCGGCGTCAGCCTCGGCGTCTTCGGGCTCTATTATGTCGGGCTCATCGTTGGCGAGTCGCTCGCGCGGCGCGGCTTTCTCTCGGCGTTTTGGGCGATGTGGGCGGCAAATTTCATCTTGCTCGCCATCGGGACTGTGCTCACGGCGCGCCTTGGGCGCGAAGGGACGACCTCCCGCGGCAGTGAGACGTCGGAGTTTTGGAGCCGGCTCCGTCAGCGCCTTTGGCACAGCCGGACGGCGGAGGTCTCGTGAGATTCCGCCTGCTCCGGCCGCTCGACGGCTACGTGCTCAACGAGTTCCTCAAGATCATGACGGCGACGGCGCTCGGCTTTCCGATCCTCGTCATCGTCATCGACATCACCGAGAACCTCGACAAGTTCTTGCAGCGAAGTCTGAAGCCGCTCGACATCGTGATGGCGTACATCTACAGCGTGCCTGAAACGATGTTTCAGGTGCTGCCGGCCGCGGTGCTTTTCGCGACCGTCTTCGCGATCGGCGGCTTCACGAGACACGCCGAGATTACCGCGGCGAAGGCGAGCGGAATCAGCTTTTACCGATTCATCCGCCCGATTTTTTTCGGCGCCGCATTCGCGACGGTGCTCGGCCTCCTGCTCGCGTGGGCCGTGCCGCCGGCGAACATGATGCGCGACGAACTGCTCAAGGAAAAGCAGTCGTCGAATACCGTGATGCGCTACAACTTCACCTTCCTCGCGGAAGGCGGTGACCGTGTCTATCAGGTTGGTACCGCCGACGTGCTGCAGCGAACCGTGCAGGGTCTTCAGATCGACCGCAAAGGCTCCGGCCCGGACTACCCGACCTACGTGATCACGGCGAAGGAAGGCAAGTACAGCACGAAACGCGGGTGGCTGCTCAAGAACGGCGTCGTGCACGTACTGACTGGCGATTCGACCAATCTGACGATCGCCTATGATTCGCTCCGCGACCGGCATTTTAGGGAAGATCCCAAGACGATGATGGCCAACCCCAAGGCGCCCGACGAAATGGGCTACAACGACCTCGGGGACTATATCCAGGCCATGCAGCGGTCGGGGAGTGATGTCAACAAGCTTCGCACAGAACGAATGCTGAAGATCGCGATCCCCTTCACCTGCATCGTCATTATGCTGTTTGGAGCGCCGCTTGCAACGAGCACGCAGCGCGGCGGCGCGGCCTACGGTGCCGGAATCAGTCTCGGAACTACGGTTATATTCCTGATGCTGGTGCAGCTCACGCAGGCGATCGGGGACAAGGGGCTGGTGCAGCCCGAACTGGCGGCGTGGATGCCGACGATCCTCTTCTTCGCTGTTGGCGTAGTGTTACTGAGGCGGGTCCGGACCTGACTGTTCCGGAGCGCCGGTGCTCGCGCTCCTGCTCCGTCCGAAACTCTTCCCCCGCCCTCCCGTATCGAATCCGTGGCTGACTCGCTCGCCGACCGCCCCACCGACAGTTACCCGATAGTCCAGCGTGGCTCGATCGTGTTCTTCCGGAACATGTCGCGGTCGACGCTCGGCTTTTTTCAGGGTGTCGGAAAGCGAGTGCTCTTTCTTCGGAACATCAGGCACGCGCTCGCCGAACCGAAGACGTATCTGCCGCTGATCATCCCGCAGATGCGGGCGATCGGCGTCGATTCCGTGCCGCTGACGATCATGGTGGCGGCGTTCATCGGCGGCGTCATCACGTTGCAGATCCGCTATCAGCTATTCCCGGGCATTCAGCTCTCGATCGTCGGTCTGTCGGTGCGCCAGATCGTGATTCTCGAGACGGGGCCGCTGCTCACCGGGCTCGTGCTAGCCGGCCGCGTCGGCGCGAAGATGACCGCCGAAATCGGGACGATGCGGGTGACGGAACAGATCGACGCGCTCGAGACATTGGCGTACGATCCGGTGGCCTATCTCGTGATTCCTCGGCTCATCGCGGCGATTGTCATGCTGCCGATCCTCGCGATCATCGCCGACGTGTGCGGCGTGACGGCAGGGATGATGGCCGCCGTGTTTCTGACGGACGTCCAGATGTCGCAGTTTATCGACGGTGTCCGGCTCGGATTCAGCCAGTTCCAGGTGACTTACAGCCTGATCAAGGCGACATTGTTCGGAGCGGCGATCGCGTATCTCTGCACGTTCGAGGGCTACGAGACGACCGCTGGCGCCGAGGGTGTGGGCAAGGCGACGGCGAAGGCCGTCGTGATCTCGTCCATTTGGATTCTTATCCTCGACGCCGCCACTGCCACACTCCTCGCCAAATACCTGCAGGGATGAAACGACGCGACGAAGTACTCGTTGGAATCACCGCGACCGTAGCGCTCGTGCTGCTGGTGGTCGGATCCCTGTGGCTCGCCCGCGGCGGGCTGCAGCCGGGCTATCCGCTGTTCGCGAAGTTCACATGGGGCGCCGGCCTGAAGCAGGGGCAGCCGATTCTGCTCTCGGGTGTGAACGTGGGATATGTCGAGAGCGTGGACATTCGCGCCGACGGCCTGCTGATCGTCAGCCTGCGTGTGCGCAAGGAATACCAGGTCCCGGTCGGCACGACGGCGACGATCGAGCCGAACGGCTTTTTCGGCGACCAGCTGATCGCGCTGCATCCAACGGTCCCGAATCCAAAGCATTATGAGCCGGGCGATACCGTGTTGTCCGGCAAGCCAACGCCGCAGCTTGCCGATGTTCTCGCGCGCGTAGACACGATCAGCACGCACATTCAGGTCCTCACGCTGGCGCTCCGCAAGGAGATGGTGGAATCCGGCGGACTCGCCGACATCCACAAAACGGTGACGGATGCGAATGCCCTGATTGCCCAGCTCGGGAAGGTGGCTGCGGTGCAGAGCGCGGAGCTGACGAAGACACAGGCCTCGCTTCGCCGGGTCGCCAGCGCCGTAGACTCGGCGAAGGTTGATTCGACGATCCGGTCGTTCCAGGGCGCGGCGCAGAGCATTAGTACGCTGACGACAGATCTTCGGGAAACGACGACGAAGCTCAACGCCACGCTCGCCAAGCTCAACGATGGCACCGGCTCGGCGGGGCGGCTGATGAATGATCCCGGGCTGTACAATGATGTGCGGGGATTGGTGCAGCGGTTGGATTCACTCTCGGCGGATTTCAAGAAGAATCCCGGGAAATATATAAAGTTTTCGATATTTTAATCTTTCACTGAAGTAGGAGTGGGAGTTCGGTGGGAGTTTAGTGGGAGTTCTCGTGGGAGGTCTACTACTCGCTGCTCGCACTAGAACTCGCACTGTTTTCGCACTGTTTTCGCACTCGCACTGTCTCAAACTCAACGGCCCGGAGCGCGATGCGCTCCGGGCCGTTGAGTCACTCAAAAAAACTCTAGTACTAGTTGAACCGATACCGGAACCCGAGCTGCATTCGGTATGCATCCGAAAGTCCGGCATTGCTCTGCCATGTACTGCTGATCAGGCTCGGGCCGAACGCGCGGAGCCGGTACGTCAGTGCTCCGTTGGCATCGACCGCCGGGTTCGTGAGCGGCGACGTCGACTGCGCAAACTGCGACACGCCCCACCGGTTGTTGATCATGTTACCGAAGTTGAGGATGTCGAGACGCACTTCGAGTGCGTTCTTCGTTCCGCCAATTCCGGTGAAGATATTCTGCGAGATGCTGAGATCGTCGCGGATGAGGAACGGAATCCACGCCGCGCCGCGCTGGGCGTACTCGCCGCGGTGCTGCTTCAAGTACGGATCCTGGCTGATGAAGGCATCCCACGCCGTCGCCTGATCCTGCGGGGTGAACGTCTTGCCCGAGGCGGTGAACGTCTGGAAGTTCATCTCGCCGGTGTTCTTCGGGATGTAGAGCAGGTCATTGTTGGCGCCGTCGCCGTTGGCGTCGGACGCGAACGTGTAGCTGAAGTTGCCCGGCTCGTACAACTCGAGGAACGTCGAGATCGTCGTCGTCCCGAACTTGAAGAAATCGTGCGCATACGACAGCGCCGCAAACGCGCGGTGACCCGGCGAGAAGCTCGACAAGCTGGTGCCCGGGGCGTTCGGATTTCCGTTCTGCTGATTGCCGGTCCAGTTACCCTGGGCAATCGAGCCCGGATCGAAGTTGCCGCGCGCCTGGCCGTAGTTGTACGCAAACTTCGTAAAGAAGCCGTTCTGGAACGCCTTCTCGAGCGAGACCGAGTAGGTGTACGAATCGCCGTCGCTCGTGTTCTTGAGCAGATAGGCGCCGACGACGTTCGGATAGATACGGTTCGCGTTCGGGGCGGTGCTCCAGCGCGCCCGTGTATCGGCGCCGGTGAAATTGCCAATCGTCGGGGCGAGATTGACGTTCTCATACGCCGCGGCGTTCACGTTCTTCGAGTAGAGCAGCTCGACGGTCCCGGTGAAGCCCATCGGCAGCTTCTTGTCGATCGCGAGATTCGAACGCCAGATCTGCGGGAACTTGAAGCTCGGCTGCGTGAGGTTCAACGTGTACGACGGCGCCGGAGCGCCGGTGAGGCCCTGCGGGAAGTAGGCCGTCGGATTGGGGTTGAACGGATATGCCTTGGTGTTTGAGGCGTCGATCGCGCCAAGGAGCACGCCGTTGTTGCCGATCTGATTGCTGATCCAGACGAAGGCCGGAGAGCCCGTGAAGACGCCCGTACCGCCGCGAACCTGCGTTGTGCGATCGCCGCTGACATCCCAGTTAAAGCCGACGCGCGGCGACCAGAGCGGCGACGCCTTCGGCATCGTCTTGGTCGAGTACTGCACCGACTGACCGGCGCCATTGCGGAACGTGTAGCCCGCCGACTGCGTGTTCTCGTAGGCCGTGTTCTTGAAGTCCGGGATGTCGAACCGGATACCGTACGTGACCTTCAGGTTCTTCGCCGCGCGCCACTCATCCTGCGCATAGGCGCCGTAGTACTGCACGTCCAGCTGCTGCAGCGGCTCAGTGAGCCCTGGAATGTTCACATAGCCGAGCTGGAAGCGTGCGAGCGTGATCGGCGACGTCGTACGCGTCGGACGCGCGAGGTAGTCGTTCGCGTCCGTATAGAAGTCGGCGAGCGAGTTGTAGATGTAGACGCTGTTCGAACCCTGATAGAAGACGTTGTCCGAGTGATACTTCTGGTACGTCACGCCGACGGTGAAGTCATGCTTGTCGGTGTAGAACGAGAGGTTGTCCTGGATCTGAAACGTCTTGTAGCGGAGCTGGTTCGACGGCGTGAACGGATCCATGCCGAGACTCAGGTACGTCGAGCCGGCGTTCAAGATATCGATCAGCGGGAAGATCGGCGACGTTTTCCGGCTTTCATCGTTCGACGTGTTTCCGACGATGATGTTGTTCGCAATGTTGTCGGTGATCTGCGAATTCAACTCAACGACGCCCGACTTGATGTTCTCGAGAACCGCGTAGCCGGAATTCTGGAAGCTGAACGCCAGGTTGTTCGTGCGGCGGTTGCCGAAGCCGAGCGAGTTCGAATTCGAAATTAGCTGGTCGGCGCTCGACTTCAGCTCGTTGTAGCGAAACGAGAGCTTGTTCCGGCTGTTGATGTTCCAATCGATCTTGTACAGCGAGCGCGTTGACGGCGTCAGGTTGCTGTAGCCGGTGTACGGGCCCGTGTTGTAGTTGAACTTCGAGCTCATGAACGACTGCATCGCCGACAGATCGGAGTCGAGCACGCGGGTGTTGTTGCCGCCCGTCGTCGGTCCGCCGGAGTTCGGGATGAACGTCGTGCCCGGGTTGGTAGCCTTGTCGTCCTCGTAGCTGACGAAGAAGAAGAGGCGGTCTTTAATGATCGGACCGCTCGCCCAGCCGCCGAGCAAGTTGTACTTGAAGACGCCCGGGTTGAACGCGTTGCCGTTGATCTGCGTGCCGACCAGCGACTGGTCGCGGCGGATGTTGTAGAGCGAGCCCTGGAACGTGTTCGTGCCGCTGCGCGTCACCGCGTTGACGCCGGCTCCGACGAAGTTGCCCTGACGCACGTCGTACGGAGCGATGGCGACCTGAATCTGGTCGATCGCTTCGATCGGAATCGGCGCCACGCCCGTGCGGCCGCCGGGCTGTCCGGCGAGACCGAACGAGTTGTTGAAACTCGCACCATCGATGGAAATGTTGTTGAAGCGGTTGTCCTGACCGGCGAACGACGAGCCCGACGCCTGCGGTGTGAGACGCGTGAAGTCGGTGATCGTACGGCCGATGGTCGGGAAGGCGGCGATCGCTTCGCGGCCGATCTTCGTCGCGGCGCCAGTGCGCGTCGAGCTGATCGCGCCAGCTTCCGTCGTGATCGCCACGGTGCTCAGCTTGACCGCCGACTGCTGCACTGCGACGTCGATGTCCGTACGAACGCCGAGGTCCACGGCGACGTCGTTCTTGACGACGGCCGTGAAGCCGATCGCGCGGAAGGTCACCGTGTACGGCGCGCCGACGCGGGCCGCCGGAATCGTGTAGCGACCGTCGGCGCGCGACAGCGCGTTGTAGGCCGTGCCGGAGGGAACGTGGGTCGCCGTGATGCGAACGCCGGCGACCGGGTTGCCGCCGGGACCGGTGACACGGCCAGCAATCGAGCCGGACGTCACCTGGGCGCTAGCTCCCACGGCGAACGCGGCGACAGCCACGAGCGCGGTGAGCAGGTTTTTCCAACGAAGTTTCGTCATCGTGTCGAATTTCCTGAATTTGGGGGTGGCCTCTACAGCTGTCGAAACTTACCGCCAACGGGGGCGGGCGGTCAACGAAGAGATTGGCGTCCGACGGGGTGGCCAAGCCGGTCGAGGGCGCTCTGAGCAGGAGAATGACCGGCCTTCTTCTGCACGAGAATACCCGCCGACGCCCCGGCCCGTCACGTTACAGTTTTGCGACCAACCGTGAGGTAATAAACCGGGATTCCGGCCGCCACTATGCCCAGCACGACAAGTGTACTCATGCGGCTGGTCGGATCGATGATCGCGTTACCGAGCAGATACAGGACCGATGCAATGAAGAGCAGCGGGATGAACGGGTAGAGCGGCACTCGGAATCCGGGATTGTAGCCCGGCTTCTTCCGCAGCCGGAAGATCGACGCCACGGCCAGCAGGTAAAACGGGAGAAAGGCCGTCACGAAGGCATCCGCGAGCTGCTCAAAGCTCCGTAACAGCACGAACACCATCCCGAGGACGGCCGTGAGCGTAATCGCGACGTACGGCGTGCCATACGTCGGATGCACCTTCGCCACGGGACGGAAAAAGAGCCCGTCCTCCGCCATCGCAAAGAAAATCCGCGGGCTCGTAAACAGAACCGTGTTCAGCGTGCCGAAGGTCGAAACCATCACGGTCACCGAAACAAATACGACGCCGGCAGGGCCGATCACGAGCTGCGCCACATCGGCGGCGACAAGTTTCGAATGACGGATCGTATCTATCGGCAACACGGCGAGATAGGCGAGGTTCGCGGCGAGATAAATTGCGATCACCGCCAAGGTCCCGCCGATCAGCGCCCGCGGCAAGTTGCGAGCCGGGTCCTTCACCTCGCCGGCGTTGTACACGACGTCGGCCCATCCGTCGAACGCCCACAGCGTCGATACGAGCGCGAGTCCGAACATCGGCATCGTCAAACTGCCCTCGGGCATCGCCGGCGTAAAATGGCCGCCGGTTTGCGGCAGCCCGACCGCGAACGCCACGAGAATGATGAACAACAGCCCGCCGTACTTCGCCACCACCGTGACGTTGCTGACGGTCGCGGCAAACCGAACGCCGCGATAATTAAACGCCCCGGTCAAACCGATCGCCGCCGCCGCCAAATAACGCACCCGCATCACATTGTCCGGCGCCACGGGGTCGTGCCCGGTCACGCGAAAAAAGTACTCGGCGAACGTGATCGAGATCGCGCCGAGCGACGCGGCGCGGATCATCACCACCTGTCCCCAACCGAACAGAAATCCGGCGAGACGCCCCCATCCGTCACGGCAAAACACATAAATGCCGCCGGTCATCGGCAACGCACTGGCGACCTCGGCCATCGTGAGCGCGCCGCAGAGCGCGAAAATGCCGCCGGCGACCCAGACGATCATCATCGGCAGCGGGCCGGGGAGCTTGTCGGCGATCCCCGCCGGCGAGCGGAAGATCCCCGATCCGATCGTCGATCCGATCACGACGGCGACGGCGCTCCAGAGGCCCAGACGGCGCTGGAGTTCGTTCTTTTGCGGCGGTGGCGGAGTGGTCATGCCGAAAACGTATCCCCCACCCTTCACTGAGGTAAGGCAACGGCGACGACATGTACCGTGGTCCGAAAGATGACCAACGCCTCGGATTGTCGCGGATTGACTCACAATCGCCACGTAAAATCCGCGTGCATCCGAGGCGTCTTTTGGCTTGAACGGCGCCACGCAGCTAGCGATGTTTCGAGTCTGTATGGCAACCTCCATTTCCGACCTCATTTTCTGGATCTGCGCCGCCGCGATCCTCGTGGCGCAAGTCATGATCCTGCGCTCGACCCGCCGCGGCATGCTCATCGGCCCGGCCTCGGCGCGTACGCCGCTCGAATGGGCGTTCGCGGTCGGACCGGCAGTTGCCGTCATCCTGCTGCTCATCGCGACGTGGCGCACGATGCACCCGGCGTCGATTCTGCTGCACACGGTGCCGGTCACCTCGGGAGCCGCGACGTGACCGAAACGATCGCCATTCCGCGCGCCGAGCGCTCGTTTGTGCAGGACCTGATCGCGCTCACGAAGCCGAAGATCATCTCGCTACTCCTCGTGACGACGATCGCCCCGATGTACGTCGCCGGGTCGCCCGACCTTGCGACCGTATTTTGGGTCTTTCTGGGTGGCTACCTGATGGCCGGCGGCGCGAACGCGGTGAACATGTACCTCGACAGCGACATCGACGACGTCATGGTGAGGACCCGCCTCCGCCCGATCCCGAGCGGCCGCATGTCTCCGCGCGTCGTCATTGCGTTCGGCGTGCTGATCGCGACCGCCGCGACGTACATGCTCGCGCACTTCGTCAACGTGCTCACGGCGGCGCTGGCGCTCGCCGGATTCTATTTCTACGTCTTCATCTATACTCGCTGGCTCAAGCGCAGCTCGCCACAGAACATCGTCATCGGTGGTGCGGCCGGCGCCTTCCCGCCGCTCGTCGGCTGGGCCGCGGTGACGGGGCGCATCGACCTCGCGGCGATCTATCTCTTTCTGATCATCTTTTACTGGACGCCGCCGCACTTCTGGGCGCTCGCGCTCAACAAGCAGCGGGACTACGGCAACGCCGGGGTTCCGATGGCGCCGCTGGTGTGGGGCGAGCGCGAGACGATCGAGCAGATGGCGTGGTACAGCGTCTTTCTCGTCGCGCTCACGCTCCTGCCGGCCTGCTTCGGCGTCTTCGGCGTCCCCTACCTCGTGATGGCGCTCATCCTCGGCGGGCTGCTCTTGCGCGGCGTCTACAAAGTGTGGCTCGAGCGCGCGACCGGAAACTGGGTGCGGCCGTCGTGGTGGATCTACAAGTACTCGCTGCTGTACCTCGCGCTGCTGTTCGTCGCGATGGTTATCGACCGGCACCTGCGCTAGCGGCGAGGGCGCCGGTCAGACGACAATCAACTCGCGCTGAATTTCCACCGGCGTGATGAGCAGCTCGCGCTCACCGATATAGCCGTTCACTTCGCTCCGCACGCCGAACTCGCCCGGTAGATAGATGCCGGGCTCGACCGAAAAGCCGACACCGGGAATCAACGCGCGATCGTCGCGCGTCTCGAGATTGTCGAGATTCGGGCCGGTGCCGTGGATCGACGTCGCATCGATTGAATGGCCGGTGCGATGCGTGAAGTACTCCGCAAAGCCCGCCTTCGTGATGACGGCGCGCGCGGCGTCGTCGGCATCGGCGCCGCGGACCATCTCGCCGGCGGTAACGCGCGTGCGAATCAATTCCACGGCTGCATCGCGCGCGTCGCGCACGGTGTTCCAGACGCGCTGGACCTTCTCCGACGGCGCGCCAAGCGACGCCATCCACGTCTGATCGCCATAGATGCCGTTCGGTTCGGTCGCCCAGAGATCAATGAGCAGCACGTCGCCGGTCTTGAGATAGCGCGGCGCGTCGGCACTGGGCTCGTAGTGCGGATTCGCCGCGTTCTCGCTCGCCGAGACGTTCGGACCGTGGTCGGTGAAGAGTCCGGCGGCGGTGAACTCGGACTGTATCCACCCCATCAGTTCATGTTCGGCGATCGGCGATCTGTTGCGTACATGTTCGCCGGCACGGGCGAACGCGGCGCGAGCGATCCGCGCGCAGTGCTCGGCGGCGCGTGTGTGCGAGGCGAGCTGATCGTCCGTCCAGATGGCAAAAAAACGCGACACGAGATCCGCCGAAGTCATGACCTCGGCGCCGGCGGCGCGCACCATCTCGATAACGCCAGCGGGAATGCGGTCGATCGTCGGCACCGCGTCGCCGGACGAGTATTCCATGAGCACGCGCTTGCCGCGAATGAGCGACGCAACGTCGCCCTCGAGCGTGCGCCACGACGAGTAGACGCGGCGCTCCCACGCCGGCGGCCAGTTGACCCAGCCGAGCTGTTCGATGGCGTGACTGATGCCGACCGGTGATCCCGACGCCGGGACCCACGCGAAGATGCGGCGCGAACCCATGCCTTCGAGGCGCAGCATCGCACGGGCGATGGGATTGAGTCCGCGCCAGTCGTAGAGCAGCCAGCCGTCGGCGCCGGCGTCGCGAATCGCCTGTTGGAACGTCGCGAGAGATGCGGGAGAGAGCATCAGCGGCTACCGGAGCCGATCGGGCGCCACTCAGCGCGCCACTCGCAGGTGCCCTCGCCGCGGCTCGAGCAGCGCACCTGTTCGACGGCGCCAACCCCGCCGACGAGCAGCTGCATCAGTTCGCGCAACGATGCTTCGTAGTAGGCGCAGCCCGCGAGCTTCGGCGCAGCGTCGAGCGTCACCGATTCTTTCACTTCGAGCAGGATCGTCGAACCGACGCGACGCACGGTGCCGGCGAGATAGCGCCCAGAGATGCGGCGCGCGTGGCGCAACGCGATCGGACGCGAGAGAATCGCCGGCAGCGAGAGCATCATCCGGCGGGTGACAGGCGAGATCGTGCGATACGCTTGGCGGGCGAGAATGCCCCCGGCTTCACGGAAGACCGCTTCGGCGTCAGGACGGCGGCCGATCAGTTTCGCGAGCGCGACGGCGTCTTCCATCGGCCCACGCTGGCTGCGCTTGACCGCCTCGGTATAGCGCTTGATCTGCGCAAACACCGTATCGCTGAGGCCGAGCCGCTTGTTGCGCAGCTCGTGCACGAATTCGGTCTCGAGCTCGCCGGACGGCAGGTCGACCGTGCGCACCGCTTCGAGCAAACTGAGCGGCAGTAGAGGATCGACGGTAGCGGGCATGGGGGGTGCGTAGTGGTGGAGTGCGAACTGCGAGGAAAACTAAGCGCGCGCATCGGACCCGACCAGTTCGCGAGGGCGCCGGCGGCTCTTGATATTCCGCCGTGCAGTTACGAGACTGGACGCTCGGCCTCAAATTGCCCGAGTATGAGCGACCCGCATTCGTTCGCGCCGGCGAAAATCGAAGTTCGTTGCGCCGCGGAGTCGTTATCGACTCCGCGCTGATCGTTCGCGGTCTCGCCGGCGCGGTCTGCGCAGGAGTCATCACTGCGAAGGCGCGGCAGGCGAACACGCTTTCGAAATCCGGCCAGTGGGCGGCGTTCGCGATCGGCATCATCACCGCCGCCGCCGGCTGGTGGTGGGCTGCGATCCTTATCGTCTTCTTCGTTTCGTCGAGCGCGCTCACGCGATGGGGCGGCCAGCAAAAGTTCGAGCGAACCCTCAAGATTATACCGCAAACCGCGCAGCGCAACGCCACGCAGGTCTTCGCCAACGGCGGGCTCTTCGCGCTCGCCGCGCTCGAGGCGACGCTCACCGGACGGCCGCTCTTCGCGCTCGCCGCGCTCGGCGCGCTCGCCGCGGCCGCGGCCGACACGTGGTCGACGGAAATCGGAACGTTGTTCGGCGGCGAGCCGCGCTCGATCATCAACTGGTACCCGGTGGCGGCCGGGATTTCGGGCGGCGTCACACCCGTTGGTAGCTTCGCAGGACTCTTCGGAGCGCTCGTGATCGCGGGACTCGGCGCCGTGACGATCGGCGGCGGCGACTGGCGCATGGGAACTGCGGTGCTGCTCGGCGGTTTTACCGGATGTATCGCCGATTCGGTGATCGGAGGGACGATGCAGTCGCGTCGGTCGTGCGACCGCTGCCGCGAGTGGACGGAGCGCCGGGTGCATCCGTGCGGCTTTCGCACGGTGCACCGTCGGGGCTTCTATTGGATGACGAATGATCTCGTGAACGCCCTCGCGACCGTGATCGGAGCCGCCGGAACGATCGGCGTGAGTTGGCTGCTCGGCCGTTGAACCAGGAGTCGTGAAGTGGCATCAGCCAAAGTGCGTGCGGACGTTGTAGTCGTCGGCGGCGGTCCCGCCGGAGCCGCGACCGCGTGGGCGCTCGCGCGGAACGGCGTCGACGTGCTGATCCTCGACCGGGCGCACTTTCCGCGACCGAAGCCGTGCGCCGAGTATCTGAGCCCGCAGGCGTCGCGCATTCTCTCCGAGATGGGGGCGCTCGACGCGGTCGAGCAGGCCGGGGCCGCGCAGCTCGCCGGGATGACCATTCACGCGCCGAGCGGAGTCGCCTTTGAAGGCCGGTTCGCCGCGGCGCACGGCTTTCACGGCTTTCGCGACCGCGGACTCGCGCTGCGGCGCGAAGTCCTCGACACGATTCTGCTCGGCCAGGCTCGCGCGACCGGCGCGCGGGTCATCGAAGGGGCGGCGGTGACGAACATTGTACGCGACGCGAGCGGCCGCGCGACCGGCGTTGAGGTGCGAGCGAATGACGCTGTGACGACGATCACGGCGCGCATCGTCGTCGGCGCGGACGGCCTGCGGTCGATCGTCGGCAAACGGCTCGGCCTGTCGCGATCGTCGCCGTGGCCGCGGCGGATCGCCTTCGTGACGCACTATCGCGGCCTGCAGGGCATCGGCGACTGCGGCGAGATGCACGTCGCGTGCGACGGCTACTGCGGACTCGCTGACGTCGGCGGTAGCGTGACGAACGTCGCGGTCGTCGTGCCCCATCGGCTGGCGGCGGCGGCGCGCGGCGATGCCGAAGGTTTTCTCGCGCAGTGGCTGGCGTCGCATCCGGCGCTCGCCGAGCGGTTTCAGTCCGCGACGCGCGTGAGCGAGGTGCGCGTCACCGGCCCGTTCGCCGCGCGCGCGGTGCGCGCTTGGGCGCCGGGCGCCGCGCTCGTCGGTGACGCAGCGGATTTCTATGATCCGTTCACCGGCGAAGGGATTTATTCCGCGCTGCGCGGCGGCGAATTACTCGGCCCGTACCTGTACGAGTCGTTGCGCGCGAACAATTCACGCGCCGCCGACGTTCCTCTCGAAGCCTACGAACGCTCGCGCCGGCACGAGTTCGGCGGCAAGTGGCGCGTCGAGCGTCTGATCGGCCTCGCCGTCTCGTTTCCCGCACTGATGAATCACGCCGCGCGCGCACTCGCGAGCCGCTCGCATCTCGCCGATCTGCTCGTCGGCGTGGCTGGCGATTTCGTTCCGGCCGGCGAAGTCCTGCGGCCGGGTTTCCTGATGCAGTTGCTCGCTCCCGCCAAATCACGCTAATGATACACTCGTCGATCGATCCCGCGCATTTCAAGAGCACCCTCGGTCGCTTCGCGTCCGGAATCACCGTCATCACGACGCACGACGCCGACGGACGCGATCACGGGATGACGCTCAGCGCGTTCAGTTCGCTGAGCCTCGATCCGCCGCTCGTCCTCGTGTGCATCGGCGACGCCGCATCCATCGCCGGCACGATGGCGAACGCCGAGTTCTTCGCGGTGAACATTCTCGCCGAGGATCAGGAGCCGCTGTCGCGCCGATTTTCGGCGAAGGACGAGGACCGTTTCGAGAACATCGCGATGACGCGCGGCGCACACGGACTTCCCCTCCTCGACGGTGCACTCGCCCACGTGCAGTGCCGCGTGACCGCGCGGCATCCGGGCGGCGATCACACGATCGTCGTCGGCGAGGTCATCGCGACGGCGTCGCGCGAGGGTGATCCACTGCTCTACTATCGCGGCGGTTACACACGGCTCGATCGGTGATGACACGCAGCACACGCAGCACACGCAGCACACGCAGCATGCGGCTCGAGTGGCCGGCATTTGCCGTTCCCTCGCGACGGCGCGGCGTCGAGCTGTTGGATGACCCACTCGCCGACCCGGCGATTGCCCTGCGCTCGTTGCGCGACGTCGCCCTGAGCAATCGCCTCTTCGGCGGTGTCAGCGCCGTGCTCGCTGAACTCATGCCGCTGTTCCGCGACGCGCACTCGCGCCGTACGTCGCTGAGCCTGCTCGACGTCGGGACCGGACTCGGCGACATTCCGGCGCGTGCCACACGCGAGGCCGCGACGTCCGGCGTCGCCCTCAGGACGTACGGTCTCGAGATCAATCACGGTCTCGCGGCCGGCTGCCGGGCCGGCGCCGGTACCGCGATCGCCGGCAGTGCGCTCGCTCTGCCCTTCGCCGACCGGAGCGTCGACATCGTGACCTGCTCGCAGGTGCTACATCACTTCGAAGCACGGGAGGCGGAAATGCTAATCGCCGAAATGCAGCGCGTCGCGCGCGTCCGCGTGATCGTCGCCGACATTCGCCGCGCCTGGCTCGCCGCCGCGGGACTGTGGGCCGCGAGCTTTGCGCTCGGCTTTCATCCGATCAGTCGTCACGATGGCGTGGTGAGTGTCTTTCGCGGCTTCCGCCGCGAAGAACTCGGCGCGCTCGTCCGCGCGGCGACTGGGCGCGACGCGCTCGTACGCAACCGGCGCGGCTTTCGCGTGACGGCGAGTTGGAGCCCCGCATGAGCGGCGAACTCGTGCAGCGCGCCTCGTTCGCGCTCGGCTCGATGCCGCTCGGCCGGCCGATGACTACCCTCGACGAACTCTTCGTGCGCGCTCCGGTGCGCACGGTGTTCGCGATCGCCCGTGATGTACTGCACTGGCCGACGCATCTTCCGCACTATCGGTTCGTTCGCTTTCGCGAGACGTCGCCCGACGGTGGCGGCATCGTGGAAATGGCGGCGAACCGGCCGTTCGGTCCATTCGAATGGCCGACCTGGTGGCTGTCCGAAATGCAGGTGATTGACCGCTCGCCGACCGGCCCGTCGATGCGGTTCAAGCACATCGGCGGGATGACGACGGGAATGGACGTCGAGTGGGCGTTCGAGGAACGCGACGGCGGTACGTTCGTTCGTTTGGTACACGTCTGGAACGGACCGCGCTGGCCGCTGATCGGCGTCTTCGCTGCGACCGCAGTGATCGGGCCGGTCTTCATTCACGGCATTGCATCGCGCACGCTGGCCGGGCTCGCCCGCGTCGCCGAGCGTGAGAGCGGCACTCTCGCAACGGGCGTATGACGAACCGACGTGTGGCCATCACCGGTATCGGCGCGATCACACCGATCGGCACCGGACGCGATGCGCTCTGGGCCGGCATCCGGGCCGAGCGGAGCGCCGTGCGGTCGATGAGCCGCTTTGACCCGTCGGTCTTCCGCTCGCACAACGCCGCCGAGGTGAACGACTTCGCCGCCGAGGATCACATCGAGAGCAAGCGCGCGAAGCGGCTCGACCGATTCGGACAGTTTTCTGTCGCCACCGCCAAGATGGCGATGGCCGACTCGGGGATCCGGCTCGAGGCGGAGAATCGCGAGCGCATCGGCGCGATGATGGGCACCGCGCTGGGCGGCATCGGATACGCCGAGGAGCAGCTCGGAAACTTCCTCACGGGGGGACTGCGGGCGGTCGATGCAACGCTCGCGCTCGCCGTATTCGGCGGCGCGTCGAGCTGCAACATCGCGATCGAGTTCGGTGTGAGTGGGCCGAACTCGACGAATGCGATGAGCTGCGCGAGCGGATCGATGGCGATCGGCGAAGCGTTTCGGCAGATCCGACACGGTTATGCGGACGTGATGATCGCCGGTGGCGCCGAGGCGCCGCTCGCCCCGCTCTGCTTCGGCGCGTTCGCGCTGATCCGCGCGATGAGCACGCGCAACGACGATCCCTCTCGCGCGTCACGGCCGTTCGACAAGGATCGCGATGGCTTTGTGATGGGCGAAGGGAGCGTCGTGTTGATTCTCGAGGAGTGGGACCGGGCCGTGAGTCGCGGCGCGAAGATTTACGCCGAGGTGATTGGTTACGGGACGACGAACGACGCGCATCACATGACCGCGCCGTTGCCGACGGGCGCGCAGGCGGCCCGCGCCATGCGGATGGCACTCGATGACGCGCACCTCGGCGTCGCTGAGATCGGCTACATCAATGCGCACGGCAGTGCGACGCCGCTCAACGATCCGAGCGAGACGCTGGCAATCAAGCAGGTGTTCGGCGACCACGCGTGGACCGTGCCGATCAGCGGAACCAAGGGCTACTACGGCCACGCACTCGGCGCGAGCGGCGCATTCGAAGCGGCGATCTGTGCGCTCGCGATCGACCGCGAGTGGCTCCCGCCGACGGTGAATCACGACACGCCGGATCCGGCGTGCGATCTCGATTATATCCCGCGCACCGGCCGTGCGGCACGAGTGGAGCATGTGCTGAGCAACTCGTTTGGCTTCGGCGGGATCAATGCGGCGCTCGTCTTCAGGCGGGGTGTCTAGGCGGGGTTTAACTACGCCTCGGATTTACGCGGAGAGTGGGAGTACTCCAGCAACGGCGGCCGCGGATTACGCGGTAAGGCGCGGATAAGATCAACAACTTGGGGGAACTGCTCTCGCCGGGAGAGTAGTTCCCCCAGTGCTTGCAGTATCCGCGCGTTTCCGCGAAATCCGCGGCTGTAGTTGCGGTTGTTGTTGACCTATCCGCGTAAATCCGAGGCGTCGTTCGAGCCCGCCACACGCGAAAGCATAGCCACCACTCCGGTGCTTTCTTAGCTTATCGGACATGGACACTCTCGACGTAGACCGCGAACGCACCATCCAGCAACTCTGCTCGCATTTTGCGAATGACAACCTGACGACGCAGGAACTCGAACTGCGGTTCGAGCGCGTCTACAAGGCGCAGAGTGCGGTCGAACTGCAGGGACTCGTCGCCGGGTTGCCCGTGTTGCCCGCGACAGTCGCGGCGCCGGCCGGAATGTTCGCGGTGGCGCCAGTGGACGCACCACCTCCCGAGAAGCGCATGCTGGTCCTGATGTCCGAGCTCAAAAGGCGCGGCGAGTGGACGCCGGCCCGGCGCAACGTCATCCGCATCATCATGGGGAGCGCGACGATCGATCTTCGCGAAGCCCATCTCACGCCGGGCGCCGTCACCGAGTTCGACGTCTCGGCGATCATGGGCGAACTGAAGGTCATCGTGCCGCCGGGCCTTCACGTCGAATGCGACGGCATGGCGATCATGGGCGAGTTCGACGATTCGACGACCTCGGGTGATCGCTCCTCGGACGCCCCGCGAGTGCGCATTACCGGCTCGGCAATCATGGGAAGCGTCCACGTGCGAACGCGTCTGCCCGGCGAAGGATCGCTCGCGGCGTGGAAACGGCAACTCGGGAACAGGCTACGTTAGCTGTCTTGAAATTCGTGTTTTCCGACTCTTGAACGACACCTCGGATGTACGCGGATGAAAAATTGGGGAACTGGCACTCATCGAGAGTGTCGTTCCCCCAACTGCTGTATCCGCGTGCATCCGAGGCGTCGTTCAAGCCTGTCGGCTACACCGATGTCAGGATTTCTCCCCGTACTTCTTGTTATACCGCTCAATACTCTCGGTAATCACCCTCATCGCGACGTCGCTCTTTTCCCAGCCAAGAATCTCAACGCGCTTCCCCTCGAGATCCTTGTAGATTTGGAAGAAGTGCTCGACTTCCTTGAGATAGTGCTGCTGGATGTCGGCGATGTCGAAGAACTCGCTGCTGTTCGGATCGTGCGCCGGGACGGCGAGGATTTTGTCGTCCGGTTCGCCGCGGTCGAGCATCTTGAGCACGCCGATCGGCCGCACGTCGATGAGGCAGCCGGTAAACGTCGGCTCGTTGATGCGCACGATGACGTCGAGCGGATCGCCGTCTTCGTGGAGGGTGCGCGGAATCAGCCCGTAGTCGCTCGGATAGACGACCGCGGAATAGAGGACGCGGTCGAGCTTGAACAGCCCGCTGACCTTGTCGAGTTCGTATTTGTTGCGACTGCCGCCGGGAATCTCGATGACCGCCGTGACGACTTCGGGCGGGTGCTCGCCGGGGCTGAGTTCGTGCCAGTAATGAATCACGCGATGCTCCTCCGTCGGAGAACTCTAACGCGTTCCCCAACAGGACGCACCCGGCGACGCACGCGACGAGTCCCGCGTCGGAATCGCCGTTACGCCGAGCGAATCTCCGCCATCGAACGGAACACTTGTGAGATGATCGAGGGACGCTGCCGCGGCTCGTCGCGATCAGGCGGCAAGTAGACGCCACCGCTGAATCGCCCGTTCCGCTGCAACGTTTCCCGCCGCTCGAACTGCTGCTCGGTCTCGTCTTTATTCCAAAAGGTAGCGGGCATCAGCACTCCAGCTCAAAGAGGTAGTCGAGTTTCGTCAGCGTCAGCATCTGCCTCACAGACAGCGGCGCGTTCATCAAGCGGGTCGCGATCATTTTCTCACGGGCGCGTTTCTGGAGGAGTACGAGCACACCCAATCCGCTCGCATCGATTTCGTTGGTCGCGTCGAGATCGACGATAACGCGCGTCAGCGACCGTTCGAGCACGCGCTCGAGGTGGCTCAGGGCGGCGCGACGGAAGTCGAGCCGGGTCTCGGCGACGAGCTTTGCAGGCGCACGCAGGATGTCAGGATTCATGTCGGCGATCAGCATTGGGGTAATCCTCCGCTCGAGGCGGGAGCACACCACTCTGCCAGTTGTACGCGTCGCCGATCGGGTGCGGATGCACCCTCATTGGAATCACCTTCGGCAACCGGACGATCTCTGATCGAACTCGAGATTCCTGGCTTTGCGGCCCCGCCTCACGGCGGGTGTGCTCTTATCGAGTGTGACAGACTTCTGTTGTTGCGCCTATGCATTGCGAAAAACGTGCCAGCCGTCAGCGTAGTGTAACATATTGTTTTACATACACTTACGGCGCCCGTCACACTGTGATACCATCGGCGACTGCGCCCTTTTGCATCGTGCGCCGCAGAGTGCGAACGGTGTTCGAAGTCGCATCGTTTCGCTGGTGCACCAAACCGTCACATTCGGTGCAGCCCACGACTCATCCTTCGAGACGATGCCGCCCGGCCGTGCACACGATCACCTTTCTCTCGTCATACGATCCATTTCCCGCCGAACCAATCCGATCATGTCCGACCTCGACGTGCTCCTCACCGAAACGCGCTCGTTCCCGCCTCCGGCCGACTTTCGCGCGAAGGCGTTCATCAACAGCGAGTCGGTGGCTGCCGACGCCGCGCGCGACCCCGAGGGATACTGGGCGAAGATGGCGGCGACGCTCGACTGGATCTCGCCGTGGAAGCAGGTGATGGAATGGACGCCGCCCCACGTGAAATGGTTCACCGGTGGCACGCTCAACGTCGCCGCGAACTGCATCGACCGGCACGTGAACGGGAGCGCCCGCAACAAGGCCGCGATCATCTGGGAAGGTGAACCGGGCGATCGCCGGACGTTGACCTACTGGGACCTCTACATCGAAGTCGGGAAGTTCGCGAACGTCCTGAAATCCCTCGGCGTGCAAAAGGGCGATCGCGTCGGCATCTATCTGCCGCTCATCCCTGAGGCGGCGATCGCGATGCTCGCCTGCGCCCGACTGGGCGCCATCCACTCGGTGGTCTTCGGCGGCTTCGCGGCGGAGTCACTCCGCGATCGCATGAACGACGCCGGCGCAAAAGTCCTCGTGACGAGCGACGGCGGCTACCGCCGCGGGCAGATCGTGCCGCTCAAGCGCAACGTCGATAAGGCGCTCGCCGAGGCGCCGACGGTGCAGCACGTCGTCGTCGTGCAGCGGCGCGCCGCCGGCCCGATTGGCGAAGCGTACGTCGAAATGCAGGAAGGGCGCGACCACTGGTATCACCGGCTGATGCAGCACGCAAAAGCCGACTGTCCGCCGGAGGCCATGGACGCCGAAGACGTGCTCTTCATTTTGTACACGTCGGGGACCACCGGCAAGCCGAAGGGGATCGTCCACACGACCGGCGGCTATCTCACCGCCGTGACCGCAACGACCAAGGAAGTGTTCGATCTCCGTGACGACGACGTCTTCTGGTGCACGGCCGACGTCGGCTGGATCACCGGACATTCGTATCTCGTCTACGGCCCGCTCGCGAACGGCGCGACGTGCGTGATGTACGAGGGCGCGCCCGACTGGCCGGAGAAGGATCGTTTCTGGGATATCTGCGAACGGCTCGGCGTCACCATCCTCTACACGGCCCCGACGGCGATTCGCGCCTTCATGAAATGGGGCGACGAACATCCCGCCAAGCACGACCTCTCCCGCCTGCGCCTCCTCGGCTCGGTCGGCGAGCCGATCAATCCGGAAGCGTGGATGTGGTATCACGAGCACATCGGCGGCAAGCGATGCCCGATCGTCGATACGTGGTGGCAGACGGAAACCGGCGGCATCGTGATCTCGCCGCTCCCCGGCGTCACGCCGACAAAGCCGGGGAGCGCGACGCATCCGTTGCCGGGCTTCACGATCGCGCTACTCGATGCAAAGGGCGGCGAGATCACGGTTGGCGGTGGACTGCTGGCGATCACCAAGCCGTGGCCGTCGATTGCCCGTACGATCTGGAACGACGATGCGCGCTACATCGAGACCTATTTCACCAAATGGTCGGATCGCCCCGATCTGTATTTCCCGGGCGACGGCGCGAAGCGTGACGACGACGGTTTTTACTGGATCCTCGGGCGCGTTGACGACGTGCTCAACGTCGCCGGCCATCGCATTGGGACGATGGAAGTCGAGAGCGCGCTCGTCGAACATCCGGCGGTCGCCGAGGCGGCCGTCGTCGGCAAGTCGCACGACATCAAGGGGCAGTCGATCGCCGCGTTCGTGACGCTGCGCGAGGGCTACACAAAATCGAGCTCGCTGCGTGACGATCTCCGCGAATTCGTCGCCGCGAAGATTGGGGCGCTCGCGCGGCCAGACGACATTATGTTTTCCGCCGACCTGCCGAAAACCAGATCGGGGAAGATCATGCGGCGGCTTTTACGGGACATCGCCGAAGGACGCGCGCTCGGCGACACGACGACGCTTGCCGACCCTTCGGTGGTCGCTTCATTGAAGGAACAGTACGAGGACAAGGAATGACGGAATCCGGCCATCTTGAGAAATCCGGAAACTTGTTGGCGATTCACTCGTCTTAATAGTTGCGATGCTACGAAACCTGCTTCCCGAGTCGATTTTTCCGCGCAAGCTGCAGCCGGCCACCGAACGGCGGATGCGGCTCGCGCAGGCGCGCGCCGAAGAAGCGATCGTGCGGACGCACGTCGAGAACGCACTGACGTTCGTCGACACGCTCGCCGAGGAGCTCCCGTTCGACCGGGCGATCGATTCGTACATCCGGATGATGGGGATCGCCGAGCCGCTGGCGAGCACGATCGTCACGCGTGTGCTTGTGGTGCTCGGACAGGAGCTCCTGCCGGCCAAGCGGGCCGCGGAGCCGGCGCCCGACGAGATGCGACCGAAGTTGCGTCTCGCCGACGCGAGCGATCGTGCAAAGCTTCCGAAGCGCGCCTAAACGGCGCGCTTCTGTTTTTCAGGCATCGACGCCTTCGATCGGCACCGAGTATTCATCGCGCGGCGCGCGCCAGTCGAGAACACTCAGCACGAACAGAATGCCAACGAGAATCGCGCTGACGACACAGTAGCGGCAGATCGCGTGAATCTCGGCGATCTCGAGGTACGTGAGCCACCCCGAGAAGAGCGCGCCCCAGCCGCTCATCATCACCATCGCGATGCTCGGCCATTTCCGTTCGGCGTAACCACCGAACGAACCGAGCGCGGCGATGACGAGCATCGAGAGGTAGAAGCCGACGCCCCAGACGGCGACCGGAACACCGAGGAAGAGCGCCCACTTGCTCGTCTGCACGGTTTCGCAGCCGCCGGTGCCGCAGACGATCGCGCCGATGTAGCCGAGCTTGTAGAGCGACAGGTAGGCGGAGAGGAAGACGCCGCACAGGGAGAGCGCGGCGATCGTCATCCGTTTCGTCACTTCGCGGCGCCCTTCTTCACTTCGGGCGAGGCGGTCGGCTTCACGCCGGTCTTCGCCTGCGCGGCGATCGCATCGTCGACGTACTTCTTGAACTGATCGTAGGTGATGCTCCCGGGGATCAACTTGTCACCGATCACGAACGTCGGCGTCTGCGCAACGTTGCGGCGCCCCGCCTCGGCGGCGTTGCCTTTGATGGTGCTCAGATGGGTCTGGCTGTCGAAGCAGCTTTCCCACTTGGCGACGTCGAGCCCGAGTTGCGCGACGTATTGCTTGAAGATCTTCTTCGGATTGCTCGTCGCTTGGCCGTTCCATTCGTTCTGACCGGCGAAGATGCGGTCGTGCATTTCGACGAATTTCCCCTGATCGTTGGCGCAGGCCGCGGCGTTCGATGCCGGCCAGGTGTTCTTGTGCATCGGCAGCGGGAGATCGTAGAAGCGGATCGCGACCATTCCCGTGTTGATCAGGCGGCTGCGAACGTCGGGCTCGGTGATGTTGGCGAAATCACCACAGGCCGGGCACTCGAAATCGGCGAACTCGAGTACCTGGAGCGGCGCGTCGGCCTTTCCAATGAGGTAGCCCTCGGCCTTACCTACCGGAATCGTCGGATCGACAGTCGTGACACCGGCGTTCGGCGACTTGCTCGTGAGGACGTAGCCGAGTGCGGCGACGCCGACGACGGCAATGACGATGAGGACGGCGGCGAACTGCTTGTTGTTCGCCTTCTTTTTGTATTTCTGCGCCACGTGAAAACCTCGGGGGTCGGTCGGAGTGCGGATGAATCTTCCTGATACACATCTTTATTCGGCGGGTTCAAGATAGCACCTTTCATCACGTGACAGACCTGCTCCGCCTTCCCGTTGGTCCTGGCGCGCTCCACGGCGAGCGTTTCGGCTTCGGCGACCGCCCCGTGCTGCTCCTGCACGGCTTCGGAACGTCGGGCTTCCTGTGGCGTGACATCGCGCCGTCGCTCCCGCTCGGCCGTGTGACAGCGTTTGCGATCGACCTCTTCGGGTATGGCGAATCGGACCGCGCGCTCGAAGCCGATTTCGGGATTAGTGCGCAGGCCGATTACATCGACCGCGCGATGACCGTGCTCCGCGTGGCGCAGGCCGATGTCGTGGGCGTCGATCTGGGCGCCGCGGTGGCGCTCGCGCTGGCCGCGCGCCGTCCGGCGCGCATTCGGTCGCTCGTCCTCGTGAATCCCGGCGACACGACCGCACTGCGGGGCGACGAGCTCGCGGAGTTGCAGCGGCTGCAGGCGCGCAATCTGCTCGAGTCTTCGCGCGGGATGCTCGGAGCGACGGCGCTGCTCGCCCCGATTCTCGAGAAGAGCGTCGCGGATCCGGCGCACATGCCGCAGGCCCTTGTTGGCCGGTACGTGGCGCCATTCGTCGGCAGTGAGGGCGTGTCGCACCTGATGCAGTTGGAGCGGGCGATCAACGATCACGCACTCGACGGCGTAGATATTTCGAAGATCGTCGCGCCGGCGCTGGTGGTCCGGGGCGATCAGGACGGCTGGGTGGCGCCGGAGGTATCCGCGGCGCTGACGTCGCGTCTTGGACGCGGCGAACTCCACCGAATGTCGGATGCTGGACGGCTGATCCCGGAGGACGCGCCGGAGCGGTTCACCGAAGTGCTCACGGACTGGCTAGTCCGCGAAAATCGGGGCAGCTGAGAGGGTACAATCGGGGCCTCGAACCCGCTAACTTCCAACGCAGTACTGCATCACCCTCAAACCCGTATCAATGAGCCAACAGAAGATAGTTAAGCCCCGTCGGCCGACCACGGAGCCGACGCCGTTTGAGCAGGCGCGCGACGAGTTGTTCCAGCACATCATGCGTTGTGAAGTCGTCGGTTCGTCTCCCGAGCACCAGAAGGAATGGTTCGACGAGACGATGGGGTACATGACAGGCCGTTATCACGAGCTCAAGGAAACCGAGCTCAACGACCTTCGCACCCTTGGCGAACGCTTCGTGCAGCCGGCCAAGACGCAGCAGGCGATCAGCGCCTGATTTGACGAGAGGGGAAACCAGGATGGTTTCCCCTCTTTGATTTCGCCTTCGACTTCGCCTTTTCTGCGGCGCTCAGCGCCAGTTTTGCCGCGCCCGCCGGAGCACGATCCCAACCCGGGCCCCGCCGCCCATGCCAAGCTCGAACGCGGCGCGCCAGCCGCCTCGCGTGGGCCCTTCGACGCCACCGACGAGGAGCAAGTACGGGCGCCATCGTGCGTCACGCTCCCATCGGACCGACAGTCCAGCTCCGCCGTACACGCCCCAACGGGTCTCGGCGTACGGGTCGAGGAGGTAACGCACGGTCAGGTCGGCGCGGGCGCTCGTGCCGCTGCGTCCGTCCTGCCATGCCGTTCCGCCGGCGACGGACGCGCCGAGGCGAACGTAGGGATCGACCGGGACATTGGCTCCGATTCCAAGTTGTAGTGCCGACGGCGAGCCGATGATGGCGTCGCCGCGCGCCTCGAACTGGGCGAACGGTTTGATCTGCAACGACTGGGCGCCGATCGGCAGCGCGACGGCCGAGATACTGAGCGCTGCGGCGAGGAGCCCGCGTTTAGGCAACGGCGCGCTCCTTCCAGAGAGCGACCGTGTAATCGGCCACGGCGTAGACGGAAACGACGCCGATGAGCACCGCGAGCGGAAAAACCGCTGGCCGGTAGAGATAGACGAGCGCGAGCATCGCCAGTTGCAGCACGGTCACGATCTTGCCGGACGGCCGAGAGCGGAATGGCACACGTCGCAGCACGGGAATGGCCTTCGCGCCGACGAAACCGACCGCGGTAAAGAAATCGCGGAACATGAACAGCAGGTATTCGCCGTTGGTGATCGCGTCGTCGAAAAGCAGCGTGGAGATCGCGGCGAAGACGAAGAATCGGTCGGCGACGGCGTCGATGAGGGCGCCCCACTTGGTCGTCTTGCCCCATTTGCGGGCGACGTAGCCGTCGAGGAAGTCGGTCGCGCCGGCCGCCGCGATGAGAAGGAGTCGTGATTCGGCGCTTTTGAGCAGGACGAACAGACCGGCCATGAGGAGCCGGGAGAGCGACAGCAGGTTCGGCAGGGCTGCGAGCGGGTCGCGCTTCATCGTCACGAGGAAAGCTAAACGCTTGCCAGCGTGGGGCGCCCTCCCTAGCTTCGAAACGGACGCACTTTTCCCTCCTGAAGGATCCGGATCTCATGGCGGACACGACCGAACTGCTGCGACAGGCCTCCATCTTCAAGGACCTCGACGATGGAGAACTCGCGCGCGTGGCCGAGGTGTGCCGCACGCAGGAATTCGTCTCGGGCGAGTACATCTTTCGCGAGGGCGAGCCCGGGAACCGGCTCTTCCTGATCGTCGAAGGGGATGTGCGGATCAGCCGGACGATTCCCGGCAGCGGCGAAGAGGCCCTCGCGGTGCTCAAGCCGGGTTCGCTGTTTGGCGAAATGTCGGTCTTTGATCGCAGCGAGCGGTCGACCGACGCGATCTCCAACGGCGGAACGAAGTGCCTGACCATTTCGCGCTCGGATTTCGAGTTGCTGCTCGACTTCAACCGCGAGCTGGCGTACAAGGTGCTCTGGTCGTCCGTGCGCATTCTCTCGATGCGTCTGCGATCGACGAACGACTCGCTGCGTTCATTCCTCGCGATGTCGATGTTCTAGCGGTGGCCCGGTCACCGGGACGATGACGCGCCGTCCGAACGAAGCGCACGGTCCGCCACCGCTCGTCCACCGCACGGCCGATTTCCGCGGCGTCAACGTCGCGCTGCTACGCGACGGCTCGGCGCTGTGCGGGCTGCTGCTCTCGGCGGCGGGTGCCGCGGGACTGACGACCGCCGAGCCGCCACTCCTGCGATCGTTGCCGCGCGACGGATATGCGGTGGTGCTCCTGCTCGATCTCGGGCACGTGACGGTGCACACGATTCCCGATCGTGAGCTGTTGTTGCTCGATCTCGTGGTGCCGCAGGGGCGCGATCCGCAGAAGGCCGTCGACGTTTTCACGCGTAAACTCGGCCACGCGGAATCGCGCGCCGGCCGTCTCGATCGCGGGTGAGGTTGACCGTCACGGGCGCCGTCCCGTACCTGTTTGCGCTGGTCTTACTGCTCGTCTGGGACGTCGTGCTCGCCGGACGCATCTCGCAACTGCGCAAAGCCGCGCCGTTCTTTCGCACGCTCACCGGATTGTGCGGCTTTCTCGTCGTGCCGGCGCTGATGCTGCAGGCAGCATCGGAATCGTCGCTCACGGCGCAGGCGCTGACGGCGCTCTCCTGGTTCGCGCCCGTGGTGCTCTGGCTGTTCGTCATGCAGTCCGGCTATGCGCTCTTCCGCCGGCTCGTCTCGCCGGCGATCGCGGCACCGATTTTTCTCTTCAACCTGTTCATCGCCGCGATTGCGACTTTGCGTTTCGTTCAGGCTGGCGGCATGCAACTGCCGACCGCACTGCTCGTCCCGGGGATCGCGCAGTCGCAGCTGCTCGCGCTGGTGATGGGCAATGCGGCAATCGCCGCGCCGTTCGCCGTCGGCGTGCCGATTCTCGCGCCGGCGTATCCGCCACGGTGGCGCGTCAGCAACGCGGTGCGCGGCACACTCGCGCTGGCCGCGTTCGCCGCGTTGGTATTCGTCGCGACGGCGCTCCCTGCCGCGTGGCGCTCGGCGACCGAATGGCGCACGCTCGGCAACGATCGCGTCGGCGAGCGTGTGCACGGTACCTTCGCCAGCGCACTTCGTATTCTCCCCGTGCTGAGCGGCCCACCGCCGTCGACCTCGTTGCGCGAGGATCTCGCACTGGCCGACTCGCTCGACGTACAGGCGCTTTTCGTGCGGGTGGCCGCGAACGGCTCGACGGCCGCGTCGCTCGACTCGCTCGGCCGCGCACTCGAAGGCTACCGGCGTGACTCAACGGCACTGCTTGTCGCACTCAGCGACGAGGCGAGCGACCAGTCGCGAACCGTCGAGCGCGTGGTCCGGCGCCTGAAGCCGGAATATCTGGTGCTGCCTGCGGCGTGGGGACTCGCAGCGATCGAGCGTTCGGCCACCGTCGTGCGGGTGTTGCGTCCGGCAACCAAGGTGATGATCGAATTATCGGCGTTCGACCGCGGCGACAGCACGCTCTTCGCGCAGACGGCCTTCACGTCCGATGCGGTGCTTTTTTCTCTCGTGCCGACGCCCGGCGGCGGGACGCGTATTGAAGTTGCGCTCGCCGCCGCCGATCGGTGGAGTGCGCGCGACGGCCGGCCGCGCGAGCATTGGCTGCTCGCCGCCGGCGCGCCGCGGATCGACGGTGAAGAGGCGCAGCGCCGCCTGATGCGGCACGCGATCGCGTGGAGTTCCGCACGAATGACATTCGCCGGCGTTATCTTCGCCGACGCTGGCGATTATGATCGTGAAACAGGACTCAGGGCCGCTGACGGTCGGCTCCGCGCCGCGGTCGGCGGCGCGGCCGCAGCGATTCGCGCGCTCGCCGAGTCGTCGCCCGCTCCCATCGCTACTCCTGCCCCAGCCCCGGTACCGAACCCATGACCGCGTTTCGCGCTTTCCGCCCCGAGGCCCTCACCTTTCTCAGGGGGCTCAAGAAGAACAATCGCCGTGACTGGTTCGAGGACCGGCGGCAGGTGTATATGCATGAAATCGTCGAGCCGCTGCGGGCGCTCGTTGACGAACTCGATGTGCGGTTTGCGAAACTCGCCCCGGAATTCATGGGCGATCCGAAGCGGTCGCCGTTTCGCATCTACCGCGACGTGCGGTTCTCGAAGGACAAGTCGCCATACAAGACGCATGCGGCGCTCTGGATGTACCATCGCGCGCCGGGCCGTGGCGTCGGCAAGGAAGTGGACGGTGGTGCCGGCTTCTATGTGCATCTCGAGCCGGGCGCCTGCATGGTTGCCGGCGGCATCTGGATGCCGCCACGTCCGTCGCTCGCCAAAGTGCGCGTGCACTTCAGCGAAGATCTCGCCGGGTGGAAGAAGGCGATCGGCGGCGGCGCATTCAAGAAACGGTTCGAGAGTCTCAACACCGGCGATCCGGGCGCCATCCTCAAACGCATTCCGCGGGGCTTCGACGAGAGTCATCCCGCCGCGGCGTGGCTGCGCTACAACTCGTTCACCGTGAGCGCCGACTACACCGATGCGGAGATGCTCGCGCCGACGTTCGTCGACAAGGCGATGCAGGATTTCGCGCTCATGCTTCCAATGTGCCGCTGGCTGAATCGCGCGCTCGGCTACTTGCCGGCGAAGAGCCGCTAGGTAGCGTCAGCGCGTCAGGCGCCGCTGCGTCCGGTGCCGCGCACGACGCCTTCGACCCGGCGTTCAGGATCGAAGTACTTCTTCGCGACGCGCAGCATGTCGGAGGCCTCGACGCTGCGCACGCGCGCCTCGTATTGCGAGAGTTCGGCGAGCGACGCGCCGAAGAGCCACGAGTCGGCGATGTCGCCCATCACGGCGCCGGCGCTCTCGCGACGGATCGCCCACGTGCCGAGCGCATAGGTCTTGGCCTGCGAGAGCTCGGCGTCGGTGACTGGGGCCTGACGCAGCTTCTCGAACTCGCTGAGGAGTCCGGCGCGCGCCGCGTCTTCCTTTTCCGGCGACGTCGCGATGTAGGCGGCAAATGCTCCGGCGTGGCGGCGCGAAACGGCGGAGGCCATCACCGTGTAGGCGAGGGACTGCTTGTCGCGCAGCGTGTCGAAGAAGCGTCCGCCAAGCCCGCTCGTCACGCCAGCGATCATCGCGGCGGCGAAGCGATCGTCGTCGGAGCGCGCCGGGCCTTCGAACAGCATCGCGAGCGCACTCTGCGCCTTGTCGCGGGCGTCGGCGCGCTGGATAAACTTGCGCGGCCACTGCGGCGCGTTGATTTCGGCGACCGTCGTCGCTTTGAGCCGGCCGAAGAATCGCGCGCAGAGACTCGCGATTTCATCGGGATCGACATCGCCGACACAGACGAGCACGCCTGGCGCCTCGAGCGCGACGTTCTCGTGCCACTGTCGCAGATTGCCCGCCGTCATCGCCGCGAGCGACGACTCCGTGCCGAGTACCGAACGGCCGTACGGATGCGCGCCCCACGCGGCCTCGGTGGCGAGCCGCATCGGCCAGCGGTACATGTCGTCGCGGAGCGACGACAGATTCGCCAGCGCGACGGCGCGCTCGGAGTCGACCGCTTGGTCGGTGAATGACGGGCGCTGCACGACATCGGCGAGCAGCTCGACAGCCTCGTGGATCCGCCGCGCGGGGACGGACATCGTCCACTGAAAACCGTCGGCGTTCGCGGCGGCGCTGAGCACGCCGCCGAGGAACTCGGAATCCTCGGCAATGCGTTGCGCGGTTCGCCGTTCGGTGCCTTTGAGCGACGTACGCGTCATCATCGTCGTCAGGCCGAGATCGAGCGGCGGCTCGTCAGTGGCTCCGCCTCGCACGAACCACCCGAGTTGCGCGATCGCGCCGGGGCGCTTCTGGACGAGCATCGGCACACCGCCCGAGCTGCGGAAAATGCGTACGCCGGACTCGTCGCCCTCGAGCACCCAGGCGCGTGATCCCTGAACGGGCGTCGGCTGCGCCGGACGGGTCATCGAGTCGAGCGCATCCGGACGGGCGCCTTCGAGCGCGGCGAGCATATCGGCCGCGCTATTCGCGAACACCGGTGCTCCGTTCGGGCGATAGGCGACGAATGCCGCGCGCTCCGGCGTCAGCCAGCGACGCGCAACGTCGGCGATTTGTGCGGCGTCGGTCTTGAGCAGTCGCTCGACGTACTCGGTGCCGTGATGCCAGTCGGCGAGCGACTCCCAGCTCGCGAGATGGTTCGCCTGCCCTTCCATCGTTTCGAATCGACGCAGCCACGCCGCTTCAAGGACGCGCCGTGCGCGATCGACTTCCGCCGACGTGATTTCGCCGGCGCGAACGCGGCGCAGTTGATCCCACGCGGCCGCGGCGGCGTCGCGCGCCAGTTCGGGGCGCGCGGTGGCGTGAATGACGAAGACGCCGAGGTCGGTCGGTGTGTAGTTGTAGGCGCTGATTGATGAGGCAAGTCTCCGCTCACGCACGGCGCGGTAGAGCCGTGAGGCACGGCCGCCGCTGAGCACGGCGGCAAGAAGATCGAGCGCCGGTGAATCGTCGTGCGTGAGGTGCGGCGTGCGCCAGCCAAGGACGATTTCAGCCTGCTGGATGTCGCCATCGAACTCGCGATAGCGAAATTGCGGCGCGGCCGAGTCGGGCTCCGGAGGGCCCGGCGTGCGCTCGACTTTCGCGTCGGGAATCGCGCCGTAATGCTTCGTGACGAGCGCCAGCGCTTCGTCGGGATCGACGTCGCCGACGATCGAGAGCACGGTGTTCGACGGACGATAGAAGTTCTGGTAGAACTGCCAGACGTTATCGCGGGTCAGTGTACGCAGCCCTTCTTCGCGGCCGATGCGCCAACGGCGAATGCGATGTTTGTCATGGAGCAGCTCGAACATCGTTTCGGTGACGAGCGCGCCGGGATTGTCCTGCTTGCGTTTCGCTTCCTCGATGATGACTTCGAGTTCGCGGGCGAGTTCGGCAGCGTCGATCAGCGAGTTCGTGTACGCGTCGGCCTGGATCGCGACGCCGGCGGCGAAGCCGCTCGCCGGGAGCACTGTGTAATACGACGTGTGATCGTAAATCGTGCCCGCATTGAGATAGCCGCCACTCGCCTTCGTTTCGCGGGCGATTTCGCCGACGCCGCGCTGCGGAGTTCCCTTGAAGTACATGTGCTCGAGCACGTGGGCGATGCCGACGATGTCGTCGGTTTCGTCGAAGTATCCCGCCTTCACGTACGTCACGATGGCGACGACGGGCGCCGCGGTATCGCGCCGTACGAGCACGCGCATGCCGTTTGCGAGCGTCGTGCGAACGACCGACTCCGGCGTGAGGACGGAATCGAGCAGCGGCGTGCCCTGGCGCGTCGCCAGCGTCATCGGGCGAGCGGAAGGCGACGAAGCGCAATCACGCCGATGACGATCGCGCCGGCGGAGTAGCCGAGGACGTGCGCGAGCATCGTCGTGTCCACGACGGACGCGGTGTAGAGCGCGTTGCGGACGCGGTCGAGATCGTGCGCCGGCGGCAGAATGGCCGCGAGATATCGCACGACCGCGGGAATGTCGGCAAGGCGGGTCGGTGAAACTTCTCTGGCCTGCGCTACGACCTGCTGCGTGACGGCGGCGGCGAGATACGCGAGCGCGATAATGCCGCCTTCGTATCGCGTCAGTGCGCCGAGCATGAAGCCAAGCGACCCGATCAGCACGAACGTCAATACGGCCGCCTCCATCGCCGGTATCACCGGAATCGACGACGACGCCTGACCGAACAACCACGTGATGAGCCCGAAGAGCAACGTGAACGTCACGCCGTGAAGGAGATACGCCTGACCATAGTAGCCGATCACGTTCACCGGCTTTGAGAAGAAGAACCGGACGTGCCCCTGCTGCCGATCGACGGAGATGAGATTGACCGAGGCGAGAAACGCACCGACCGGAAGAAAGAGCGTCACGGTCGAGCGGAACATCAGGCCCGCCTGCGCCACGCCGTCCGGGGTCTGCCAGAATCCGGGCGCGAATTTCATGGCGTACAGCGGCATTCCCGCCGCAAACGCCACGAGGATGATCGGCAGCGACGCCCGATTGAGCAGGTAGTCGAGCCACTGATACCGCAGATACGCGAACGTGCGGCCGGCGCTCATGCGTCGCTCCCCGCCGAAACGCCGATGGCTGAATGAAACGCCTGTTCGAGCGCGCTCTCTCGCGGAATGATCGCCGAGATCAAGGCGCCGCCCGCCAGCGCATCGGCGATACCGGCGTTGAGCGTCGCGATGGTGATGGCCGGCAAATCGATCTCGCCAGTCGCTGAAATCGTCGCACCGGGAAACTGCGCGGCGATCAGATCGGCGCCGCTCACCGCGCGAACGCGGTAGGCCATCAGCTCCGAGACTCCGGCGCCGCTCACGGTCACCACGCGCTGGAGTTGTCCGTGATCGATGATCGCCACGCGATCGGCGAGGCGTTCGAGCTCGTCGAGGTTATGCGACGCGATGATGATCGTACGACCGGGCTTCTTCAGCGACTGCACGATATCACGAAAGCGCTGCGTCCAGACGGGATCGAGGCCGTGCGTCGGTTCGTCGAAAATCACGACGCGCGTGTCGCTGAGGAGCGCCTGCGCGAGACCAACGCGCTGGAAATTGCCCTTCGACAGCGCCTTGAGCCGCTTGCTGCGATGTTCGCCGATCGCGAGCGCGTCGATCACCCGCTCGACCTCGGCGTTCACGCGGTCGCCGGGAACGCCGGAGAGCACGGCCATCCGCCGGAGAGCGGAAACGACGGTCCAGCTCATCGGCAACGCCATCAGCTCGGGAAGATACGAAATCCCCTCGCGCTCGACGAAGGCGCGGGGCGCGACGCCGTCGATCGTCAGTTCGCCCAACGTCGGGCGGATGAAGCCGAGCAACAGCGCAATGATCGTGCTCTTGCCGGCGCCATTCGGGCCGGCGATACCGAGCACCTCGCCGTCGGCGATCTCGATGGACACGTCCCGCACGGCCTGCACTTCGCGGCCGAGCAGGGAGCGGTACGTCTTGGAAACACCACGCAGGGCGATCATCGGAGGGCGGCCGGAAACGGAGTCAGCACGAATTCTCTTACGGGAAAGTCGACTAGCGCAAAATGCGGAGCATTCCCGCGTCGAAACTGCCGCGCACGAAACTTTCCGCGTCGGCGGTGGAAATGAGGATACCGGTGAGCGAGAGGCCGCGGCGCGCCTCACTCTGCATAAACTCGAGGAGCGACCGCGAGGACTGCGGGCTCGCGGCACGCATCTGCTCGACGATCTCGTCCCACGACCCTTCGTACCGCTGACCGTCGCGTCCGATCACGTCGTGTGCCGCGTCCGACTGCTTCTCCTGCGCGAGATCGGCGAGCAGCGCGCCGAACAGCTCGAGCTGGCCTTTCGCTTCGCCCGCGGCTTCGGAATTCGCGTTCTCCTCGATCTCGGCGAGCATCTCGTCGATCGCGTCGGGATCTTCGCCGAGCTCGTTGAGCCGCTCGTCCCACGGCTTCAGCGTCGGATCGTCGTCGCGTAGGCGGTAGGTGCTCTTCTTCAGTTCGATCAGGCGCCAGATACCGAGTTCGTCCCAGTGATCTTCCGGCGACGTCTTGTCGAGATGATAGAGCGCGGCCTCATACTCGCCGCGATCGTACAGGATGTTGCCGATGTAAATCCGCGCTTCGGAGTAGTCGGCGTCGAGCGTAAGCGCGCGGCGAAGCGTCGCGATCGCCGCATCGTCACGGCCGAGGCGGTGCTCGGTGTAGCCGATCATCGCCACCGCTTCGGCGTTGTCGGGCACTTGCTGGATCGTGATGTCGAAGAACTCTTTTGCCTCTTCCATCAGGCCATCGCGGAAAAGGGCGCGGCCGACCTGCAGCATCAGCTCGATATCGTCGTGGTAGCCGAGTTCGAGAATCCGGCGGAACGATTTGACGGCACCCGAGGTCTGCCCGAACTTGAGGAGCGTTTCGCCGAGTCCGGCGAGGGCGTCTTCGTGATCGGGATCGAGCACCAGCGCTTCTTCAAAACTGCGCCGCGCCCACGCAAATTCTTCGCGGGCGACCCGGGCGTAGCCGACGCCGATGTGCAGCTCGACCGCATTCGGGTAGAGACCGAGTCCTTCGCGCAGCGTGTCGAGGGCGTCGTCGTAGTTCCCCTCGTTGTAGAGCTGGTGCGCCCGCTCGTCGTACTCTTCGGAACTCAGGAACGGGGATGTCATCGTTCGACTGACCTCCAAGCTCGGG
>JAYVPN010000210.1:0-12469 GCA_043757365.1 Gemmatimonadota bacterium | reverse complement strand
GAAGGCCCGGTGAAGAGCACCACGGCGTTCGGCGCGTTCGTCGAGATCATGCCGGGCACGGAAGGCCTCGTGCACATCTCCGAGCTCCAGTGGGGCCGCACGGAGAAGACCGAAGACGTCGTCAAGAAGGGCGATCGCGTCAAGGTCAAGCTCATCGAGCGTGACGAGCGTGGCCGTCTCCGCCTGTCGATGAAGGCGCTGATTCCAAAGCCGGAAGGGACGCCGGACGCTCCGAGCTCGTACAGCGAAGGCGGCGAGGGCGGCGAGTCGCGTCCGCCGCGTCGCGAAGGTGGTGACCGTGGCGGCCGCGGTGGCCGCGGCCGGTAGGCCGACGTGAACGCTGCCGGCGCTCCCGCGTCGGCCCGCTCTGAAGAGCGGGGAGTACAGCACACGGTATTGGCGAACGGATTGACCGTACTCTCGGAATACATTCCGGGAGTGCGGTCGATTGCCATCGGGGCGTGGGTGCGGGCGGCATCGCTGCACGAACCACGCGACCGAATGGGCGTCTCGCACATGCTCGAGCACATGGTCTTCAAGGGGACCGAACGCCGTGACGCGCGGGCGATCGCCAGTTCTCTCGAGGCACTTGGCGGATCGCTCGATGCGTACACGTCACGCGAGCACACCGCGTTTCAGGCGCGCGTGCTCGATGAACATCTGCCGCAGGCGGCGGATGTGATTCACGATTTAATGTTTCGTCCGTTGCTGCGCGCCGCCGATCTCAAGCTCGAGCGGAAGGTCGTGCTCGAAGAGATCGCGATGGTCGACGACACGCCGGACGATCTCGTTTTTGAATTGCATAACGAAGCGCTGTGGGGATCGCACCCGTACGGCTATTCGATTCTCGGGACGCGCGACAGCGTCGGGGCGATGCCCGTCGAGACGGTGAGGGATCTGCATCGCACGGCGTATCACCCGCCGCAGATTGTGGTGGCCGCGAGCGGCAACGTGCGGCACGACGACCTGCTCGATGTACTGCAGCAGACCGGGTGGTTCGACGTTCCACGGGGCGATTCCAAGCGCCTCACGTCACCGGCGCCCGTCGCGGCCGCACCGAGCGAGCAGCACGTGAAGCGCGATGGTCAGCAGGTGCATGTGGTGTTCGGTTCGCCGACGATGCCGCACGCCGATCCGCGCCGTCACACGTTGATGCTCGTGAACACGTTGTTCGGCGGCGGGATGAGTTCGCGCCTGTTCCAGAAGGTGAGAGAAGAACTCGGCTTGGCGTACAGCGTCTACAGTTTTCAGTCGTTCCATGTCGATGCTGGTTCGCACGGTATTTATTTAGGGACGGCGGCGGAGACGGCAGCGCAGAGTATTGCCGCGGTTCGTGGCGAACTCGCAACGCTCGCGAATGAAGGGATCGGCGCCGACGAACTCGCGATGGGCAAGCAACAGCTGAAGGGCAGTCTGACGCTGTCGATGGAAGGCGTGATGAGCCGGATGTATCGCGCCGCGGCGGTAGAGTTGTTCGGCGAGCCATATCTGCCGCTGGATGCTGTGCTGGCAAAGATCGACGCGATCACCGCAGAGGATGCGATGGCCGTGTGCGCGGAGTTCTTCACACCCGAGCGGCAAACGTTGGTCAGTCTCGGCCCTGTGTAAGCGGTGTTTGATCGTTGTTTGATCGTTGTTTGATCGTTGTTTGATGAGCGGTACTTCACATTTTCCCTACTGACTCTTTTATGAAGATCGGAATTCCGAAGGAAATCAAAACGAACGAGAACCGTGTCTCGCTCGTCCCGGCCGGCGCGGAAGCACTCGTGGCGGCCGGTCATGAAGTGATCGTCGAGACAGGCGCGGGCATCGGCAGCTCGTTCACCGACGAGCAGTACACGGCGGTTGGCGCGAAGATCGCGCCGAACGCCGACGCGACGTGGAAGGGCGCCGACATGATCATCAAGGTGAAGGAGCCGATCGCCGTTGAGTGGCCGCGGATGGAGAACGGGCAGACCATCTTCACGTATTTCCATTTTGCGGCAGATGAAAAGTTGACGAAGGCGCACATGGATTCCGGCGCGACGTGCATTGCGTACGAAACGGTTGAGCTGCCGACCCGTGAGCTGCCGTTGCTGACGCCGATGTCGGAAGTCGCCGGTCGCATGGCCGTGCAGGAAGGGGCGAAGTATCTCGAGAAACTGTACGGCGGCATCGGTGTGCTGCTCGGCGGCGTCCCCGGCGTTCCGCCGGCGAAGGTCGTGGTGCTCGGCGGCGGTATCGTTGGCATCAATGCAGCGAAGATGGCCGCCGGTATGGGTGCCCAGGTGACGATCCTCGACATCTCGCTCGAGCGTCTCCGCTATTTGAGCGACGTGATGCCGGCGAACGTGCAGACGATTTTCTCGAACCGTCACAACGTGCTCGAGCAGATCGCGACCGCCGATCTCGTCATTGGTGGCGTGCTGATCCCGGGTGCGAAGGCGCCGAAGCTCATCCGCAAGGAAGATCTCAAGACGATGAAGCCCGGTTCGGTGATCGTCGATGTGGCAATCGACCAGGGCGGCTGTGTGGAGACGATCCACGCAACGACGCACGAGAACCCGATTTATGTCGTCGACGGCGTGATTCACTACGGCGTGGCGAACATGCCCGGTGGCGTGCCGCGCACGAGTACGCTGGCGCTGACGAATGCGACCTTCCCGTACGCGCTCAAGCTGGCCAACAAGGGGTGGAAGCAGGCGCTCAAGGACGATCCAGCCCTCGTGAAGGGGCTGAACGTCGTGGGCGGCAAGGTGACCTATCGTGGCGTCGCCGAAGCGTTCGGGATGGAGTACCACGAGCCCGGGAAGTTTTTGGCCTGAAGTGGGCGTGAGTGGGGCCTGCAGGAGGCTCGGCGGGTCAGACCGCCGAGACGCAAATACGGGGACGGAAAGGGAGGCGATCGGTCCGATCGCCTCCCTTTCTTTACCCGGTCGTTGTGACAGGCGCAACGATGTGTGAAGTAAGGCGGTATGAAAGCTTGACCGGACTGTTTCCGGACGATTGTTTTGTATGATTGCTGGTAGATGCCGGTGATCCCCGTCACCGACTCGATTCATCGCTGTTTTGCACCACCCCCATCCGCGGGCGGTTTGTCCGTTTGCGGGACTCTTTAAGGAGATGCTCCGAATGATCAGGTCCTTCACCTGGAGGCAGCTCGCCGCGCGATTCGCCGTGCGATTCGCAGTGCGATTCGCCGTGCGCGCGCTCGCTCTCCCCGTGCTGGTCTTTGGGTTGGCCGCTACGGCGGGCGCCCAAGGTACTATCGCAGTCACCGTCAATGAGGCCGGCACGCGGCCGATCACGCAGGCGCAGGTTGCGATTGTCGGTTCGAACGCCGGCGGTCTGACCGGCGCGGACGGTAAGGTTTCGTTGCGCAACGTGTCCGCCGGCAGTGTGACGGTGCGCGTGCTGCGCGTCGGCTACGGGGAGCAGAAGCAGGTCGTCGTGGTCGTTGATGGGCAGACGACGAACGTGACGTTCGTTCTGGCCAGCGTCGCGGTGAGCCTGACTCCGGTCGTGACGACGGCCACGGGCGATACACGTCGCGTCGAAATCGGCAATGCCGTCTCGACGATCGACGTATCGAAGCTGAAGGAGACGGCCCCGATCACGAACATGAACGACCTACTCAACGCGCGTACGCCGGGTGTGGCGATCACGCCGGGGACGCAGACGGGCTCGGCGTCGCGTGTTCGTATCCGTGGCAGCAGCTCGCTTTCGTTGAGCAACGACCCGATCTATGTCATCGACGGTGTCCGGATGTTGTCGGCGTCGAGTTCGCCGCTCTTCACCGGTGACGCGAACCCGGGACGTGTCGGCGACATCAATCCCGACGAAATCGAGAATATTGAAATCGTGAAGGGCCCGTCGGCAGCGACGCTGTACGGCACGGACGCCGCGAATGGCGTCATCGTGATTACGACCAAGCGCGGTCGTGCTGGCGCCCCGCGCTGGCAGATCTCGGGTGAGCTGGGCGCGCTGACGGACCGCAACCCGTATCCGTGGAACTACACCATCGCCGGCCACTCGCCGGGCTTTACGGCCTACCGCGAGTGCGCGTTGCCGTTGGTCTCGGCCGGCTCGTGCGTGAAGGACAGCCTTCGTCAGTATGCGCCGCTCCACGATCCCAGCGCGACGCCGCTTGGCACCGGCTCGCGCGGCCAGTTCGGCGTGCAGGTGAGCGGTGGCACGGACGCGATCAGGTATTTCGTGTCGGCCCAACGTGAGGGGGAGTACGGCGTCTTCAAATTGCCGGATTTTGAAAAGACCTATCTTGACACCACGCGTCAGCCGACGCGGAAGTGGATGGATCATCCGAACCAGCTCGACAAAACGACGGTGCGCGCGAACATCAGCCTGGCGGTGAGCCCGACGCTCGATATCTCCGTCAGCACCGGCGTCGTGTACAACGACTATTTCAATGCGGCCAGCTCCAACGCGACGGTTGGACTCGGCTCGCAGACGTACGGCGGTCCCGGCTATTCAACGAACGGTCTCGTCGCGCAGACCGGCACGCCGCTTCATGGCTACCGCGCGTGGACACCCGCGTACTCGTTCGCCGAAAAGCTCGAGCAGCAGAATGGACGCTTCATCGGTTCTGCGAACATCAACTGGCGTCCGTATTCGTGGCTGCAGACTCGCCTTGATATCGGTCAGGATTACAACAACCGCGCCGACTACGATTTCCTCAACCGGGGCGAAGGTCCGCCGATCAACGCGACGTATCGCCTGGGATTCTCGTACGACTATCGCACGACGGAAAAGAACTTCACCGCGAACTCGTCGGCGACGGCCACGTGGAACATCTCGCCGTCGTACATTTTGAAGTCGACCGTCGGCGTGCAGTTCGTTGACTTCCGCCGCGACGGTACAGGTGCGCAGGGCGATCAGCTCGTGCCTGGTGCGACATTACCTGCTGGCGGTACGATCTTCAGCCTCACCTCGGATTACTTCCCGAGCAAGACGCTCGGACAGTTCATCGAAGAAGCGCTGGCGGTGAATGATCGCTTGTACCTCACGGTGGCGGCGCGCACGGACCAGAACAGCGCGTTCGGCACGAACTTCCAAAACGTCGTGTATCCGAAAGCGAGTGTCTCGTGGGTGACGTCGGATGAGCCGTGGTTCAAGACTCCGAAGGCGTTGCATCTCGATTATCTTCGCCTGCGTGCGGCGTACGGCCAGTCGGGCGTGCAGCCGGGACCGACAGATGCGCTTCGCACGTTCGGCGCGACGACGGTCAACGTTCGCGGCACGGATGCCGGCGGCCTCATCTACACGGCGGTCGGCAACACCGACCTGAAGCCGGAATCGACGCGCGAGTACGAAGTCGGCTTCGAAGCGCGCTTCTTCAAGGGCCGCGCGACGCTTGACTACACTTACTACGACAAGCGCACGAAGGACGCGCTGATCTCGGCGATTGTCGCCCCATCGGCTGGCGCGGCCGCTAATGTTCGTCGCAACCTTGGCTCCGTTGGCAACAAGGGACAGGAGGTGACGATCAACATGCAGCTCATCGAGAACCGTCATATCGCGATGGACCTCACGATTAACGGTTCACTGAACCAGAACACGTTGATCAGCCTCGGCGGCACTCCACCGCAGATCTTCACGACGACCCGCGTCGTCGAGGGATACCCGCTCTTTGGGCTGTGGGCCAAGGCGATTACCGGCTGGAAGGACAAGAACGGCGACGGGATCCTTACGTACAACGCCGATCCGAACCTGAACGAAGTGTTCGTCGACTCGGTCGTGTCGTACCGCGGTCCGTCGTCGCCGACGCAGTTCTTGACGGTGACCCCGGGCATCGACCTGTTCGGCCGCAAGCTCCGTCTGACCGCGCTGTTCGACTATCGCGGCGGCAACAAGTACTACAACAACACCGAACGCATCCGTTGCGTCAGCCGTCAAAACTGCAACGGCCTGATGAATCCGGCCTCGTCGTTCGAGGAGCAGGCGATGGTCGTTGCGACGCGTAACAATCCGGCCGCGACGCTCGACGGGTTCTTCCAGTCCGGCGCGTTCGTCAGGCTCCGTGAATTGTCGGCGACCTATCAGTTGCCGTCCTTCATGTACGGCGCCCTTCGCGCGCGCAACGCGGCCATCACGCTCTCGGCCCGCAACGTGGCGAAGTGGACGAAGTATCGCGGCGTTGATCCGGAAAACGACTTTACCGCGGCAAACGCCAACTCAAACAACCCAAGCGATTTCCAGACGTTCGGCGCGCCGACGTACTTCATCTTCCGCTTCAATCTCGGCTATTAGCCGCTGAAGGAGACCATACCTACCATGCAGATCAACTTTATTTCGGGCAGGCGAGGAGGCGTCGCGGTTGTCGCCGCCGCGCTCCTCGCTATTGCCTGCCACGGCAGTATCACTGATACGGCGCTCCGCGTCGTCACTCCGACGGTCATCGATCCGGGCGTCCTCGCGAACGCCGACGGCGCGAACGCGTTGCGTACCGGCGCGCTTGCGCGCATGCGCGACATCGCCGGCGGTACTGAGAGCACGTGGCTCTTCGGCGGGCTCTTGGGAGACGAATGGCAGACGAGCTCGACGTTCATCCAGAACGACGAAGCCGACGAACGCCAGATCACGCTCAACAACTCGAGCGTCACCGGACAGTATCGGACGATCAATCGCACACGGACCGCGGCCAATCAGGCCATCGCGGGACTGCAGAAGTACCGTCCGACGGCAATCGCGGACATCGCCGAGATGTACTTTGCGCGTGGTTTTGCCGAGCTTCAGCTCGCGCAGGACTTCTGCAACGGCATTCCGTTGTCGGACGCCTCGGTATCACCGATCGTGTACGGGAAGCCGCAGACAATCGACGCGGTCTTCCGCGTTGCGATGGCCTCGCTTGACACGGCCATCACCCTCTCCGGGACCGGCACGGATGCGCAGAGCGTGCTCGTGAACCGTGCGGCCCGTGTGGCGCGCGCTCGCGCGCAGCTCGGCATCAACGACATCGCGGGTGCGGCCACCTCGGTCGCCGCAGTGCCGTCGAGCTTCACGTATGACGTCACCTTTGCGACGTCGTCCGGCGACAACATCTTGTGGGCGCAGCCATTCTCGTCGAACCGTTACAGTCTGGGTGACACTCTGGTCAAGACCAGCGCCGGTTCATTCGTCACGAAGCCGAGCATCAACTTTGCATCGGCCGGTGATCCGCGCGTCCCGGCGCAAAATCCGGGCAAGAGAGGACAGGACGGATCGGTATTCGTGCAGACGACGAACATCTGGGGCCAGAGCACCAATATCTCGGTGTTCAACGGCATCGATGCCCGCCTAATCGAAGCCGAAGCGTTCCTGAAGGCCGGGAACACGATGAGCTGGCTCGCGACGCTCAACACGCTACGCGCCACTCCGCCGCTGCCGCTCGGCGCCATTACGGTCACCGCGATGGCCCCGCTCGCCGATCCGGGCGATGCGGCCAGCCGCCTCGCGCTGACGTTTCGTGAGAAGGCGTTCTGGACGTTCGGCCGCGGTCAGCGGTTGTCGGACATGCGCCGCCTGATGCGTCAGTATGGCCTCGCGGAAGCCAATGTCTTCCCGACCGGGACGCACTACCGCGGCGTTCCGTACGGCACTGACAAGAACCTCCCGGTGCCGCAGGACGAGACGAACAATCCGAACTTTACGGGCTGCATCGACCGCAACCCATAGGTCAGGGACGGGCAACGGCGAGTATACCGTTGACGGTGAACGGTTCACCGTCAACGGTATACGGCTGGAAAATTCAAAGGGCGGGCCGCGATTTGCTTCGCGACCCGCCTTTTGGCACTTGGCGGCATCGCGGGGCCCGTGTTGCCCCTGCCTCCAACGGGAGCTAACTTTACCTCCTGCAGTCACATCCGTGATTTCATAGCTAATCCCGAGCCGTTTGCCTTCGGCGAGCGATCGAGTCAATACATAAATGCGCTGGCCTTTTTTTAAACCGGGCTCGCTGTTTCCTGCCAGTGCGATCGCCGTCGATCTTGGAACGGCGAACACGCTCGTCTACGTGCAAGGCGAAGGGATCGTGCTCAACGAGCCGTCCGTCGTCGCGATGGATCGTGAAACGAAGAAGATCAAAGGCGTCGGTCTCGAAGCCAAGCGCATGCTCGGCCGCACGCCCGAAGGGATCATTGCCGTTCGGCCGATGAAGGACGGCGTGATCGCCGACTTCGAAGTCACCGAAAAGATGCTCCGCTATTTTCTCACACTGATCATCTCGAACCACGTGTTCAAGGTGAAACCGCGCGTGATCGTCTGCGTGCCGTCGGGGATCACCGAGGTGGAGAGGCGCGCCGTGCGCGATTCGGCGCTCGGCGCTGGCGCAAAAGAAGTGTTCATGGTCGCGGAACCGATGGCCGCGGCGATTGGTGTTGGATTGCCCGTTGAGACGCCGACCGGCAACATGGTAATCGACATCGGCGGCGGCACGACGGAAATCGCGGTTATCGCGCTCAACGGCATCGTGAGCGACACATCGATTCGCGTCGGCGGCGACGAGCTCGACATGGCGATCGTGCAGTTCATGCGAAAGAGTTATAACCTCCTCGTCGGCGAACCGACGGCGGAGCAGATCAAGATTCAGATCGGATCGGCCGCGCCGCTCGGTGAAGAGCGTGAGATGGAAGTGAAGGGGCGCGATCTTGTGTCGGGAATTCCGAAGACCGTGCGCGTACACTCCGCGGAGATTCGCGAAGCCTGCCAGGAACCCGTGCAGCAGATTGTCGATGCCGTGCGTCGCGCGCTCGAAATCACGCCGCCGGAGCTCGCGTCGGACATCGTCGATCGCGGCATCGTGATGACGGGCGGCGGCGCCCTGATTCGCGGGCTCGACGTCCTCCTCACGCAGGAGACCGGTTTGCCAATTCACGTCGACGAAGATCCGCTGACCTGCGTCGTGCGCGGCTGCGGCCGCATTCTCGACGACGAGGAGAAGTATTGGTCGGTACTGAGCACCTGAACGCGGCGCGCTAACCGTGCCGCGTCCCGCGCAAACGGATACCCGCGTCGATCTCGTGTTCGCCGCCGCGTGCGGCGTGGCGGCGTTCGTCTGCCTGATTCTTCCCGCGCCGATGCGCAACAACGCGGCGTCGGCGCTTCGATCGACTGTTGTCCGGCCGCTCGCGTCGCTGCAGGAGCGCTCGGAACTCTCGCGCCGCGCTTTTCTCGCGCACGACGATGCGCTGCGCCTCACCGACAGCGTGACGCTGCGCGCCCAGCGCCTCACCGGCGTCGAGGACGAAAACGAGCGATTGCGCAAACTCCTCGGCTTCGGCGCCGCCGTGAAATGGGGCTTCGTGCCGGCCGAGGCGCTGCAGGGCAGGGGGCTGGGGGACGCGACGACGATCACGCTTTCCGCCGGCAAGCGTGCCGGCGTTGAACCGCTCTCGCCGGTGGTCACGCCCGACGGATTGGTCGGGATGATCGAGCGCGTCGACAACTCGATGTCGCTGGCGATTCTCTGGCCACATCCGGACTTCCGGGTGAGCGCGATGGCTGCCGATGGCAGCACGTTTGGTATCGTGACCGCACACCTCGGCCCTGGCGCTGAGCGATATCTGCTCGAACTCCGCAGCGTGCCGATGCGCACGCAGCTCAAGGCGGGCGCCGTGATCGTCAGCTCCGGGCTCGGCGGCGTGTATCCGCGCGGCATTCCCATCGGCACAGTACTGTCTGAGTTGAAGACACTCGAGGGTTGGGCGCGCAGCTATCTCGTGCGTCCGGTGGTGAAGCTCCCGGATATCACTTCGGTGATGATTCTCAAACCAGAGCGTGTGCGTGCCGGACTCGAGAACGTCTGGCAGTTGGGGAGCGGGACGGACTCGGCGATGAAGCGGGTGATCGTGGCCGGTGATTCGATCAACGCGATGGTACGCGCGGCAGCGGCGGCGAAGGCCGCGGCGCTTGCCCCTGCACCGGCCCCCGCAGCCACGCCGATGGTGCCGCCGCCCGCTTCCGCACCCGATACGACGAGGAAGCGCCCGTGAACGCTGCAAAAGGCACTTGGTTTGCCTTTGTGTTCGTGTTGCTCATCGTGCTGCAGTACACACTGCGGCCGGTGCTCGCCTGGCGCGCGCCGGTGGATTTTCTCGTGATTGCGCTGCTGCTCGTAGCGGTTCGCGCGCGGCCGGGTGTCGCCGCGATTGCCGGCTTCGCGCTCGGCTTGCTCGGCGACTCGCTGACGCCGAGCGCGTTCGGTGCCGGCGCGCTGTCGATGACCGTCGTCGGCTTCGGCGCGAGCTGGCTGAAGGCGGCGTTCTTCGCGGATAACGTCGCGCTGAATGGGATCTTCGTTTTTCTTGGCAAGTGGGTGTTCGATCTTATTTTCCTCGTCGCCGAGCATCGGCTGCAGGGGAGTGATCTGCTCGTGCAGGCCGTGCTGTGGTCACCGCTCTCGGCGGCGGTGACGGCCATTACCGGTCTCATCGTGTTGCTCGCCGTGCGTCCGGTGCTCGGGGCGCCTCGCGCATGAGCTTTCATCCGAACGACGTGCAGCGCCGGGCGCGCGTCGCGTCGGGGCTCGTCTTTCTCGTCTTCGTTTTCCTCGTCGGCTCGTTTTTCCGGACGCAGATTCTCCAGCACTCGCAGTATGTGCTGCAGTCCGAGGAGAATCGATTGCGCGAAGTGCCGATTCAGGCGCAGCGCGGGCAGATCTACGATCGCAAGGGCGCGATCATCGCTGAGAATATTCCCGGCTACACGGTGTCGCTGTTGTCGCCGGGACCTGATTCGCTGCGCGCGTCGCTGCGGCGGCTTACGCGAACGATCTCGATCAGTGACGATCAGATGGATGCGGTGGTGCGGCGTTACCGTCGGAACCCGAACCGTCCGGCCGTGATCTTTCCGGATGCGTCGTTCGATTTGGTGTCGGTACTCGAAGAGCATCGCGTGGAGTTTCCGGGGCTGATCATCCAGGCGAGCCCCAAGCGCTACTACCCGGACGGCGCATCCGTGGCGGCGCTCGTCGGCTACACCGGTGAGATCAACGAGTCGGAACTTCAGTCGAAGAATTTTAAGGGGTACAAGCCCGGTCAGCAGGTCGGGAAGATGGGGATCGAGAAGCAATACGAGTCGCGGCTGCGCGGGCGCGAAGGTGTACGGTTCGTCGAGGTGGACGCGCGCGGGCGCGTCGTGCGCGAAGCCGGCGCGCGGCAGGAGTTGATTCCCCAGAGCGGCAAGCCTCTGTACACAAACATCGATCTCGATCTGCAGAAGGTCATCGTCAATATTTTCGGTGATTCGCTGCAGGGTGCGGCGGTGGCGATCGAGCCGAAGACCGGCGAAGTGCTCGCGCTGTACAGCGCGCCGAGTTACGACCCGAACCGGTTTATCGGCGGGATTCCGGCTGAGTATTGGAAGTCGTTGAACACAGATCCGCGACGGCCAATGTTCAACAAGGCGGTGCAGGGGACGTATCCGCCCGGTTCGACGTGGAAGCTGGCGAGCGCGATCATCGGGCTGCAAGAAGGCGTCGTGAAGCTCGACGACCATATGCCGAAGCCGTGCACCGGCGGAATGCAGTTCGGTAATCGCTACTTCAAGTGTCACGATAAGCGGGGACATGGATCGCTCAATCTGATGCAGGCGATCGAGAAGTCATGTGACGTGTATTTTTATCAGCTCGGCTTGAATATCGGTTTATCGCGTCTCGTGGCGGGTGGTATCGCTATCGGCGCGAAAGACCGCACCGGAATCGACCTGCCGAGCGAATCTCGCCCACAGTTTCCGGACTCTGTGTACAAGGCGTACTTCAACAAGAAGTATCCGGGCGGGTGGATCAAAGAGCCGATCTCGATGAACCTCGCGATCGGCCAGGGCGAGAATTCACAGACCGTCGTGAATATGGCGCGGTTTTACACCGCACTCGCCACCGACGGTGAGGCGGCCCGCCCGCAGGTTGTTCGGTCGCCGACGGAGCGCACGCGCTTGTTCCAGCTCGACAGCAATCAGATGGCCGGTATTCACGCAGCGCTGGCCGGCGTCGTGAGCCGCGGCACGGCGGCCGCGTCGAGGATTGAGGGGATCGCGCTTGCCGGAAAGACCGGCACGGCGCAGAGCGGCCCGACCACCGGCGACCACGCCTGGTTCGTCGGCTACGCGCCGTCGGATGATCCAAAAATCGTCGTCGCGGTGATGATCGAGTTCGGCGGACACGGCACGCGTGCGGCGCGGATCGCGTCGAAGATTATCGAGCATTATTTGAAGGCCGCGGTTTCGCAGTCGATCGAAACGGAGGGACCGTGAAGCGCGGACAGCTGGTCGCGGACTATCCGCTCGTCTTACTGGCGCTGGCGCTCTCGACGTTCGGCGTCGCGATGGTATTCTCGGCAGGTCAAACCGATGTGCCGACGTTTGTCACCGGACTTTGGCGTGCGCAGCTGATGTGGCTCGCGCTCGGACTTTGTGCCGCGTATTTCGCGAGCCGCGCGTCCGTTCGGCTGCTCGACTGGATGACGACACCGGCGTATGCGTTCAGCTGTTTCATTCTGCT